>DATGWV010000196.1:0-5583 GCA_035299305.1 Phycisphaerales bacterium | reverse complement strand
CTCGCGCCACAGGGGGGCGAGGCAAATGTGCAGCACACCGTGCAGTTGCCACTTCGCGCGAGCCTGCCCGCCGGCACGTACTACTTCATCGTCGTGACTGACGCGGGCAACACGGTCGAAGAGCAGCGAGAGAGCAACCAGTTCGCCGTCAGTGGCCCCATCCAAGTCGCGCGCCCTCCGTTGCCGGACTTGCAAGTTGCTGCGTCGTCGATCTCCACTACCGCGTGCCCAGGCCAAACGGTTGAACTCGTCTACACCGTCACTAACGCTGGCAACGCTCCCGCTGAGGGCACATGGATCGAACGTGCATTCTCGTCGCCGGACGATCAGGTGGGCGCCGACTACTTCGGGTCGCAGCGCACGGTGACCGGCCCTCTCGCGCCCGGCCAGCAGGTCACACGCACGCTCAACGTCGTCGTGCCTCAGGAGGGACTGAACTATTACGGCTTGGTGTGTCTCGACACGCAAGGCGCAATCTTCGAGTCCGACGAGGTCAACAACTGCGTCCTCACCCAGGTTCCATCGACCGTGGGAAGGCCAGACCTCGCTCCCGAGTCCATCACTGCGTCCCCGGGAGCGGTTTTGGCTGATGGCAATCTGCAGGTCTCTTGGGTCGTTCGGAACGCCGGCGTCTGCCCCACAGGGTCGTCCTTCCTCGATTCCGTATCACTCGTGAGCGTCGACGGGCAGCAAACCTACCTCCTCGGTAGCGGACAGCATTCGTCAACACTTGCTCCCACGCAATCGGAGCCTCTAACGCGAAGCTTCTCTATCCCGGGACGAATCGCAGGTGACTTCCGCGTGCAAGTGCGGGCGGACTCGGCCGCCAATGTACTTGAACCCGACGAAGTCAACAATGTCGCTCTTTCAACAAGCGTCGTAACCGTGACGCAGCCCCCACGACCCGACCTGCTCGTGATTCCCGCGTCGGTGATTCCTCCCTCCAACGGCTTAGTTAGCAGCGCCGGCGTCGTTGAATACACGGTGATCAATCTCGGGCCCGGCGACGCGGCGGGACCATGGAACGACCGTATAGTCGCCCGACGCATCGGCCCCACCTCGAGCCCAGAAGTAGATCTCGGATCACTGGCGTTCACGGGCACTTTGCTGAGTGGAGAGATGCAGACTCGCTCAGCTGCTATCACGCTTCCAGCCCTCGCAGGCGACTACATCGTCTGCGTCGTCGTCGACAGCGGCGATCTACTCAATGAAGGTTTGGCTGGAGGTGAGGACAATAACAGCGTCTGTTCGACTGACTCATTCAATGCGGACGGCTACCGGGTGATCACAACACCGTCTGTCTCGCAAGCTCTTGCTGGTTCTCCCGTCACAGTTTCGGGTTACGCTGAGAGTTTGAGCACAGGCCAGCGCCTTGTTAACGTGCCAGTTTGGATCAACTACAACGTTCGTTCGTTCAACCGTCCGATCCGCGCACGAACCGATGTCAACGGCGAGTTCGGCGTCATTGCTCCCGTACCGGTGCCACTATTGCCAAGCGAAGCAGGACGCTATCGAATCACTGCAGGCCCGCCTAATGCGATCGCTCCAACTCCAGAGTCGACTTTTGTCCTCCATGGCTTGCGCGCTACGCCCGAGTTCACCGGGCTGCGAATCGCGCCAGGGTTCAAAGGAGAAACCCGTCAGCTCGAAGTCTTCAACGCAGGCGACCTGCCGTTGACCGGACTCACTGCAGAGGTTCAAGGCGGTCCTTCGGGGCTGATCGTCGATGTCCGGCTCGGCGACGAGCCGGTCGGGGGCCAGTCTATCGCAGGTCAGCAGATCATCCGCCCAACGGTTCGAATCACGGCTCCTCCGGGTACCGAGTTCTACGACGGGCCGATCAATATCAATTGGAGTACGGATCAAGGAGCGTCTGCAGCCACAATTATGCGTGTGCGCGTGGCTCCGCGTGACCCAGCCGTCACGGCAACACCTAGTTCGCTCTCCGGCGGCATGGTTACAAGCACAGAAGAAGATCCCCAGCAAACCACCGTCCAGTTTTCCATCATGAACACAGGCGGGCTGCCAACGGGCCCCATCCAGGTTCTTCTGCCGACAAACGTGCCGTGGATGACGCTCTCCACGTCCGCCACAATTCCCTCGCTATCGCCCGATGAGACGGCAAGCGTCGTTCTCGTGCTTGCGCCGACACTCAACGAGCCCTTCGGTGCCTTTACGGGCCAGCTCGTCCTGCACTACGACAATGGTACTCGCTCGACCGCCATCCCATACTCCTTCATCCACCGCTCCGATGCCGTCGGCAACGTCACGGTCGCGGCGGCCAACGAAGAGACGTACTGGGCGCCCAACACGCCGCCTCTCGCCGGCGCGCTCGTCACCATCCGCGATGCCCGCACCAACCAAGTCTTCGGCACGCAGACGACGGGCCAGAACGGTTTGGCAAACTTCGAAGACCTGCCCGAAGGCGCCTACTACGCCGAGGTCAGTCGCGAGCAGCACCTGCCGTACCGCAACATCGTGAACGTTCGACGCGAGGAGACGGCACAGGTCGATGCGTTCCTGCCGTTCCAAGCGGTAACTTACGCATGGACGGTGGACCCGATCCAGATCGAGGACCGCTACCGATTCGTGCTGGAGGCGACGTTTGTCACCAACGTCTATGTGCCCACGCTCGACATCAAGGTCATCGACCCGACGACTGGTGCTGAGAGTCGTGTTCTTGACTTGGATGATGTAGTCGGGGAGAGGGAGTTTTACCTCCGCATCGAGAACAGAGGTTTAATTGATGCTGAGGAAGTCGTTGTGCAGGTCACGAACGAAAGCGGATGGAGCATTGACTTCTTGATCTCGGAGTTTGCCCCACTTCGACCCGGGCCCACCAATGCCATCGTGATACCCTTCAGCGCCCGCAGTCCTGGCGCACGATCTTCAGAACAGGTGTGCCGACTGCCCGTAGTCAGTGTGCGCCACCGCATAACTTGCAACGGCTTCAAGTACTATGAGACACCTCTGTATACGCGGCTTACCACCAACTGTCCCCAGAATCCGTTTGGGTGTTGCGCCGGCAACGGCACCGGAACACCAGCTGGTCCAAGCGGTGGTCCGGGAAGTCCCTATAGCACGCCCCCGCGCCAGCCGGTTGTTCCCAATCGATGCGCTGACGCTGGCTGTGAGTTTGCAACAAACTGCCTTAACCAAGAGTGTTCAAACAATCAGCAAAACGCCACTGCTGCATTGTGGTGTCAACTAGCATGCATTGCAAGCAAATGCCAGTCAAACTCACCCGATTGGGTTAAAGCCACTCACGCGTTCACAGCAAAGAACAAATGCGGGTACTCCGATCCCTTCGAACAGGTATGCCAAAACATTGACCTGTCTTTTTTGGATGAAGCATTGATTCTGCCTGTCGACGATGACTTTTGCATGCTTTTCAGTGGCACTTTTGTCCATATCCCCTTCGATCTCATTCCTGCCTGGTACTACGCCGGGCGCAAAGACGGCTGCGTCTCCCCACCGGTCGGAGAGCACAATGTGTTTTTGCTTCGCGATCTTGTTCCGTGTATATTACAAAATGACAACTTGTCAATCTATGGTCGAGTTGGTGGAGCAGTAATCATTCCTTTGCTTGCGAACCTAAGCAGAGAGTTCGCCCGCTTTGGATGTTTGGTTTCCGAGTTGTTACTCGATGCGCCGCCACCGCCACAACTGCCCGACGCGAGGGGCTTTCAGGAGATCCCCAACGACCCATCCGAACTCATTATCAACATCATTCCCCAGGGGTACATCCGAGAAGGACATGACTTCAACGTCCAAGTGCTCCAGCGCTTGGCTAACGGATCGTTGCAAGATGTCACCTTCGAGCCCAATCTGCGAATGGTGTTTATTAGTAGCAGTGGCTCAAAAAACGTCGACCCGCTGGATCTACTTGTAGCTATCCGTGATGACAATCCTCTCGCCGAGTATCCGTCGCTTAACTTTGTGACTGCGACATTCCAAGGCCAATCAGGGATGCGTGTGATTCCCGTCTTGGGCACAGATTCGGATTCAGATGGCATCACTGATTCAGCTGAGACCGCGAACGGTCTAGATCCGTCTGTCGCAGATCCATACTCTGATGATCGCGATGGCGACGGATTGATTAACTTCATGGAGTTACTCATCGGCACTGATCCGCTCTCGGTTGATTCGGACGGAGACGGCATCAGCGACGGCGTCGCGTTCATGAACACCCGGTTCCCCTAAGTCGTCATGAAAGGGATGGGGCATGCGTAGACTTATCTGCATCTTTGTGTGTATCATCTTGACCGACAGAGTCTCTGCACAATCGAGCACCGTGTGCGCTCGCGTCGGCGTGCAGCTTTCTCAAGACGCCGTGATCTCCCGCAACGCTTTCCGTGCAACGCTCGTAGTCAACAACGATGGCAATGATGCACTTACCGACATCGCTGTCTCGCTAACTATACTTAGTCCCAGTGGAACGCAAAGCACGTTCAACTTCAGCGGAGTTAATACTCCCACAGTTTCAGGCGAGCTCACTGCCGTTAACGGCACCGGCATCCTCCCCGCCAGCACCAGCGGCTCGGCCCAGTGGACCCTCATTCCATTCGACCAAGCCGCCCCCAACGCCCCCGTCGTCTACGGTTTCGGCGGCACACTAACCTACACCACCAGCCAAGGCACGCTCAACGTGCCCCTTAACCCCGTCTACCTCACCGTCTACCCAAATCCCAAACTCCGCGCGAGATACTTCTGGGAGCGGGATGTTTATGCCGACGACCCGCTCACGCTGGATGAGCAAGAGCCGGTGCGGCCGTTTTCCGTAGGGCTGATGCTCTCAAACGTCGGCGCAGGGGTCGCAAACAACGTTCGCTTCACTTCCGCCCAGCCCGTCATCACCCGCAACGACCGCGAGTTGCTCATCGACTTCCAACTCCTTGGATCACAGGCGCAGTGCAGTCAAGTGTCGCCGTCCCTCACCTTCAATCTCGGAGACTTGCCCGGCGGCACAACTCGCGTTGCGCGCTGGCTGATGACATCGTCACTGTCCGGCCACTTCGAGAATTATCAGGTAAGCATGCAGCACATCGACGGCCTGGGCGACCCGCGATTGTCGCTCTTCGAAGAGCCGCTCGAGCCCCCTCACGAGTTGATTCGCGCGGTTCGAAGCCAAGAAAACGGTGCAGATTGCGCCCCCGACTTCCTGGTGAGCGACCTCAGCCCATTCACGACGCCACCCGACCCATTCGAGCTTGAGAACGATCCCGAACGTTTGCACCTGCCAGATCGCGTCTACTTGAGCGAAACGGGTAACTTCGAACCCGTCACACCCGTCTTTGGCGCATCGGTTACTCCCCAGCCACAGTTGCGAGCAATAATCAACGCCGCGGTACCAAGCACAGGATGGTTCTACATCAAAGTTCCCGATCCCGGGCAGGCCGCGTATCAACTCATCAGTCTCACGCGGTCAGACGGACGACAGATTGAAGTGGGCACGAACGCGTGGCAGACTGACCGTGTGTTCCGCGACAATGATCTTGTGCCGTTGCGTCTCAACCGTCTGCACATCTTTGATAAAGGTGGAAGCGGAAACTACACCGCTGTCTATGCCTTGGCGGGCGGGCC
>DATGWV010000195.1:0-8276 GCA_035299305.1 Phycisphaerales bacterium | reverse complement strand
CGCCCGCCGATGCCGCACACAGACCCGCCGCCATCAAAGCTTGCACACGCTTCATCGCCGTCTCCTGCAAAGGTGTTGAGCCCAATCGCCGCGCGATCACTCTTCAGAGTCTCGCTCGCAGCAACGCAAATTGGTTCGGGGCGTCGTGAGGAGCGCGGCTTGGTTTTCGCCTTCGCTCCAGTCGCACATTCGTCGGCAGCATCGCATTTTCAAGCGTTTCCGCACGCTGCGCCCTCAGCTTACTGCGCACTGAGTGCGTTGTCAACCCTGTTTTCATCACTTCATCAAATAAAAAACCGGCGCGTTCGCGCCGGTTCGATAAGTGCGTCCATTCTTCTCACGCCGCTCAGCAGCCGCCACCCGCCAGCACGTTGAAGAAGTCAATCACGTCCTGGTCTTCAGGAAAGACGCCGTTGTTGTTGAAGTCAATGTCATTGCACGCGCCCGTCGGGCACTCGCCGCCGGCAAGCACGTTGAAGAAGTCGATGACATCCTGATCTTCCGGAAACACCTCGTTCTGATTGAAGTCGATGCTGTCGCACGCGGGACCGGGCGTCGTGATCGTCACGTTGTCATACGCCATGTCAAAGAAGCTGAACCCATAGAAGAAGCCCGGCTCCATCGTCGTGAAGTGAACTTCGTCCACGCTCGCCAACACGCTCGCAAACGTGCGATTCGCCGGCAGCATCGGCTCAAACGTCGTCGGATGCTCCGCGCCCGTGCCGCCCCAGCCCGCAGGCATGGTCGCGCTCGTCGGGTCCAGCGTCACCGAGAACGTCTGCCAATCCTGAAAATCGCCCGTGACTTCGCCCAGCACTTTGTACACCGACACATACGGATAGTCCTGCGGCGCATTGTCATAATCGCGCAGCTCAATCACGATGTTGCGCGGAATCGCGTTGCCAATGAAGTTCTGAATGAAGAACACTTTCACATCAGTGCTCAGCGTGATCTGATTGCCGTAGCGCGACAGATCGCCCAGGAACGCGCTGTTGCTGTCCGTGCGCAGATCAAGCCCGAACGTGTCCACGAAATTCTGCCAGCGCAGATTCCCATCCGGGTTGCCGCCCGCAGGATCAGGCACGTCGTGCCCATTCACCACCCACCCTTGGTTGCCGTTCTCAAACGTCACCCGCGTCGTCGCCGCGCTCGCGCTCATCGCAGCACCTGCGCACATCACCGCCACCAGCAAAGCATGTTCACGCTTCATCGCACTACTCCTGATCAACTTCCCACCACGTTTCCATTCCGACGATGCCAAGCCGCGCCCGATGCCCGGCCTGCACTCATTGGTCATTCATTCCCCACGCCCATTCCCACGCACCGACTTACCACCCGTCCGTCCTTCTTTGGCAACAACATCTCTGCATTGCCACTTCCCTCTCCCTCGCGCACAACAAACTTGCGCACTCCCTAGCCATGTCCGCCGGCCACAGACGCATGCAAGCCATCGCCCCAACCGACGCCCTGAACGCCACGACGCTCTTTGCCGCGCTTGCCGACACCCTCTCCCACCACCAACATACCACACGCCTCCCCCTCCGTCAATAGTTTCCCGGAAACTTCCCCGAAATTTTCTTGCAGCCGTTTCCACTTCCTGTATACTGACGACTCACCATACCCCAACCCCACCCATCCCGCCTCCCCATGCCCACCTCCACGCCGCAAGTCCCTGTCCACAACGACCTTGAAGTGCGCATCGTCCGTTCCGGCGAGTCCCTCCTCCACTCCCTCTCCGCCCTCCTCGGGGCAGTTCCCGGCAACCCTCAAGGCCCCCAAGCCCTCGCCACCCGCTTAGGCGTCGACAAAGTCCTCGCCAGCCGCCTCCTCAAAGCCGTCCGCGCCACCGACCCCATCGCCGCCCTCCACCGCATGCCCGGGCCCGAGCCCCTCCGCCGCGTCGTCGCCGCCGCCGAACAACTCGGCGCCCAGCCCGCCCTCATCCAAAGCGCCACCCGCGCCGTCGAGTCCTTCGAACAACTCATCCGCAACGACTTCGGCGATCGCGGCTCGCTCGACGCCATCGTGAGCGGCTGGATTCCCGAAGCCCGACGCGAGTTCGAGATTCGCCGCAAGCAAGCCGCCTTCCGCGCCATGAGCCAGCTCCGCTGCGTCGAAGCCGACGCACTCATGGCCTCCGTCTTCCTCTTTCCTTCTTCCGACGGCACCAACCTCGACGTCGTCTGGCTCAACGGCCTCAAAGGCGTGCGCCGCCTGCGCCCCGGCGCAGTCGTCAAGCTCGCAACCCGCAAGCTCACGCCATCACTCATCGATCGCCAACCCCACACGCTCGCCGGCTCTCGCGTCGAAGACCTGCGCGGCTTGCTTCTCGCCGACTTCTGCACCGCCCCGCTGCCGCAGCTCAACGTGCATCACAACGAAACCGTCGTGCACTACAGCCTCGCAGGCGAATCGTTCGGCCCTGGTTCCGCCGTCGATCTCTACTTCGCCGAAGTGAACTACGCCGAGATCAACCGCTACGCCAAACCGGGCCCGCCGCGTCGCGGCTACGTCTTCGCCGAAACTTCCGTACCCGCAAGCGTGCTGCAGTTCGACGCCTTCGTGCACGAAGACGTGTACGCCGTCGCCCCGCCCTCTCTGCGCGTCTACGACACCTCCTTCGAAGGCATCGCCAGCGTCAACAACCGCGCCCGCGACATCGACCTGATCGACGTCCACGAAACCATCGAGCACCTGGGCACAGGCATGTCGCGCTTCCGCTCCAGCGACATCCCGCGCTACACCGCCATGCTCGACACCGTCTTCGACCAACTCAAATGGCCCAGCGCCAAGTTCCGCGGCTACCGCTGCCGCGTCGAATATCCCGTCTACGGCTCGCAGATCACGATGGACTTCGAACTCCCGCCGCCGCCAGCCATCTAACTCTCTCCCCATCAAGCGCTCGCGCCAACGCACGGCCCGCGCAAACTCAACGAAAAAACCCGGCGTTGTTCACGCCGGGTTTCTCGTGTGTTTCGTGCTCGAGTCGCTCATCAGCGACTCTTCACGAGTGTTGCAAACTCATCGCTGACCGATCAACTTACGGGCAGGTGCCACCGGCCAGCACGTTGAAGAAGTCAATCACGTCCTGGTCTTCGGGGAAGACTTCGTTGCCGTTGAAGTCGATGCTGTCGCAGCCAGCCGCGCCGCCCGTGATGACCACGTACTGCGTGCCCGCGATCGCCGTGAGGTCGAGCGTGCTGCTCTCGCCCAGGTTGTTCTCAAAGAACGCAACACCGCTGTCGATGCCGCCCAGAATCTGGTTCGAGATGTTGCTGTAGTCGCTGCTGGCGATGAAGCCGGCAACCTTCAGCTCACCCGTGCCATCCCAGCCGATTTCGCTCAGCGCGATATCGATTTCAACGCCCTGCGTCACCGCATCAGCGCCGCTCACCGAAGCGCCAGCGCCGGTGCCCGTCACGCCAGCCACGTTGTTGTTGTCAATCGCGACCTTGATGAGGCCAGCCGGGCCAGCCGTCACCGGGTTGATGGGCGGGTTGAGAATGCTGAAGGGCGCGTACGTGGCGCGAGGACCAGCGTCCGTGTTGGGAATAAAGTCAGCGTTCGTGAAGTCATTCGCGTTCGCGCGGCTGCCCGGGAACGTGATGGGGTCGTTGGTCAGCTTGCTGCCGCCGTTGTCAGCCGTGAACTCGATCTGGAAGCCCGAGATCTCGTCACGGCCGTTGGTGCGAAGCACCGCCGCGTTCGCGTAGACCTCAACGGGGTTGTTGCCGTTGCCCACACGCAGCACGTAGTCAGCAGCGAAGTCCGCTTCGAACTTCAGACCGCCGCCGTTGATGGCGACCGGCGGATCGCCAGCCGTCGCGCCGTTGCTGCCCGCGCCCATGCGGTTGAGGCCGTTGTTGGCGTCAAAGCCGGGGTTGCGGACAGGGCTGGACTGACCGAAGAGCTGGTTCTGACCTTCGCCGGGGATGCTGTCGAAGAACAGCACCAGACCGTTGAAGTTCGTCTCGAGGTTGCCGCCGAAGTGCAGCTTCAGGCGGTCATCGCTCGCATCGCCCGGAGTGCCCGCGTCATCAACGTACCCGTACAGGTTGTTGAGTTCGCTGCCACCCGCCAGGTCGCGGCTGGGAATCAGGCTCACGCCCACCGGCGCACCGTCAACACCGATGACGTTGCTGTTGTTGATCACGCTCAGCACGGGTGTCGTGCTGCCAGCGATCACGCCAGCGCTGCCGCCGCCCAGTGCACCGGCGTTGGGAACCAGCGCCGTGTTCGTGCCGATGTAGCTCGCGTTGCCACCCGTGTTGGTCGCCGTGAGCGTCAGGAAATCCCAGTAGTGGTCGTTGCCGTTGCTGTTCATGACGAACAGGAAGTCAGCGTCGAACGAGTTGTCGAACTTCAGGCCGCCCGTGGTCGTGCCCGTCGTCGTGCTGTACGTGCCGCCGATCTGGTTCGTGTAGCCAAAGCCCCAGTCAGCGTTGTACGCCGGCGCGAGGTTGCTGGTGGGCAGCAGTTGCTGCTGACCGCCAGCGATCGTGTCAAAGAACAGGCCCATGCGGTTGAACCCGCTCCAGTTGCCACCGATGAAGATGTACAGGATGTCATCGGTCGTGTCGCCGGCCGTGCCGTTGTCGTACACGCGGGCGTACAGGTTGTTCAGTTCGCTGCCGTTGGCCGTGTTGATTTCCGGCTGCGTGTTGTTGCTCAGGCTGGTGTAGTTGCTCTGCACCCACTGGCGGCTGCCCGCCCACCAACCACCCGTGCCGCCCGCGACGTCACCGTCCAGCACGCCGTCCAGCGTGGGCTGCGTGCTCACGCGCGTCACGCTCAGCGTGAGGAACTGGTTGCCCGGGAAGACCGCGTTGTTGCTGAAGTCAACGTTGCGGCCGTTGCCCAGCGCCGGGTGGCCGCCGCTGAAGGGCACGCTGTTGTACGTGCCGCTGGTCGGCAGCGGATCAGCGCCGATGACCTGGTTGCTCAGGTTGTTGCCCGGGCCGAAAACGGCCGTCAGGCGAATGTTGTTCAGAGCCGGGTTGCCCAGGCCCGCGAGCGGCACCGCAAACTCAACGCCGCGCGTCACCGCTTCCGGGTTGCCCGCCGTGCCGATCGAGCCCGGCACGTTGTCGCCGTAGCTGGTCGGCTGATTGTTCACCCAGATCTGTTGATAGCTGCCCGAGTCGCGCAGGCCGTTGGGCTCCACAGCGCTGACCGAACCCGCGACAACCGCCAACGTGGCGGCAGACAAAAGCAGTGACTTCCCGGAACTCTTCATTGCAATCCTCCAGAGGACAAGATGTACATCGCGCGAGGGATGCTGCATGAACCGCGCGTGAGCGCCACGCGGCGACACACACGCTTGCCAATCCCCCGAACGCGCAAGTCTGATCCGCGTTGAATATACACGAGAACGGTGTAAATGGAACAGTGATTTTGGCACTATTTTCGAGATTGATTCTCGTTTGCGGACGCAGGTATCCAGTGTGCCGAAAACACCAAGAAAAGATGCCGTTTCCCCATGAAATCAGGGGCAAACAGAATGCTCAAGTGTCATGCACACACATTGAAATTGTGTCACTCCGACACTGAGGAACGAAGCATTTTCCACACCTCGCAACATTCGCACAACTTCCTGCGAAAAGTCTTGTCAAGACGTCTTGACGGGACCCCCACCGTCCGTGTAAGTTGCACGAGTCTGAACACGTCGCTCACACACCCGCGGCGGTATGCTTGCAGTCTCCAACGCTCGAAATTGCGCACCCCGCACCTTCGAGCAAGCATTCCCGCCTCGGGCACATCAACCGGATTCGCGGTCGGTTGTATGAACTCCGTGTTCGCCTCGCACCTTTCTGGAAGATCGCACACATGTCGCATCGCCCCACCCGCCGGACCCATGCCTTCACCCTCATCGAGCTGCTGGTCGTCATCGCGATCATCGCCCTGCTCATCGGCATCCTGATCCCGGCGCTGGGCAAGGCCCGGACCACCGCCCGAAATCTCAAGTGCTTGGCGCAAGTACGCGAGATGGGGTCCGCGATGACGCTCTACGCGAACGACAACAAAAGTGCGTTTCCTGTGAAGCCGCCTGGGCCGACCACGACCTTCCTCGGCTCGCAGTCCGACACGACAGGAGGTCTGTCTGGCTTCTTCAGCCTCAATCAAGTCGGCGCGAACGAGCTCGTCGGCAGTATCCCACCCAACGACGACCGTCGTGGCTGGACCGGCACCAATGCGGATGACGATGCCGACCCGCTTGACGCGTATCCCCCGTGGGGCGGCGGCAGTCCCTTGAACAGTCCGCTCAAGACACCGCTCATGCGAGCGTATCTGTCCTCACTCAACGTGCTCACGTGTCCGTCCGACAAGGAAGACATCTACTACGGCCCCGCATTCAGCAATAGTTGGACCTATCCCACCGACTCAGCCACGCTCCTGAGCCGCCGCCGCGCGCCGCGTGTGGTCAGTTCCGAGCGCGAGGTTGCCTCCACCAATATCAGCTACCTTTACATTGCCGGCCTGAAAACTGACGAGCCGGGCATCCCGGTCGCGCCGCCCCTCTTCGGCGACGAGACCAACGGTCCGGACAACAAGACCAAAGCGTGGTACGGCGCGACCGTTGACGTCAACGGCGCGACAGCGGCGAATGCGCAGATGGAAGCCGCAGGTGTGACTAACCCGGGCGGGTATGGCAGGGTCGACAATCACGGGGCCGCTGGCGCAAACTTCGTGTATGCCGATGGTCACGCCGCTTTCACGACAGGCAACATCCAAGCCGTCTTCTTCTCTTCGCCCAACATCACCAACTCGAAGAGCATCAATTCGACCAATCCGAATCGATCCGCTTTTGTCGAGACCGTGGACTGATTGCGTGACGAACAGCTATCGCAAACCGATGCCTCCCGGCATCGGTTTTTCCATGCGCCCCTTCACTCCCTGTCTCGCGCACACACCGCGCACATCGCTCGCCGCATCTCTCACGCCTCGCACTTTCTCTCGCTTT
This sequence comes from Phycisphaerales bacterium, assembly GCA_035299305.1. GTDB lineage: Bacteria > Planctomycetota > Phycisphaerae > Phycisphaerales > UBA1924 > BJHL01. The sequence continues at coordinate 1,315 of DATGWV010000195.1, read as the reverse complement.
TTCGGCCCAAATCCAACACTTTTGACTCACGTCGCGATATCCTTGCCGCCTTCGCGTCGCGACGTCTTTCGCGCGTGATTGCATGATCAGCGCGTATCGCTTCTGTGGGAGATCGCCGCGTGGCTCAGGCCGCTTCATCCGATTCCGCTCGCTCCAAATCCGCCATGCCGTGGTGGAAGCGTCTCTTCATGGCGCAGGAAGCCGGGCTGGTGCTCGTCATCGCGCTGCTCATGGCGATGCTCACCATCTTCAGCAGACCCATCACGCAGCGCGACTTTGAACGCGCCGACGCCAACACCACCATCACCGAAAGCGCCGGCGTCTTCACCGCCACCATCAAAGGCGAGCAGCGGACATTCGCCGCCAGTGACGGCTGGGAACTGCGCGACAACCAAAGCGTGACTCGCACGCACGAGGTCAACAAGTTCCTCAACTTGCAGAACCTCGTCCAGCTTCTCGTCAACGCCAGCTTCATCGCCATCATGGCCGTCGCCATCACCGCCGTCATCGCCATGGGCGGCATCGATCTCTCCATCGGCTCCATCTACGCGCTCGCCGCCCTCATGGTCGCGCTCGTGCTTCGCTACGCCTGGCCCGAGGGCATCGCAGGCCTCAAGCCCAACATCTTCGGCTCTACCACCATCTGGTTCGGCGCACTCGCCGCCGGTGTTGTCGGCCTCATCGCCTCGATCATCCTCGGCAAGCGCAAGCCTTCCGCCACCAGCAGCACAAGCGGCGAAGCTGGCAAAGCCATGGCAAAAGCCCTCGCCGCCGCAGCCATCGGCGTGCTCATCGTCGTCGGCTGGGCCATCGTGCGCGACATGCGCGACAACTGGCGTGGCGATCAATCCGCCAGCCTCCCCCTCATGGTCACGCTGCCTCTTGCTCTGGTCGTTGCTCTCATCGTCGGCGGCCTCTGCGGCCTCCTCAATGGCACGATGATCGTCGGCCTACGCGTGCACCCCTTCATCATCACGCTGGGCACCATGGCGGCCTATCGCGGCCTTTGCTCCCTCCCCACCAAGAGCCAGAGCGTCGCCAACATGAGCCCCTCGTTCCAAGAGTTCCTCACGCTCGATGTCAACGGCGTCACGCCCGTGCCCGTCGGCATCATGCTGCTCATCGCCCTCATCGGCTTCGTCATCCTGGGCTACACCGTGCTGGGCCGTCAGGTCTACGCCATCGGCGGCAACGAAGTCGCGGCCAAATACGCCGGCATCCCCGTCGGCAAAGTCAAAATCATCGTCTACACCATCATGGGCATGATGGCCGGCCTCGCCGGATTCCTCTACGTCGGCTACTACGGCGCAGCCGA
>DATGWV010000194.1:0-6448 GCA_035299305.1 Phycisphaerales bacterium | reverse complement strand
CCCGACAAGCCGAGAACTCCAACCGGCGAGTCTCCGGTACTGAACAGCATACCAAAATCTGGACAAATGCCAAGCGCAAACTTGCCGGTGCCAACCAGACATCGACCGTCCAGCCGCAGCACGATCAATCTCGCCCGCGTTGACGCAGTTGTTTTATCGCATCTTGCGTCGGAATGTCCTTCCGCACGCTGAACGCCACCCGCAACCCGACATCAGCAAATCCTCGCAGTGCATCACCCATGCTCACACGAACAGGCCCCTCTTCCGCTGTCATCGCCGAACCGCCCGCGATCGTTCCATCTGCAAGCCACTCGGCCACATTGCCGCGCACATTCGCGAACATCGCCGATTCCTGCCCGCGATCGCTGGGCCACATCCAAAGGGCACCATCGTCGTTTTCACTCGCGCTCACGGCACCCCAGCCCGTGTCGCCGCGCGCACTGGCCGCCTTCACACCTGTCCGTGTGGCGAAGGCATCCTGCAGCTTCCACGTTGCATCCGGACCATTCACCGCACCATCGCGAGCAAGCCCGCGCCACTCGTCCACTGTCAGCAGTCGGCATCCCATCGCCTGCGCGATGTCTTCCGCCGCGCGGAACGACACATAGTTCATCGGTGTGCGCGCATTCGGGGCACCCGCATTCACACCTGGCACCGTGCTGGGGGCACCACCGCCCGCGAGTGGCGCATGCCACGCACGCGGCACCGTAATCGCATCATGCGTGCCACTGGTCCACACCCATGCGCGAGGACCCACGCGCGGGTCGGCCTGCGGATCAAACCGCCACAACGCCCCGAGCACTTCGCGCTTCGCGTCGCCATCGCGCAACAACGCGATGACTTCCCCCACACTCACTTCGCCCCGCGCGACATACACCGCTTCACTCGCCGGCTCGCGTGATGGCTCCTGGCGCGCAAACTCCACGGATGTTCCGTCATTGGCGACAAACCGCACCACGCCATCGTCGCGCACGTCCGCTAGTTTCCAACCCGCGTTGCCCGGTCCCGCTTTACCAATCCACTCGCGCTCGCCAGCCGCCTGCGCAATCGCATCGCGACTGAGCTGCGCAATCGCGCGCAGTCGTTTGGCATCAGGCCATGTGCCCAGCGCATCACCCGCCGCGTCGACATGCTCCACCAGCGTCTTCGCTCGCTCGAGCACGGTCGCATCATCCGCATCCTGTGCAATCTCGCGCCGCAGTTTCGCCGCCGCGAGCCGCGCCTGCGCCCGCGACCATGCCGGCACGTCTTCACCACTGCGCGCTGGCGGCTGCGCATCCAGCTCCTTCGCCAGACGCTCTCGCTCCAACAACTGCGCATCATCCGTCTCATCGCGCGTCGCCATGATCCACGCATCGCGCGCGCGTCGCGCCGCTTCCTGCGCCAGCCGCGTCTTCGCCGATTCATCCGCCACGTGCTCAATCGCCGGCTTCACGACCTGCTCATACGCCGCCGCCAACGTATCAACCGGCACGCCCTCACCGGCCATGCGCCGCCACGCCTGCATCACTTCTGCAATGCGTCCGCCCGACGCATCCGCGCTCGCCGCACGCATCGCCTCCAGCAACTGGTCCTTGGGCAACTGCGCCACGCGCCGCACCGCTTCCATCCGCCGCAGCTCGTCACTTGCCAGCGCAGTCGCATCAAGCTTCGCCGTCGCATCCGCCAGTGCGGCATGCACAGGCTCGAGTTCACTCCACGCCGCGCCGCGCGCCAATCCGTCTCTCGCCGCCTGTCGCAACGCGGGAACGCGATCAACACGCCCTGTCGCCGCATCATCCTTTGTCAGCGACGCCGCCGCGTCGCGCAGCTCATTCGCCACGCGCTGCACGCGATCTCGATCCGCGCCTTCGCGTACCAGCCCGGCCAGCATGGTCGCATGCGACTGCCGCACACTCGCGACCGCTTGCGCCAGCACGGGCTCATCTTTCACAAGCGCGTCATCCGGCCGCGTTGCGCGCAGCGCATCCATCGCGACTGTCATCACGACTTCTTCACGCTCCAGCCGCTCACGCACCGCCTGCACGCCATCACGAGGCGAGAACGTCCCCAGCCGCGCCCGCCACGCATCCGCAAGCGTGCGCTCGGCTTCATCCAAACCGCTGGGATCGACCTCGCGCGAACGAATCTCAGCAAGCACCGTCGCCGCAAGCTCACTGCGTCGAGCTTCCAGCAATCGCAGCGTCTCCCGCCCGTCATTCTCATCACGCGCATCGCTCGCAACAACCGCGTTCGCTCGCTGCACAAGCTCCGCTGGCACATCGACACCCTGTGCCGCACTCTCCGCTTCCACCGCCGCGAGCGCACTCGCAATGTCTCGCGCGTTTACACGGTCACCATCCGTCGCGACCTGCTCAGGATCGCGGAGCGTCGCACTCGCGCCGCCACGAGGTTGTGCAAACACGTCCGGTGGCTGCACATCCTTGCCAAAGCCGCTGCCGCGCGTCGCGAGCACAATCGCCGCCGTCGCGACTACCAACGCCGCGCCGCCCAGAAGCAGCGCAACGCTGCGCTTGCTCGTCTCTCGCTTCTCGACCGCAGGCGTCGTCGCGCCACGCACGCGTTTTCCCAGCGCATCGCGCGTCTGCTTCAACCGCGCCAGGGTCGCTGGTGCCGGTGCCGGTCGCCCCGCAAGCGAATCCCGCGCAGCGCCATCGCGCACGATGCTCCATCGCTCGCTGCGCCCGTGCCCGACGATCACATCCACCCACGCATCACCCGTCTTGCTCGCGTCACGCTCCAGCAGCACGATCGGCAATGTCGGTTCAACTTCGCCCCGCAGCGCCGCCAACCACATCCGCGCATTGTCCAGCGGCTTCGCATCCGCGAGCAATCTCGGCAATCGCAGCACCGCACCCACATCGCCGCGCGCATCGGGCGTCAGTGAATCACGCAGCAACTCCATCGCCGCACCAATCTTGTTCGCATCCGCCTGCGCCAGCAGCGCACCGTCACTCACGCTCGCGCGAGGCACGCCCACCACCATCGCCAACGTGTCTTCAATCTGCCGGGCCGCTTCGCCCAGCGACAGTGCCACCAGTTGCCGGCTTCGCGTTTCCGCCGCCATCGTCGCGGCTGCGTACAGCCGAGGCGGCGCGACCTCGCACAACCACGACGCATCCATCGGCTCGCCATGAGCCATCGCGATCATGGGCCAACCGGGTTTGCCCTTTGCATCCATGCTCGCCCACACACGCGCTACGCACGTGCCCGCATCCGTCGACACGATGGCATCATGCGCAAAGCTCTGCTTCGCGCCTTCACCAACTTGTTCAAACGCACCAAGCTGACACGCCCGCTGCAACCCGCGCGTCCACAACGCATCTCGCGCCGCAATCACCGCCGCCGGATGCGTCCCTGCATCGTCGATGAAATCAGGCCACGCCGGATGCTTGCCCATGGCAAGCACCGTGATCTTCACATCCGAATGCCGACTCTTACGCGCCACAGTGCTTTACCACTTTTCGCTTTATCGCTTGATCGATTTGCTTTACGCCACGCCAAGGTACGCCTTCCGCACCTCGTCGCTCTTGGCCAGTTCCTTCGCGTCGCCTTCCATCGCGATCGCGCCCGTCTCCAGCACGTACGCGCGGTGCGCAATCTGCAGCGCCATGTGCGCGTTCTGCTCCACCAGCAGAATCGTCGTTCCCGATTCGTTGATGTCGCGGATGATCTTGAAGATCGTCTGCACAATCTGCGGCGCCAGCCCCAGGCTCGGCTCATCCAGCAGCAGCAGCTTGGGCCGCGCCATCAGCGCTCGCGCAATCGCCACCATCTGCTGTTCGCCGCCGCTCAACGTGCCTGCCATCTGCTTCAATCGCTCGCGCACACGCGGAAACAGTGTCAAGGCCTTCTCGCGATCCTTCGCAATTTCCGCATGATCATTGCGGATGTACGCGCCGAGCTCCAGGTTCTCTTCCACCGTCATCAGCGGAAAGATCCCGCGGCCTTCCGGCGCGTGACTCATGCCCAGCTTGACAATCTCATGTGCTGCCAACTTCGTGATGCTCTTGCCCTCATATGTGACGCTGCCGCTCTGCGCTTTGACCAATCCCGAAATCGCTCGCAACGTGGTCGTCTTGCCCGCCCCGTTGCTGCCGATGAGCGTGACAATCTCGCCCTTGTTGACGTTGAGCGTTACGCCATGCAGCGCGCGAATCGCGCCATAACTCACATGCAGATCACGCACCTCAAGCATGGCTCGCCTCCACGCCCAAGTAGGCTTCAATCACCTTCGGATCGGCTTGAATCTCGTTCGGAGTGCCAGCCGCAATCACTTGCCCGTGATCCAGCACCGTGATGCGTTCACAAATCTCCATTACCAATCCCATGTCGTGCTCAATCAGCAGAATCGCAAGCCCAAATCGATCGCGAATCGTGCGAATGGTGGACGCGAGCGACTTCTTCTCACTCGGATTCATCCCCGCCGCCGGCTCATCCAGCAGCAACACCTTGGGCTCCGTCGCCAGCGCACGACAAATCTCCAGTCGCCGCTGATCGCCATAGGGCAGGTTCTTCGCCTGCTCATTCGCCAACTTGCCCAGATCAAAAATCTCCAGCAGCGCCATCGCCCGCTCGCGCATCGCTTCTTCCTGCGCCACAAACTTCGGCGTGCGCAACAGCGTGCTCAGCAACTTGTGCTTGCCGCGCACATGGCTGCCCAGCATCACGTTCTCCAGCACGCTCAACTCACCAAACAGCCGAATGTTCTGAAACGTGCGCGACAGTCCGGCCTTGGCAATCTGGTGGGGCCGCAAGCCGCTCACCACATCGCCCGCCAGCTTCACGCTCCCCGTCTGCGGCGCGTACACGCCCGTGATCAAGTTAAACGCCGTCGTCTTCCCCGCGCCGTTGGGCCCGATCAATCCATACAGCACGCCGCTGGGCAGTTGCAGCGTCAAGTCCTGCACCGCCTTGAGCCCGCCAAACGTAATGCCGATGCCCTGCGCATCCAGAAGGTAACTCACGCGGAGCCTCCCTTCTTGAATTGCTTGCGTTCGCCGCGCGAAAGATCCCAAATCTCCTTCACGCCAAACAGCCCCTGCGGCCGCACCAGCATCATCACAATCAGCAGCAATGCGTACAGCACCAGCCGATACTGATTCAAATCGCGCAGCAGTTCCGGCATCAGCACAAGAATGATCGCCGCCAACACCGATCCCGACACCGATCCAAGCCCGCCCAGCACCACCATGATGATGATGTCAAACGATCGCTGAAAGCCCGCGTCGGTTGGACTGGGGTTGACACCCGTGTGCGAATACAGCGCGCCCGCGACACCACCAAAGAACGCCGCCAGCACAAACGCCCGCACTTTGTACTTGGTCAGATCGACACCCATCGCGCGGGCCGCAATTTCGTCCTCGCGAATCGACAGAAACGCCCTGCCGCTGCTGCTGGTCTTCATGCGATACGCAACCACACACGTGATTGCGACAAACAGCCAGATCCAAAACAGCGTCGCATACGCAGGCGTAGACGTGAATCCGGTCGCACCGTTCAAATGAAAGAACGACGTGATTGGGCTCGCGCGAACGGCGTCCACTTCCGAAATCTGCTTGGGAGTCAGTTCAAGCACCACGCGAATGATCTCACCAAACCCCAGCGTCACAATCGCCAGGTAATCGCCGCGCAGTCGCAAGCTGGGCAAGCCAACCAGGTATCCCGCGGCTGCCGCCACGCATGCGCCCGCGACAATGCCCGCGAGCATCAACATCGTGCCTTGCACCGCAAACGACGGATCATTCACGCTGCCGTGCATGAGCAGCGATCCATAGAACGTCACGCCCGCACCGATGTAACCGCCGATGGCCATGAACCCCGCGTGGCCCATGCTGAATTGGCCCGTGAAGCCGTTCACGATATTGAGTGACACTGCCGCGATGATGAACACGCCCATCCGCTGCAGCACGCTCTGCCAGTACTCGTTCACCACCGCCGGCGCGAGATACTGCACCGCCAGTGCGACCGCGACGCACACCACCCAAGGCACAAACACAGCAACGGGCTTGAACGCCCGGCCTTTGGGTACCTCCGTGATGTACTGCGCGAGAGTCTTCATACCCGGTTCAATCCGTCCGCACGCGATCACACCTTTTCGACAACCGCCCGACCAAGAATCCCGCTGGGCTTGTACAGCAACACGACAATCAGCAGTGTGAACACATACACGTCACGCAGCGGTGCGTAGAAGTACGCGCCAAAGAACTCAATCGCCGCGATGAGGAACCCACCCAGCACCGCGCCGCGCACATTCCCAATACCCCCCACCACCGCCGCGACGAATGCCTTCAGCCCCAGCAGCACCCAGATGCCGTGCGCCGTCTGATTCAGCCCCGGATACTTCATCGGATAGAGGAACGCCGCGCTCGCCGCCAGCACTGCGCCCAGCACAAACGTGAAGCTGATCACAAAGTTCGTGTTGACGCCCATGAGCGACGCCGTCTCG
>DATGWV010000193.1:0-9000 GCA_035299305.1 Phycisphaerales bacterium | reverse complement strand
GGGGCTGGCGGTTGATTCGTGTTGGTTCCGAGAGTCGAACATGCGTGTCGTCACGCCTTTCGTTTGCTATCGCGCCTCTCAATTGGCTTCGATAGCCTAGGGCGTCGCGTGCCTGTGGTTGGCCTTGCAGAAGAGGCTCTTTGCGTTCTGCGTTCCAGCCCTTTGCCAATTTGCCTCAAGTGCGCGATGTGATTGGCAAGATACTTCTTCACCGTCACGCGGCGGATCGTGGCGGCGATCACGTCGAGTGCGAGATCGTCGAGCTTCTTGAAGCGGATGCAGCAGCCAGCGCTCGAGATATCAAGTTTGAGTTTCTTGCCGGTCGCGTTCCAGGTTCTTTCGAACCATGCTCGCATGGGGTCATTGCGATAGAGGCAGAGCATGTAGACCACCATGTCGTTCTTCTGCGATGACAGGCCCATGTACATGAGCGGCAGTTCGGGGCGCGTGTGATGGCCGTGCGGCCACACGCTGTGCGGCACGCAATACGCAACCACGCCGTACTGCATGCACTCGATGAGCCGCTTGTCGAGGTTCGCGAGAATGACACGCCGCACCGCGAGCAGCGGCTCACGCCGAGTTGCGGGGAGCGATGTGAAATACTCGTCGGCGGTCGCGGCGGTTGACTTCATGCGAGAGGATAGAAACAGCGTCGCGGGCACATGCATGCGTTGTCTGCGATGTTCTGATCCCCCGGTTGTGTCACGATGCACGCGTTGCTGCAATATATCGCGGTGTGAAAGAAAACGATCCGCCTGTCACGGCGGATCGTTCAAATCTGGCTGGCTTTTCTGCGGCGATTCGTCTCCGCGATTCGCGCGTCCTTGTCTTTAGAGTTCCAGCAGCATGCGCTGGGGGTCTTCGATGCACTGCTTGACCTTGACGAGGAACTGCACCGCCTCCGCGCCGTCGATGATGCGGTGGTCGTAGCTGTGCGCGAGGTACATCATGGGACGCAGCGCGATCTGCCCGCTGGCGGCGGGGTATTCGATGGGACGGTTCTTGATGGCGTGCATGCCCAGAATGCCGCTTTGAGGCGGGTTGAGGATGGGTGTACTCATCAGGCTGCCGAAGACGCCGCCGTTGGTGATGGTGAAGGTGCCGCCCGTCATGTCTTCGATGGTCAGCTTGCCGTCCTTAGCCTTCGTCGCGAGTTCCTTGATGCCCTTTTCGACATCAGCGAGACTCATGAGGTGGGCGTTGCGCAGCACCGGCACGACGAGGCCCTTGGGGGTGCTGACGGCGATGGCCACGTCGCAGTAGTCGTGCTTTTCGATCGCGAGATTGCCGGATTCATCCTCGACGATGTAGCTGTTGACGGCGGGGAAGGCCTTGAGGGCGGTGCACACGGCCTTGACGAAGAAGCCCATGAAGCCCAGGCCGATGGCGTGCTTCTTCTCGAACTCTTCCTTGTACTGCTTACGGAGTTCCATGACCGGACCCATGTCGACTTCGTTGAACGTCGTCAGCATGGCGGCGGTGTGCTGGGCCTGCACCAGTCGCTGGGCGATTCGCTGGCGCAGCGGCGTCATGCGATCGCGCGTGGCGTTGCGGGTGCCGGTTGCGTGGGCGACCACGACCGGCGCGGCAGCAGTAGTGCCGTTGGCGCTGCCGGGCTGGTGGCTCTGCATGTACGCAAGCACGTCTTGCTCGCGGATGCGTCCGCCCGCGCCGGTGCCGACCACCTTGCCCAGATCAACGTGGTTCTCGTCGGCGAGCTTCTTGGCGAGGGGCGTGGCGCGGACATCTTCGCCTGCGCTCGCCGCGTGGCCCGCGCTTGCAGCAGGGGCAGCCGGGGCCGCAGTCGCCACCGGTGCGCTCGCCTTGGGCTCAGGGCTCGCGGCCTTCGCCTCAGCCTTTGCCGGAGCGCTCGCACTGGCAGCCGGGGCCGCGCCTTCGGCGATGCTGCCCACGACCTGGCCGATCTTCACGGTGTCGCCGGCTTTGGCCGACTGCTTGACGCTGCCTTCGGCGGGCGCGGGGATCTCCATCGTCACCTTGTCGGTCTCGAGTTCCAACACCGGCTCGTCGCGCTTCACGAAGTCGCCGTCGTTCTTAAGCCAGCGGCTGATGACGCCCGACGTGACGCTTTCGCCTGCCTGCGGGATGATGATGTCGATGGGCATGGGTGGTTTCTCGAAGAGCGAGGATGGTCGCGGAGGTGGAGAGAGTGAGCGGAACGACGCGGAGAGAATGAAACGGTGAGCGGATGCCGCGGTGCACAGGTGATCATCACCTGCGCCGCCGCGTTACTTCTTGCCCGCAGCAGCGGGCTTGGACTTGTCATCGGTCTTGCCAGACGCACCGGCGGGAAGCGGAGCGATAGCCGCGTCGAGCAGAGCGATCTGCTCCTTGCCGTGGCCCTTCTCACTGCCGATGGCGGGGCTGGCGCTGGGCTTGCGGCCGATGTACGAAAGATTGATCCCCAGCGACTCGCGGAAGGCATCGACCACGTACAGCCAAGCGCCGGCGTTACGGTGCTCTTCCTGCACCCACACGCGCTTGGCGCTGGCGGGGTAGCGGCTGTCGATCTTCTTCGCGAGATCCACGTGCAGCGGGAAGAGTTGTTCCAGCCGCACGATGGCGATGTCGCTGCGACCGGTCGCTTCGCGGCGTTCCTTGAGTTCGTGATAGATCTTGCCCGAGCAGTAGATGACCTGCTTGACGCTCTTGGCGTCGACCGCCGAATCGTCAATCAGATGCTGGAAGCCGCCCATGCTCAGTTCGTCGACGCTGCTGGTCTCGATGCGCAGGTACTTCTTGGGCGTCATCACAATCAGCGGCTTGCGGATGTTCCGCAGCGCCTGACGACGCAGCATGTGGAACGTCTGCGCGGCGGTGGACGGATAGCAAACCTCCATGTTGTCGTCGGCGCACAACTGCAGGAAGCGTTCGAGCCTCGCGCTGCTGTGCTCGGGGCCCTGGCCTTCGTAGCCGTGCGGCAGCAGCAGCACCAGCCCGCCCCAGCGGGCCCACTTGGTCTCGCTGCTGGCAAGCCACTGGTCGATCATGATCTGCGCACCGTTGGCGAAGTCGCCGAACTGGCCTTCCCACATGACCAGCGACTTGGGCCGACCGCGGCTGTAGCCGTAGTCAAAGCCCATCACGCTGTATTCGCTCAGCGGGCTGTCCCACACGTCGAATTTCGCCTGCTTGCCTTCGGGCACAATGTGGTTGAGCAGCGTCACGCGCTTGCCGGTTTGCTCATCGCGCAACACGGCGTGCCGCTGCGTGAAGGTGCCGCGCCGGCAGTCCTGGCCGCTGAGGCGGACGGGAATGTTGTCCAGCAGCAGCGTGCCGATGGCGATCTGCTCGGCGTCGGCGTGGCTGAGTTTCTTGCTCGTGGGCAGGCCCGCGCGTGCGGCGAGCATCTGCTTGAGCTTTGCGTTGACGTTGAAGCCCTCGGGCGCGGTGCCCATCGCGCTGCACACGCGGGCGATGGTCTGCGGATCAACCGCCGTCTTGGGGCTGTCGAAGGTGTACTCGCCCGTGAAGCCGTCCCACTGCCCGCCGCCCGGCGGGGGCACGGGATTGACCGGCTGCGCCCTGGCCTTGCTCTGTCCCGCGTCCAAGTCTGCAAAGATGCGCTCGACGACGGTCTGACTCTGCTCGGCCGACACCAGTCCGGCGGCGGCAAGACGCTCGCGGTAGTTGTGCGCGGGGCCCTTGTCGTCGCTCACGTACTTGTACAACTGGGGCTGCGTGTAACGAGGCTCGTCGGCTTCGTTGTGACCGTGCCGGCGGAAGCAGACCAGATCGATGAACACATCGCGCTTGAACTGCTGGCGGTAATCAATGGCGAGCTTCGCGGCACGCACGACGGCTTCGGGATCGTCGCCGTTCACGTGAATCGCCGGAGCATTGACGATCTTGCCCACGTCGGTGCAGTATGCCGTGCTGCGGCCGTCTTCGGGGTCCGTCGTGAAGCCGACTTGGTTGTTCACGACGACGTGAATCGTGCCGCCCACGTCGTAGCCGGGCAGTTTGCTCATGTTGAGGCACTCGGCCACCACGCCTTGGCCAATCACGGCGGCGTCGCCATGCAGCATGAGGCTGATGACCCGCGTCTTGCTCACATCGCCCAGCAGATCCTGCTTGGCGCGGGCCTTGCCCATCACCACCGGGTCCACGCTCTCAAGGTGGCTGGGGTTGTTGAGCATCGACAGGTGCACGGTGCCGATCTTCTTCCCCTTTTCGTCCAGCACGTCCTGATCGCCCGAGTAGCCGCGGTGATACTTGACGTCGCCCGCCGCGCCCGTCACGCTCACCTGCGTGCCCATCTGCCATGCGTCTTCAAACTCGGTGAAGAGCTTCTGCGAGTCCTTGCCCAGGAAGTTACACAAGACGCTGAGACGCCCGCGGTGGGGCATGCCCATGATGATCTCGCCCGTGCCGTGCTCGCCCGCGCGCTGCGCGAGCGCTTTCAGCAGCGGAATGAGTGCATCGCCGCCTTCCAAGCTGAAACGCTTCTTGCCCTGATACCGCACGCCCAGGAACTTGTCGAACTGTTCGGCGGCGGTGATCTGCTCGAGGATCATCATCCGCTCGCGCTGCGACACGGGCGCGAGAAACTCGGCGCTCTCGACCTTCTGCTGGAACCACGCGCGCTCGGCTTCATCGGGCGAGTGCATGAACTCCAGGCCGATGCTGCCGCAGTACGTCGCTTCGAGCTTCGCGATCAGGTCGCGCACCGTCATGCTGCCAAAGGGCGACGCGACGGTCTTGCCCATTTCGCTTTCGGTCAGGCCGATCTTCTTCGCATCAAGTTTGTCGGGCCGCGGCGCAGCGCCCGCCACGCCGGTGCGAGGCCGATGGAACGGATCGATGTCCGCCGCCAGATGCCCCAGATCGCGATAGCCGCGCACGAGCGCATCGGCTTTGCGCTGCGTGTCATCGCCGCTGCCGCCCGCGCGGGTCGCGTTGCCATTGCCACTGGCCGCCGCGAGATCAAACCCGGCGAAGAACTGCTGCATGTCCGCCGGCACGCTGGCGGGGTTGGCGAGATACTGCTTGTACTGGTCGTCCAAGTACTCCGCCGACCAGCCATTGACGGCGGGACGGTTGGCGCGCAGGAGGGAGGAAGCCGAATGCGATGCAGTCATGACGAGTCCTTCGCGTGCCGCGCAGGGCACAGCCCCGAAACCAAAGCCGATGCCGAACGAAGGCCGTTCGGCACCTTGAACCTCGCACTATAGGAGGAAGGATGAGCCGTGCTACGGAGCATGAGGGTCGTCTAGGACGGCAGGCTCATGCGAAAAGGGCGGCTGCGACGGCGCTAGGGCGTGGTGCAAGGAGGGTGCGGCATCCGGGATTCGGGACTCACAAATCGCGCTGGCGCGGTTACGGTGGGCCAGATGTGCATCGGGCCTCGCTTGCGACGAATGCCGAATCACGAATGCCGAATGCCGGTGTCTTTGGTGATACCGCACCGACCGCTCAGAGCAGCGGTCGGTGGCACGGGACGAATGCCGAATCACGAATGCCGAATGCCGGTGTCTTTGGTGATATCGCATCGACCGCCCAGAGCAGCGGTCGGTGGCACGTTGGCACTTCGCACTCAGACACTTTCCGTCTCACCGTTTACTTGGTCGCCTGCTCATACAGCCACGCGGCGAACTTCCAGTTGGTGACGGCGCGGAAGGCTTTGAGGTAATCGCTGCGTTTGTTCTGGTACTTGAGGTAGTAGGCGTGTTCCCACACGTCGATGCCGAGGATGGGGACCGCGCCGGTGATGAAGCGGTCTTGCTGGCTTTCCATTTGGATGAGCATGAGCCGCTGCGAGACGCGGTCAAATATGAGCCAGCCCCAGCCGCCGCCTTCGACTTGCGTGGCGTTGGCTTCGAAGTGGGCCCAGAATTTTTCGAGTGAGCCGAAGTCGCGCGTGATGGCCTCGGCGAGCGGGCCTTCGGGCTCGCCGCCGCCGCCTTTGCCGGCGGGGGCGAGCATGTTCCAGAAGAGCGTGTGGTTGACGTGGCCGCCGAGGTGGAAGGAAAGCTCGCGGGCCCAGTGACGCACGAGGCCGGCGTCGCCGCCGCTGCGGATTTCCGCCAGCTCTTTGATGGCGCGGTTCGCGCCGGTCACGTACGCGGCGTGGTGGCGGCCGTGGTGGATTTCCATCGTCTGCTTGTCGATGTGGGGCTCGAGGTCTTCGGGCTTGTAAGGCAGCGCGGGCAGGACGTATTCGCCTTTGGCGGCGTCGAAGCCGCCGATCTCGAAGGCGGGTTTGGCTTTGCCGGTGGTGAGAGGCGTGCGGGTGTCTTGCGCGGCGACGCTGCCGGCGGCGAGAGTGATGCCTGCGAGCGAAAGCAGGCCCAGGGATTCGCGACGAGTGTGCATGAGGGATTCTCGGAAGAAGTCGGCAACGAGCAAGTGCTTTGAGTACTGACAATAGGGGAACGGTGCGGTCGTAAAAATCACAACCAGTGATCAAATCCGCAACCCGATCCTGAGCAAACCGTAACTTATAATGGCAATAAGAGGAGGCGGTGTGATGAAAAATGTGTGGAGTTTGTGTGTCATTGCGGCAAGCGGGGTAGTGGGTGCGGCGCAGGCGCAGACACCACTCGTCTCCTTGGGAAGTGATGGTCAAGGGAGTGCATTGGGCCTCATGGACGCGGCGGCGGGAGGAACCACGGTGGCCGTGACGGCAGGTGGCGGCGCCGCGTTGCTGAGTGGTGGAAGTTTGACCCCGCTCACGGGTTTTTCGCTGGCGGGCACGCGCGTGAGCGGTGATGGACGCGTTGCGGTGCAGTCAGTATTTTCGCAGAATCGCTGGCAGCCCAGAGTGTGGCGTAACGGACAAGCGACTGACCTTGCGCGGCCTCAACTGGGCGCGCGTGTGCTGAGCGCCAATGCGGATGGAACAGTACTTGCCGGGTTCGCGACGGTGCCGTTGCCGATACCCGGATTCTCCGCGTTTGTCGCGACGCGCTGGACGCGCACGAACAACGGGTGGACGTATGCGGCGAATGATCGGCTGAGCGTGACGCAACTGGTTTCTGCGAACGGGATTGTCGTCGCATCGGGTCCGGGGCCCGCTGAGGTCGATGCGCAGGAGAACTATGCCGCGTTGTGGTATCCAGATGGAACGGTCGAGATCCTGCCCAACATCGCGGAGTCGGCGGGGTTTGTGACGCCGCTCGCTGCCACAGCGGACGCAGGCGTGATTGTGGGTACAGCCGAGGTTTTGGTGGTGCCGCCCGGGGGCGGAGAGTTTTTCTCGCGGCTCGTGCCGGTGGTGTGGGAGCGAGTGAACGGTGCGTGGAATGTCGCGATGCTTCCAGGGCAAGCAGAGGGCGAATTGCCGCCCGCCGCACTGTCAATCCATGTGACGACAGGTGGGGCGATTATCGCGAGTGAGGCCTGGGTGTGGGAACGCGGCGCGAGCGGCTACGGCGCGCCAAGGCCTTTGACGGAGTACTTGACACGGCGGCGGTGTGACGTGCAGGGCTGGAGCGGGTTGCAACTTGTTGATGTGTCGGCAGACGGCACCGCGTGGTTCGGAACCGGGTTGAATTTGCGAGCGCCGAGCGGACCGCGCGAAGAAGGATGGGTCGTGCGGCCTCCGTCAGCTCCATGCGATGACATCGACTTTGACAACGACACCGTGTTTCCGAGTGACCAAGATGTAGCGGCGTTTTTCGCTGTTCTGGCCGGTGCGGAGTGTCCGAGTGGCTTGCCGCTCACGTGCGATTCACTGGACTTCAATGGCAATCTGGTAACGCCGGAAGATCAGGATGTGATTGACTTCTTCCGCGTGCTGGCGGGGGATACCTGTGACTGATCGCAACAAATAGTTGCTCAGGCGTGACGGTCAGGGAACTTGACTGAGCAGCTGGGGCAGGAGGCTCTTGTCGCGGAGTTTCCATTCGCGCACGAGCTTGCCATCGAGATAGATCGCAGGTAGTGACGTGAGGCCCAGGGCCTTGGCGGCTTTGGCATCAGCGATGATGTGGCTGCTGGGCTCTTGCGTGGCGATCGACTGCTGCAGGGTTTCGGCGGTGATGCCGGTGGTGCCGCCGATGATGGACGCGAGGTAGGCGGCATTGTGGTTGGTGGGAGCTGCGCTGTTGGTGAAGGCCCACGCGTGGGCGGCCCAGAAGGCGTCGTTGCCGCCGATGATGCCCGCGGCCTCGACGAGGCGCGCGACATCGCAGCTTTGGTAACGCGTGAAGGTCATTTCGGGATTGCACGCGCTGCTGACGGGGAAGTGAGCGAAGCTGTAGCGGATGCTGGTGCCGCTGGCGATGAGCTGGCGGACTTCGGCGTCGATCTGCTTGGTGTTGGGCTCGAGGTAATCGCCCACGATGACGATGCGATGCTGGGCGGCGGCGGGGCCGGTGGCGTAGCGATCAAACTGCGCGGGCAGCGGGACGCGCGGCTCGGCGGCGAAGATCTCCAGCATGCGTTGTTCGGCGAGCGGGGGCTTGTCGTCGCGTGCGCTGCGCTGGGGCAGATTGCTCGCGGCGAGTTCTTCGACGGCGAGGACGAGAGATTCGGGGGCCATCCAGCCGCGGAGTTCGACGCCGTTGATGAAGATCATGGGCGTCTGCCGCAGGCCGAGTTGTTCGCCCTGGGCGATGTCGTCTTTGACGCGTTGTTGGATGGTGGGGGAGTCCATCAGGGCGCGCAGCTTGGTGCCATCGAGGCCGATGCTGGTAGCGAAGGCGATGATGTCGGCGGGCGTGAATTTGCCATCGCGCTCGAAGAGCCAGTGATGGACTTTCCAGAAGGCATCGGTCCCTCCCAGTTCGCCCGCGGCTTCGGCGGCGAATGCGCCGTAGCAGGCATCGGGGTGCATGTCCTGCGGGACGTTGGGATTGCAGAGCGTGCTGATGGGGAAGTGCTTGATGGAGACGGCGATGTCGGCTCCGCTGGCGAGGGCGCGCTTGAGCTGGCCTTCCATGATCTTGCAGTCAGGGCACTGGTAGTCAGTGAGGAAGACGATGCGGATGGCGGCGAGTTCGTTGCCCAGGCGGTAGCGGCCTTCGAAGGCGGGCT
>DATGWV010000192.1:0-21921 GCA_035299305.1 Phycisphaerales bacterium | reverse complement strand
GTCCGTGACGGCCGCTGACTTCACGTACAACACCGCGGCCCCGCGCACGCTCAGCCTTCCCGCCGAAGCTCTGCGATCCGCCGATGGCAGTCAGTTCCTCAACGTCGATCTGGCCACGGGCCGGGCCTTCTTCGACAACGCGATCACCGTGGGCTACATGGTCGCTCCGCTGGACCTGCCCCACAATGCCACCATCACCGGCTTTGACGCGACGCTGCGCAGCGCATTGGGCGTGGATCCCATCCAAGGTCTGCTGATCCGCCGCCCGGTGAACGGCGTCGGTCCCAGCATCGTCGTCGCGAACCTCACGACCACCGGCCCGGTGCCGATTCCCACCATCATCGACGCGCTCCCCTTCGCACCCAACCTCGTGAACACTAATCAGTTCATCTACTCCGTCCGCTTCCAATGCGCCGACTGGGACGGCCCCAACAACAATGTTTACGGTTTCCGCATTCGCTACACCGTGCCCGCGGCGGACTAAGCGGCGACGCGGGATCAGATGGCCAAATGGCCAGTTGGCCAATTAGAAGCCATCTCGTGAGCGATCTTTCTTTGGTGATGTGGCCATCTGACGTCGTAGCGGTGTGCGCACGCCGACAGAAGGGCTCGAACTGCTTTCGCTGAGGTGCTCGCGGCGCGAGCGACGTCGCGCGTCTGTGTTCGTAGCGCACATTCACCGTGGGCGTGATTAACCGGGAGGAGCGTTGCCGCTTGCCACGTCCCCCTTGGCACGCGCCTCTTGCAGCAACATGCGGTCGCGCCTCCAGAAGAACAGACAGACGAGCTGCACGACGGCCAGCACGAGAAACGCGAAGGCGTTGGCGAATGAGTAATTCGCGAGACTTTGCTCGACGCCGGTCAGGATGAGCCCGCCGAAATTAGGATCACTCGGCGACATGTTGGAGGCAGCCGCGCTGCGCACGTTGTCGCCGATCTGGCGCATGATCTGGGCAAAGGTACCAAGTCCGAGACCTGGGGAAAGGAAGCCCAAGACGAAGCTGGCAACACACGCAAGCGCGAGCAGATACCGCATGGGGGACATTGTTCGTTGCTTGGGGAAGCGAGTCGGCGCGACGAAACGGACGAGAAGGACAAACCGCATCTTCCCGCCGCGGAACCCCGGGCGTCGGCGAGCTTCTCTCAGGCATCTCGCGAGTTGACGATGTGGCCAATTGCTCCCGCCGCCCCACACTCCGGACACACTTTTCCAACATCTAGCCCCAGCCGGTCATATCCGCACGCGGGGCAAGCGTTCACGCGCGCAAGGCGACGTGCGCGCGCATCCGCCCGCCACGCCGCCGAGGTTACGCCAGACACGATGAGCAACGGAATCCAGAGCGGCATGGAAACATACTGCTTTCCCAGCCAATGCCCCCACTGAAACCACCAGTGCATCGAAGAGAACTCTGGTTCGAACTCAAACCCGCCGTCGCCGCCCAGTCCCAGCGGCCACAGTGGTTCCCGCAGGGCCAAACTCCCTCCGGTCACACCAATCAAGCCGTCGCCGGGCGTCACCCACCAAGCCTCGTACCAACAACTCCCCACCCACGCCACCGCCAACAGCACGCTCACCACGAGCCCGCCCCACTTGACCCCTTTGCGGAGAGCCGCGCGCTTCGCCATGAGCAGAGCATACCAAGCCGCCGCTCTCGCCGCAATGGAAACGCATCACGCATCCGGCTTCGACACGCTTTCGCCGCGTGAAGCGGGCCCGCACTCGGCACACACCATCCCAACCTCGAGCCCCCGCCTGTCATACCCGCACGCGGGGCAGGCACCCACGCGCTGGCGGCGGCGTGCGCGTGCATCGACCCACCATGCAGCGGCTGTCGCTCCAGCCACGACGAGCAGTGGAATCCACAGCGGCACCCTCGCGTACCGCACATGGTCTACTCGCCCCCACCAAACCGACCAACGCATGCCCGAGTTTGCGGCTTGATGCATATGCACGTGACCGCCGCTCCATCCCGGTGGCCACAGCGGCCCATGTGTCTCAACCACTCCAGATTCCACGCACACGTAGCCGCCGGCGGGCACGAACCACAACACTCCGTACCAGCAACTGCCCACCCACGCCACCGAGAGCAAAGCCGAGGCTGCGAGCCCGCCCCACTTGACCACCTTGCGGACAGCCGCGTGCTTCGCCATGAGCGGAGCGTACCGCGCCGCCGCTCTCGCCGCAATGCACACGCATCATGCGCCGGGCTTCACCACGCTTTCGCCGTGCGAAGCCGCCCCGCACTCCGGACACACTTTCCCCGCATCCAGTCCCCGCCGGTCATACCCGCACGCGGGGCAAGAGCCCACGCGCTGGCGGCGACGTTCGCGCACATCCGCTCGCCACGCTGCCGCAGTCGCGCCAGCCGCGATCAGCAAAGGAACCCACAGCGGCATGGAGTAATTCGATATGTCAGGCGCTTGCTCTATGACAAACCACCACTGCATCTCAGCTTCGCTCCGGTCAACCGTGAGCCCGCTCATTCCGCCCCACATCGGCGACCAATCTGACTCGTGAAGTGTCAACAAACCAGCATGAACGCGGATTACGCCTACACCTTCGCTCATCCACTGCGCGATGCCCCAGCAACTCCCCACCCACGCAACCGCCGACAGCACGCTCACCACGAGCCCGCCCCACTTGACCACCCTGCGAACGACCGCGCGCTTCGCCATATGCGAAGCGTACCTAGTCGCCTCTTGGCGTGCCTGCGCCGCTCGCTCTCTGCTGGCCACTGTCGCCAACTGCATCACGCGCGCGATTCCAGCCGCCTTCCGTCATGGCTCTCTCTCCATGCCTCCCCTTCCTAGGTACCATGCTGCAACACCTTCCAAGGAGCCCGCTATGCCCACGCGTCTCGCTCTCCCCGCATTGCTCGCTGCCGCCGTCTTCGCCGTCCCCGCCGCCGAAGCCTGCACCCGCGCCGTCTACTTCGGCAAGGAAGGCCAGACCGTGACGGGCCGCACCATGGACTGGTTCAACTCCGACATGGACACGAATCAGTGGCTCTACCCCCGCGGCCTCAAGCGCACCAGCAACACCACAACGCCCTTCACCTGGACCAGCAAGCACGGCAGCGTGGTGACGACAATCTACGAAGGAGCCGTTGCCGACGGCATGAACGAGAAGGGCCTGGTCGCCAACCTGCTCTACCTCGCCGAGAGCAAGTACCCCGAGGCCAGCGCGGGCGACAACCGCCCCACGCTCTCGGTCGCCGCGTGGGCCCAGTACGTGCTCGACTCCTTCGCGACGACCGCCGAAGCCGTGGAAGCGCTGCGCAAGGAAGAGTTCCGCATGGTGACGATCCAGGCCCCCACCGGCGAAAAGGGCACCGTGCACCTGGCTATCTCCGACGCCAGCGGCGACTCCGCCATCTTTGAGTACATCGAGGGCAAATTGGTCATCCACCACGGCCGCCAGTACCAGGTCATGACCAACTCGCCGATCTTCTCTGAGCAAATCCCGCTCAACGCCTACTGGCAGAAGATCGGCGGCCAGAAAATGCTGCCCGGCACCAACCGCCCGGAAGACCGCTTCGCCCGCGCGTCGTACTACATCAACGAAGCCACGCAGACCGCCGACCCGCGGCGCGCGGTCGCCACGGTTTTTAGCGTCATGCGCAACGTGAGCGTGCCCATCGGGATCAAGATCCCGGGCCAGCCCAACGTCGCCGACACGCTCTGGCTGACGGTGAGCGACCAGAAGAACCGGGTGTACTACTACCAGGACACCAACAGCCCCGGCATCATCTGGACCAAACTCAGCGAGCTGGACTTCAAGGAAGGCTCCGGCCCGCGCAAGCTCCAACTCGACGGCAACCCCGACACCGCCGGCGACCAGACCAAGAACTTCAAGCCCGCCGAACTCTTCAAGTTCATGGTGCCGCACGACTGAGGCGGGGAAGAGAACGCGGAGGCACTGGGCATCGGGCACTGGGCGTTGCGGCAAGACCACGCGGCATTCGGCATTCGTGATTAGGCATTCGTGCTGGCGCAGGCCCGATGAGCCACGCGCGCATCGGGCCACGCTTGCGACGAATGCCGAATCACGAATGCCGAATGCCGAGCCCAGCGCGCCCACACACTTCAAGCAGCGACCACCGCCCGCACTTCCTCTCCCCACGGCCCCGGCTCGCCGGTCGGACCGATCCACCGCACCGCGTACACAGCTTGTTTGCCCTTGTTTTCCGACGAAAACTCGGCCTGCACCTTGCCATCCGTCACCAGCGCGAGCGTGGGCATCGCGGCGGGATCGAGCGGCGTCGCGTGATCCACATCGACGATCGCCAATCGCACTTCCGCGCAGAAGGCATCGCGCGGTTTGGCGGCCCGCGCGGGGTGTGGGAAGTCGCGGGGGGCATAGAGATTACTTTTGCTTCTTCGCCTGCTCTTCGCGGAGGTGGGCTTGCAGGGAATAAATCTCGCCGATGGCTTGGTCGAAGAGGGCGTCGGCTTGGGCGTCTTCTTGTTTGGTCGTGAGTTGCAGGCCGGCTTTGGCGGGTTCGGCGGTTTCGTCTTCGGTGAAGGAGTAGGTGCTCACGACATCGCGCAGGCGTTTGCGCAGGGCGTCGCGGACGCGGGCCACGCGGCGGCTGACGGTGGGTTCGCTGGTGCCCAGCGTCGCGGCGACGTCTTTGCCGGATTGGCCTTCCAACACGCGCATGCGGAAGGTTGCGAAGTCGGTGAAGTCGCTCTCTTTGCTCACCATGCGGATGGCGGCTTCGACTTTTGCGCGGAAGACGGCGGCTTCGTACTGGGCGTCGGCGGCGGGTTCGTCGCTGGCGACCATCCAGCCTTCTTCAAGACTGGCCGAGGCTTTGTTGCCGCCGCGTTTTTGGGCGTTGCGGCGGTCCATTTCGTCGCCGAGGACGTGCTTGGCGATGGAGAGGAGCCAGGTGGAGAAGCGGACGCCGCGTTTGGGGTCGAAGCGGTCGATGGATTCCGATAACGCGGCGAGGGTTTCCTGGGAGAGGTCGCGGACGGTCTCCTGGCCGATGCGGCCTTTGCCCCATTTGGTGAGCTGGGCCTGCACGACGGGGCCGAATGTCTCCCAGAGTTCGTACCACGCGGCTTGGTCGTTGGCCCGCAAACGGCCGAGGAAATTGGTGGTGACGGGGGAGAGCATGGGGGGAGAGTAGTGGGGAAGGAGAGTGCCAGAGTGCTCAGTGCCGGAGTGCAAAGTGGGCCAGCGAGAAGCCAGTTGCGACTGCCGCACACAGGCACTTGGCACTCAGGCACTTCTCCTCCTACGTCCGACAGCTTTTCCCGTTTTGCGTTGGCGGCGGCATTGGTGGATTTCGAGCGGGGAAACGCAGGTGCTCGCACTTTGCGGGCGTTGCGGTCATAATCTCCCGCGTCAGCTTGGGTTTCGCGCCGGTCGGAGACCGGCGGGCGCATCGTGGTCCTTCCACGCGATGGGCCGAGCTTCATGGAGGAAGGTCAGCACGCCGCCGAGCGATGCGCGGGAGCGCGTTTTTCGTTCGTGCGGGGAAAGGCACCGCGTGCTTTGGGACAAACTGCTTCGCGTCTTCAGCGTGGACATCGGCATTGACCTTGGGACGTGCAACACACTCGTTGCGGTTCCCGGGCAGGGCATCGTGCTCAATGAGCCGTCGGTGGTGGCGGTGCGCAAGGGCACGAACCAGGTGCTCAATGACGGCAAGGCGGTGGGTGTTGTCGCGAAGGAAATGCTCGGCAAGACGCCTGGCAGCATTTCGGTGATTCGTCCGCTCAAGGATGGGGTCATCAGCGATCTGGACATCACCAGCGCGATGCTCAGCTACTTCATCAACAAGGCCAATGGCTCGTCGCGCGTGGTCGGGCCGCGGGTCATCATCAGTGTGCCCAGCGGCATCACGGCGGTGGAAAAGTCAATCGTGTTCAACTCTGCGCACCGGGCCGGGGCGCGCGTGGTGTATCTCATCGAGCAGGCGCTGGCGGCGGGCATCGGTGCGGGGCTGCCGTTCATGGAGCCGCAAGGTTCGATGATCGTGGACATCGGCGGCGGCACGAGCGACGTTGCGCTGCTGAGCCTGGGTGACATCGCGGTGTGTGAGAGCGTGCGCGTGGCGGGTGATGACATGGACGAAGCCATCATCAACCACATGAAGCGCAACTACAACATGCTGATCGGTGAGCAGACCGCCGAACGCGTGAAGATCGAGATCGGCAGCGCGTCGCCCATGGACAAGGAAGTTGTCATGGACGTGCGCGGGCGCGACATGATCAGCGGGCTGCCTCGCAAGACCGAAGTGTCGAGCGAGGAAGTGCGCGAGGCGCTGAGCGAGCCGGTGTCGGCGATTGTCGCGGCGATTACGCACACGCTGGAAGGCGCGCAGCCGGAACTGGCGGCGGACCTGGTTGAGAACGGCATTGTGATGGCGGGCGGCGGCAGCCTGTTGCGCGGACTGTGCCAAGTGGTGGAGAAGGCGACAGGCCTGCCGACCAAGATGGCCGATGACCCGCTGACGTGCGTCGCTCGCGGCACGGCGCTGTACCTCGAGAACTTTGACCAGCTCAAGGCGAGTCTTGAGAACGATGTGGGATGAGTGGGTCGCGGAGAGGCGGAGGGGGGCGGAGAGACGCGGACATGAAGTTGTGTGAGGGTTGATCGGCCGATTTGACGGCGGTCGGCTTCAGACACTTAGCGCGTCCTCATGACTGCCCGCCGCCCCATTTGAGTTTTCCGCTTTTCTTTCCGTTCCCCGTTCCCCGTTCTCCGTTCTCCCTGCCTCCGGCCGCCCCATGGTCATCCTCACGCCCAAAGTCACGAAGAAGGCGTTGCCCATCACGATCGGGGCGTGTGTGGTGCTTGCGCTGTGCGTGCCTGCGCGGTGGCAGCGGGATTGGGTCGGGCCGTTTGGACAGTTGGCATCGATGCTGGTTGCGCCGGTGTCGGGGCCGGTGAAGCGATTGGTGCAGTTTGTCGCGCCCACGCCTGCGCCGGTGAGTGAGTCGATTGTCGCGCAACTAAAGCAGGAGAATGACGAGCTGCGCACGCAGATGCTCGCGGAGCGAGCGGAAGCGGCCCGCCTGCGCGGGCTGCTTGAGCAGATGCGCGTGATGATTTCACAGACGCCTGACGGCGTGATGCACGTGCCGGCGACGGTGATCATGACGGGCATGGACTCGGGCGTACTGACGGTGCGCGCGGGTCAGCGCGAGGGGCTGGATATTGGGGACGTCGCGACGGTGAACGCGGTGCAACTGCTGGGCAAGGTGACGGCGGTGCGCACGCGCGATGCGAGCGTGGTGCCCATCACCGCGAAGAACGCGGGCGACATCGAGGGCGTTGTGATTGTCGATGGACTGACGACCACATTGAAAACGCGGCTGAAGCCTGCGGGCAACGGCACGCTTGAAGGCGATGTGGAAGACAAGCGGAGCGAAGACGGCAAGGCGATTGAGCCGGAAGTGGGACAAGAGGTGCGGCTGCTCGACAACGCGGGCTGGCCGCAGAGCGCGCAGATGCTGGTGATCGGCGTGATTGAAGACGTGCGACCCAGCCCGAGGCAGCCGCTGCGCAAGCAGATCACGGTGCGGCCGCAAGTGGGGGACTTGACGCGCGTGGGCGAGGTGATCGTGCGACTGCCGATGACACGCGACCGTGTGGGCGGCGAGCAGGAGAAGCCGCGATGAACAAGATGGGCATGGTGCTTGTCGCGTGGATCGCGCTGGGGCTGGAGCTTTCGCTGCGGCCTGCGCTGGCGCTGGGATCAACGGCGATTTCGCCCAGTTTCGTGCTGTGCATCGTGACGCTCGTCGCGATGTTCGGGCAGCCGGCCAGCGTGCGGTGGACCGCGCTGCTCATGGGGTTGGCGGTGGACTTGCTGAGCACGTTGCCTCTCGCGAACGCGGCGGGAGACGTGCGCATCATCGGGCCGACGGCGATTGCGTTTGTGATCGCGGCGCAACTGGTGATGAGCGTGCGCAGCGTGATGATGCGGCGCAATCCGCTGACGCTGGGCGTGCTCGCGATGCTGGCGGCGATGGCCTCGGCGATTGCACTCGTTGCGATCTTCACGCTGCGCAGTTTGATGTTTGATCCGATGTCGTGGAGTGTGACGCACGAACTGCTGGTGCGCGGCGGCGGGGCGATTTACACGGGCGTGATCGGCTCGTTGCTCGCGTTTGCGTTGCTGCCTCTCGCGTCGGTGCTGGGACTCAAGATTGATTCGACGCTCATCGGCGGCCGTGCGGCGAAGTACTGATTGAGCGCAGCGAACGCGACACGTGTCGTACGCTGGGAGCATGGCATCTGCACTTTCGCGGCATTGGCGGCTCAAGGACGGACTCACGTTCCTCAACCACGGTTCATTTGGCGCAACGCCCGTGCTGGTGCAGGAGGCGCAGCAGGCATGGCGCGATCGGCTGGAAGCCGACCCGGTGAAGTTCTTCGTCGAAGATCACGAAGGCGCGATGGACGCGACGCGCCGTGCGCTGGGAGAGTTTCTGTCGTGCGAATGGGACGCGTTCGCGCCGTTGCCTAATGCGAGCATCGCGGTGGCGACGGTCTTCGCGAATCACGAGCTGCGCACCGGCGATGAGGTGCTCATCACGAGTCATGAGTATCCGGCGTGTCAGAACTCCGCGCGGCGAGCCGCGGCGGCGCGGGGCGCGAGCGTTGTCGTGGCGAAGTTGCCGTTTCCAGTGACGAGCGAGCAGCAGGTGATCGACGCGATCATGGCGAGTGTGACAAGCAAGACAAAGCTCGCCATGCTGAGTCATGTGACAAGCCCAACGGGGCTGGTGCTGCCGGTTGAGAAGCTTGTGCCCATGCTGCACGCGCGGGGTGTGGCGACGCTGATCGACGGGGCACATGCGCCGGGGATGGTGCCGGTGAACCTGGGCACGCTGCGACCGACGTATTACACAGCGAACTGTCACAAGTGGATTTGCTCGCCCAAGGGCTCGGCGTTTTTGTATGTGGATGCAGCGCGGCGCGAGGGATTCAGGCCTCTTGCGCTGTCGAACCATGCCGAGAAGCCCAAGCCCGGTCGGGCACAGTTTCTGACTGAGTTTGAGTATGTGGGTACGCAGGATTACACGGCGATTTACGCGATTCCTGATGCGATCGCGGCGATGCGTGCGATGTTGCCGGGCGGATGGCCCGCGGTGATGCGGCACAATCACGAGTTGGCGATTCGCGGGCGCGATGTGATCTGCGAGATGCTGGGCATCACGCCGGCGGCGCCGGATGCGATGCTGGGGAGCATCGTGTCGATGATCCTGCCTGCACATGACGAGGCGAGGCACGCGCGGGTGATGGCGCGAGCGACCAAGTATCACGATGCGCTGCAGGATCGCCTGCTGCATTTGCACAACATTCAGGTGCCCGTGTGGGGCGTGGCGGGGCTGACGATGCGAATCTGCCGCATCAGTGCGCAGGTGTATAACTCGTTGGATGAGTATGAGCGGCTGGGGAAGGTGCTGCGCGAGGAGTTGGCGTACGAACGCGGGTTGTGATTTCGTCCCGGCAGACATGCGTTGAGGGCTTGCGCCCTCAAGTTCCTAGATTCGTGACGACGTGATCGAGGCCCTCGGTCACGCGAGCGAAGTCGGGGAAGTTCATGTTCTCGGGAATGTCTTCGTTGGTGTGATAGAAGTTGTAGCGATATGGCGCGGTATCGGTGATCATGAGTGCGGGGTAGCCGACGCGCCAGAAGCTCCAGTGGTCGCTCGCGCCCACGTGCGGAATGATGGCGGGAAGGCCCGCGCCGATGCTGGGGAACGCGGCGTGTGTGCGAAACGTCGCGACGCTCTGCTTGATGAGGTCTTGGGCTTCGCTCATGCCCATGAAGGCGATGAAGTTACCTTTTGTGGGGTAAAACGGCTCGAAAAGCGGTTGCAGCGGGTAGCGCTGCGAGCCTTCAGCATGCAAGTAGCAGCCCAGCGTCTCGGGTGTGAGCATGCCGACGATGTTGTCGTTGCGAGCGCGGCAACTGCGCGCGTGGACGAGGCTTCCCATCTGCTCCGTCCAGAAGAACGGCGGTTCTTCGTTAGCCCACAGCGTGAAGCGCAGCGTGCGCTGCGGCGGCTTGCCTGCATTCGCACGAGCGGCGGCGCGGTGCGCGAGCGCGATCGTGCAGGCGACGCCGCTGCCGTTGTCGTTGGCGGCGGGGCAGAGGCCAAACTGCGGCTTGAGTTCGACGGCGTCGTAGTGAGCGCCGATGATGATGATCTCGTCGCGCTTGGTCGTGCCTGGAAGCTCGATCTCGAGATTGGCGACGCGCTCGCCGAAGCTGGTGTACTCCTGTCGCGTGACGCGCAGGCCCGTGTGCGCGAGCTGGGCGGTAAGAAACTCTTCGGCGCGGGCGAGGACGCGCGGGCGGAACTGGTTGCGACCGGCAAGCGGTCCGGCGAGTTCGCGCACGATGTCTTCGAGCTGGCGTGAGAGAGAGCTCTGTGCGGGCGTGATGGGCGGCAGGCGGCCTTCGTGGCTGGCACCGGGCATTTTCGTGACAAATCGCGGCAGCAGCGATGCGCCGCGAACGCCCGCGAGGGCGGTGGAGAGCTTGGTGCGATGCAATGCCTGATTGCGCGGCTGGGCCATGGTCTCGAGCATGAGCGAGGATACGGAGCGCGGCGGCGTACATGGTTTGGTGATGCAAGAATGCCTGCGTGCAGCAACGCCAACCCGCGGCCATCTTCATCTTCATCACCCTTCTACTCGATGTGCTGGGTTTCGGCCTGCTTATTCCTGTCGCACCGTCGCTCATGGCGAGCTTGCTCGTGGACCCCGTCACGGGCGTGAAGGGCATGGACGTTGAAGCGGCGACGCCATATGTCGGCTGGCTGCAGGCGACGTTCTACGCGTGCATGTTTCTCTTCGCTCCGCTGCTGGGAGCGTTGTCTGATCGATTCGGTCGGCGACCGGTGATCTTGTTTTCACTCTTTGGTTCGGGGCTTGATTATCTTGCGATGGCGCTCGCGCCGACGATCGGCTGGCTGTTTGTCACGCGCGTAGTCAACGGCATCACGGGCGCGAGCTTCGGTGTGGCGAGCGCGTACATCGCAGACGTGACCAAGCCGGAAGAGCGGCACAAGGCCTATGGCATGATCGGTGCCGCCTTCGGCATCGGCTTTGTGCTGGGGCCGCTGCTCGGCGGATGGCTGGGCAGCATTGACATTCACTACCCGTTCTACGCGGCGGCGGCGTTGACGCTCGCGAACTGGCTGTACGGGTTCTTTGTGCTGCCGGAAAGTCTGCCGCCGGAGCGAAGGAAGACGTTCTCGCTTGCGAGCGCGAACCCAGTTGGCATGCTGCCGATGCTCGCGAAGTATCCGGTGATCATGTGGCTGGCGGGCTCGTTGTTTCTGCTGAATCTCGCACAGTTCGGACTGCACGCGACGTGGGCGGTGTACACGGAGCACCGCTACGGCTGGAGCGAGCGGATGGTGGGCGTCTCGCTGTTTGTCGTGGGCATCGGTGCGGCGATTGTGCAAGGCGGACTCGCACGCCGACTGATTCCGGCGCTTGGATTGCGGACGAGCTTGCTCATCGGCATTGCACTCGGATGCGCGGCGTATGCGGCGTATGGATTGGCGACCGAGGGATGGATGATCTTCACGATTGTCGCGATCGCGAGCTTCGGCGGCATTGCGCAGCCTGCCGGGCAATCCATCGTGTCACAAACGGCATCGCCGACGGAACAGGGTTCGGTGCAGGGCGCGCTGCAGAGTTTGAACAGTGTTGCAGGCATTTTCGGGCCGATTCTGGGATCGCAGATTCTCGACGGCGTGATTCGCAACAAGTTTCCGAACCTCGGCCTGGGCACGCACTTTTATGTGTGTGCCGTCTTTGCGGTCGGCGGACTGATTCTCGCGGCGATCGCGACGCGCGGGATGAGCAAGGCGTCGACCGAGGGGCCGCGCGCGGTGTGAGATTGGGAGCGAGTGGCATGGAGTGGCGGTCGGAGCGCATGCTGGTGGCGCGGGTGTCGCGAGAGAGCGCGGGAGCGGTCGCACGCGCGTTGCGGCGTGCACTTGCAAGCGAGCGGTGTGATGTGGTAGCGACGCTAGGGGAAGTCGCGATTGTGTGTGAGCCCAGCATGAACGCGGTGCGGGTTGCGTTGCTTGAGAACGCGATGCGAGCCGCGGTTGAGAACGTGGCGACAATCGAAGAGGTTGCGGGGCGCGTGGTTGTGGTGCCGGTGTGTTATGACGATGCGTTCGCGCCCGATGCGGATGAAGTTGCGAAGACGTGCGGCATCGCGCGGGCGGATATTGCGAAGTTGCACGCGGGGCGTGAGTATGTCGCTGGGTTTGTGGGTTTTTCGCCGGGCTTTGCGTACTTGCAAGGCGTGGATGAGCGGCTGCGGCTGGGCCGGCGACAGACGCCCAGGCCGCGCGTGGAGGCGGGCAGTGTCGCGATCGCGGGTGAGCAGACAGCGGTGTATCCGAGTGCAACGCCCGGCGGCTGGCATGTGATCGGCCGCACGCCGGTACGCGTGTTTGATGCGACGCGAGAACGACCCGCGATGATCGAGGCGGGCGATTGTGTGCGGTTCGAGGCGATATCGCGCGAGCAGTTTGATGCGATGGTGGCGAGCCAGTCTGCGAGTGAGTGCAAGTCCGCGAATGACTACGCGAGCGATGCTGCGCTGCGCGTGGAACATCCGGGATCACTCGCGAGCGTGCAGGATGCCGGGCGGCGTGGATGGATGCACGCGGGCGTGAGCGCAAGCGGAAGCGCTGATTGGATCAGCCGAGTCGTCGCGAATCGAATTGTCGGGAACGACGATGATGCGCCAGTGATTGAGGCATCGCTGTCAGGGCCAACGTTGCTCGCGCTATGCGAGGTAACGCTGGTGGTGTGCGGCGCGCAGGCAGCGATGGTGATTGAGCAGGGCACCGGCCGGCTGGTGGAAGTGACAACGATGACGCCCATCACGCTGCACGCGGGTGAGCGGCTGCGCGTGCGAGGTTACAGCGGCGGAGCGCGGATCGTGATTGCAGTCGGAGGCGGTGTGCGAGCGGCGAGCGTGCTGGGGAGTTGTTCGACACACGTGACAACGCGTCTGGGCGGGCGCGTGCTGAAAGCGGGAGACGTGATCGCGATCGGTGAAGCTGTGCGCGCGGGCGTGCGAGCGAGCGCGGGAGCGCGGGGATGGCTGCAACACGCCATCATGCGACGCACGCTGCGTGTGACGCTGCATTCCCATGCGGCAATGCTCGGCGCGGACGCAGTCGAGCGATTTGCGGCGAGTTTGTGGCAAATCAACACACGCAGTGATCGTGTCGGCGTGAGGCTGGAAGGGGCGTCGCTGACGCACGGGGTGAGTTCGATGGCGAGTCATGCAACGTTGACTGGTGACATTGAAGTGACTCCCGACGGCGGGCTTGTCGTGTTGGGACCGGATGGTCCGGTCACGGGCGGATATCCGGTGATCGCGAGCGTGATCGACGCGGACATGTCAGCATTGATGCAGGCGCGTGCGGGCGAGTGGGTGCGATTTGTCGTTGTCTCACTCGACGTGGCGCGTGCTGCGTCGCGGGAAGCGCGAAGCACCCTTGAGGCACACGTGCCGCGAGGAGAGGCGTGATGCCAAACGTCATCGATGTGAACTGCGATGTGGGAGAAGTGCCCGCGATGATTGCGGCCGGGCACGATGATGCGCTGGCGGCATGCGTCAGCAGCGTGAACATCGCGTGCAGCGGGCATGCGGGTGATGAGTTGAGTATGCGGCGCGTGGTGTTGGCCGCACGCAGAGCGGGAACGAACGTTGGCGCACATCCGGGGTATCCGGATCGTGTTGGATTCGGACGTGTGCGTATCGCGATGACGGCTGACGCGCTGCGTGCGAGTGTGCGCGAGCAGGTTGCCCGATTGATTGCGGTGTGTGATGAGAGCGGCGTGAAGATGACGCATGTGAAGCCGCACGGCGCGTTGTATCACGATTGTCGAGAGCGTGATGTCGCGGAGGTTGTGGGTAATGCAGTGCAAGATGCGTGTGGGCACGATGTGACGTTGGTGACGCAAGCGGGAAACGACACTGCTGCTGCGGTGTGGCAACGAATGGGTTTCGGCGTGGTGCGAGAGGCATTCGCGGATCGCGGCTATGAACGCGACGGGACGCTAGTTGCGCGTGGCAAAGTCGGCGCGATGTTGCTCCCTGCAGATGCCGCGAGGCAGGCGGTGATGATCGCCCGTGATCAATGCGTGTTTGTTGCGGGCGAACGCGTGCGAGTTGAAGCGCAGACGCTGTGCGTGCATGGCGACGGCGAGCATGCACTCGCGACTGCACATGCGGTGGTGCAGGCACTGCGCGACGCAGGAATCAGCGTGCGCGGGCTGGCGGCAACGTGAGAGTGTCGGCGCCGCAGAAGGTCGCAAACTCGCGCAGGGCATGCTCCACGCGCGGCATGAGTGCTCGCCGCTGCGATGCGGCGATGGCGGCTTCCCAATGCAACGCGGGAACGGTGAGCGTGTGTGCAGTGCGATTGAGCTTGGGATCAAAGCGCGCGATGAGACGATCGCCGTCGAGAATGGGCAGCACGTAGTAGCCGAACTGTCGCTTGGGCGCGGGCGTGAAGGCTTCGAAGCGATAGTGAAAATCGAAAATCGCGGCGCAACGGTCGCGATCTCGGAGAATGGGATCAAACGGATTCAGCACGCGGGTGCGATCAGCACTCTTTGCGAACGCGGTGCGAGCCGCACGCACACGGCGAGTGAGATCCATCGGCGCGACGCAGGCGACGCGTTCGCCCGTCGCGGTGATGAGCGTGACAGACTGCAATGCACCGGCTTTCACGCCCGCAGCGCACCACACGCGAGCTTGCGCGATGCTGACGGCATTCCAAAAACGTGCAATCTGCGTCGGCGTTGCGATGCTGAGGCGATCAAGCGCGGATTCGCATGCCCACGCGATGTGCTCGTCGGCGGATGGAGTCGCGAGCGTGCTCACATGCGGCAGCACGCGCGGCGTGAGGTCGTAAACCTTGTTGAAGTTCACACGCCGCGGAATCGCGAGTTCGCCGCGTCGCCAGAGATATTCGAGCGCGGCTTTGGCGGGTTTCCACTCCCACCAGCCAGCAGACTTTCGCGGCTCGGGATGCTCGAAATCGCTCGCCATCAGCGGGCCTTCGCGATCGATGCGATCACGCACGTGCGAGAGAATCTGGTCTTTCGAGGCGCCAAGCTGCTGACCAAACCACTTGCTCCATGCGACGCGCTCGAAGCGATGCCGCCATTGGGGATAAAGCGAAGTGGGAATGAGCGAGGCGTCATGCGTCCAGTGCTCGAAAATGTCGCCGCGATGTTGGAGCGTGTCGAGGTGCGTGGGCGTGTAACCGGGCAGACGCGACCAGAGAATGTGATGATGAGCCCGCTGAACGACGTGAATGCTGTCGAGCTGCACGAAGCCCAGTTGATTGATGAGTGACCGTGTGTGCGAAAGCGTTGCGCGGGCGGGCGGCGCAGTGAGCAGTTGCGCGCCGTGCATGAATAGCAGCCGCGCGTCTTCCGCTTGGATGACTGGAACCGCAGGCACTTAGCGCGGTTGAAGCACAGGTTCATTGGCGGGCGTTGTGCGGCGGCCCGGCTCGGCTTCGGGCACCGGCGGCTCCACCTTCTTCATGGGCGGCATGTCGGGCGCGTGCTGCTTGTAGAGCGCGTCGACAACGAGGCGCTGCTGATCGTCGGAAATCGCGCCAAGCGCGAGCATGAATGCGTCAGCCTTTTCGCGATCCGTGCTTGATTCTGTCATCGCTGCTTTGCGCTCGTCAATGCGCGTTTGCATCGCAGTGACGTTCGCGGGACTGATGCCCGAGGCCTTGATCGTGTCGGCGAGCGTCGGCCACGCTTTGGCCGCCATGCGGTGCAGACTCGCACGCACGTCCATCGCCGCGACTCGGCGAGCTTCGCCGATTGCCATGAGACCCAACTGGCCCTTGCGGTTCTGCGCCTGCGCTTCGCGTTGGGCTTGTTGTGCCGCTTGCTGCATGTATTCGCGCATGATGCCCGCGAACATCGCGGCGTTTTCAGGTGTCATCGCGTCAGTCAGATCCTTGCGGAAGGCCGAGCGATTGCGAAGCATGGGGGCCGAGTCGTCGAGTTCGTTGAGCTTGCCTTGAATCTCGGCGTTGTTGTTCTCCTCAACGACGCGCGCGACGCGCGCGATGTTCGCCGTCGCGTGGCGGAGGGCACCGTCCACGTTCTGCTCGTGCGCGGTGAGGATCGGAGCGATCTTGGAACGCTCGGTCTCGCTCAAAGGCAGCGCGGCGAGAGCGGCATATTCGATGGGCACATCGACGCGAATGAGATTGCCTTGATCATCACGCTTGACGAGCGTGGGACGCGGAGCGTCGGCTGCAGGAGTCGCGACTTGGCCCGGTGCGGCGGGCACGGTCTGGGCGAGCGTGGGCGCGGCGGTCAGCAGGCACGCGACGAGAAGGTGGCAGGCGGGGCGAATGGGGCTCATGCGACATTGTTGTTCGCCGGACGCGGCGGCGTGTTCGGGTGGTGCGAAGGGGGTCGGAGCCGCCCAACGAGGAGCGATCCTGCCCGCGTACGCTGGGGCATGACCACCGCAAGCACCGCGATTTCTCCCCTTGCACAGGCCATCGCCGACGTCGCGCTGCTGCGCGGCACCTTCACGCTGCGATCGGGCAAAACCAGCAGCTACTACTTGGATAAGTACCTTTTCAGCACCCGTCCTGAACTGCTGAAGCAACTGGCTCCCATGTTCGCCCAGCGGGTGCGGAGCGTTGAGCAGCGCACCGGCAAGCGCGTGCTGCGGCTGGCTGGTGCGGAACTCGGCGGGATTCCGCTCGTGACGGCGGCGAGTCTCGAGACCGGCCTGCCGTGCATCTTCGTGCGGAACAAGAAGAAGGATTACGGCACAGCGAAGCAGGTTGAAGGCGTGGTGAAGCCCGGCGACGCAGTGGTGCTGGTCGAAGATGTCGCAACAACCGGCGGCCAAGCCCTGGAAGCGGTGGCGAGCCTGCGCGAACTCGGTGCCGACGTGCTCGCGATCATCGCAACGATTGATCGGCTGGAAGGCGCCCGCGAAAACGTCGAGCGCGAAGGGCTCGTGTTTGAAGCCCTGTTCACCAAGCGCGATCTGGGCGTCGCGGAGTAAGTCGCCCTCACACGGCTTTGCACGAAACCAGCGGCGTCAGTCGCCTGACCGTTCGCACGAGGTCGCGCTGCGCTTCCAGCACCACGCGCAGATCGCGGTACACGCTTGGTGCCTCTTCCACCAGGCGACCGGCATTCGCGGCGTCGAACGTGACTCGCTGCATGGTGCGGCGAAGCTCCTTCACGGAAACCTGCCGCCGAGCCTCAGATCGCGACAGCACACGGCCAGCGCCATGACTGCATGAGCGAAGCGCGGCATAGCAGGCTTTGCCGGTCGTGTGCACGCTGAACGTTCCCGCGCTGCCTGCGATAATGCCTTCATCGGACGCGAGTGCGCGTGCCGCTCCCTTGCGATGGATGTACAGCGGCGTGTTTTCAAACGTCTCGAGGGAGAGTGTGTTGTGCGGGCTGTCGCGCAGTGTTGACCAGTCGGGCTGCACGTCGAGCATGTTGCGCAGTGCGTCGCTGGCGAGTTGGAGCATGCGTGTGCGGCTGGCGCTGGCGTAGCGAGTCGCCCATTCCGCGTGACGCACGTAGTCGCGTGCGATGTCGGTATTTGCCTCAATGTACGAGAGCGAACCGCCAGGCACGCGCGTCGCACTGCGCATGGCGAGTTCATAGATAGCGCGGCCCATCGCTCGGCTGCCGCTGTGGACCATGAGCCAGAGGCCCCCGTCGTCGTCCCGCTGCAGTTCCAGGAAATGGTTGCCGCGACCAAGCGTGCCGAACTGCACGAGGCCGTCACGCCGCGCAGCGGTGTTGAGGATGGGATGCGACAACTCGCCCAGTGCGGCGATGGCATCGGGACTGGAAACCGAACGCTTGCCGTGTCGAATGATCGGAACGCTGCGTGAAAGAGCCTGGAGAACGTCTGCGGCGGTGTCGGGCGCGAGTTGAAAGACGGGCGGCCCGACAAGTTGCACCGCGGAAAATCCGCAGCCGATATCTTGTCCGACAGCTTGCGGATAGATGCGGTCGCGAACGGCAATGACGCAGCCGTTGCAGACGGCATCAGCAGGATGCGCATCGGGCATGACAGCGATGCGTGCGACGCCTGGCAACTCTGCCGCTGCAAGGATGAGCGAGCGTGCGAGGTCTGAAAGAGGTTCTGCAAGCCACGTGCTGATGTGTGGCGCGAGAGTGGTGTCGTTCATTGCGGAGGCTCCGGAAGAAGCAGAAGGGTGAGCGTGGGGGCGCGTTTGCGCGAAATGGAGTGTGCGACAGCGGCGCGCAGCGCGGGCAATGCTGCGAGCGCGTGCACGCGGATGCGATCCGGTTGCGGAGCCACGATTGTGACTTGCAGCGTCGATGCATCAGGCGCAGGCCGGACTTCGTGCACGATCGCTTGTGCATCAATGGCCCAGCGCGACTGCGCGAGCGTCGTTTCGATGGCCTGACGGACTTGCTTGCAAAGTTGCAGCGTTTTGCGGTCCGATGCGATGTCGTCGATTGATCGGCCTGACTTGCGTTCGGCGCGATCGTCGTCAAAAACCTCTGCGCAGAGATCGCGCAGGTTCCGATTGGGTCGGTCCTTCATGGGTGAGAGCTTTCAGTCCACGTGATAGCGAGCGGAGTTTTCAGGCCGAGCGCAGCGTGAGTATGGATGAGTGGGAGATAACGCTGGATGGAGCCCGCGGCGATACTCCACGCGATGCGCATGGCATCAACGCGGTAAAACGCAGTGGGAATGAGTGATTCCAGCTATCGCGGCAAGGCTGCGAAAGGCAGCGTTAGAGCGCGAACTGGAAGCACGCGGCGGATGACAGATTGACACGCATGGCGGCTTCCTTTCTTTATGGTCGTGACGAGCAAGTCACAACGGGGATTGCGCGGCGACCATCGCTCGCGCTGGAACAGCATACACGATTGACACGCGAAGGCAAGAGAAGTTGCAACATGTCGGCCAAAAACATGCTTACGCAAACATCGCGTCCAGCGCCGCCGCGTAGACGGAGCGTGCGAGCGTCGGCCCCTGAGGCAGCGTCCGGGCGAGAAACTCCATCATCACGCCGGCGTTTATCTCAAGCACGCGAGGCGAGGCGTCGCCTGCGGTCGCGACGATGTCAACCGAGCCGAACTGCAGGTTGATCGCCGCAGCGGCGTTCATCGCGATGCGCAGTGCGGCGGCAGTGGTGGGGTCGCTGGTATTGAGCAATCGCACGCTGGCGCCTTGGCCCAGGTTGTGTCGCCAGTTGAGTAGACGCTGCGTGCCGGCGGGCGGCACATCGAGCAGCAGCGCGCGTTGGCGAGCGTCCATCTGTTCGAGCATGCCAGCAAGTGCACTGCGCGACACGCTCGCGCTGCGCGTGTGCGACGCGAGCAGTTCCAGCACAGTGCTGGTGCCATCGCCCGTCACGCTCGTGCGAACTTTCTCATACGCCAGCAGGCATTTGCCCTGCAAGAGCACGAAGCGTTGTTCGCTCACGAGTTCGTGATACGGACAGAGCGCAATCGCCGTTGTTTGTCCAAAGAGGCGATAGACGGCAGTCTCGAGTTCGACGATGGACTGGCACCGCGTGACGTCGCGGCCGCCCGTGCCCGCGTTTTCCTTCACGACCACATCGCCGTTCCAGCGCGTGAAGGCATCGAGCATCTGTCGCCACGTGCCATCGTGGGGCACGAAACGCGACATGCTGGGGTGGAGGAAAAGCTGGTGCGGAATGCACGGCACGCCTGCACGCGTGAGCAGTTCGGCGGTTGCGGCTTTGTCGCACGCGATGGCGTGCGTCGCCGCGGCGTTGAGATCAAAGCCGTAGCCGTAGATGTGCCGAGCCTGCGTGTTGCCCCGGTGCGAACGGGTCAGGCGGATGATCCATCCGTCGCCCAGCGTTTCCAGTTGCATGCCGCGTTCGCGTGCTAGATCGCGCAACAACGCGACCAGCGCTCGGTCAGCGTTCTGTTCAGAAGCGGCGGAGTTTGTCCGTTGCCCGGCGGCGTGCGACATTGGGCGAGTTTAGGGACGATGGATGATGCAACGTTCATCTGCGAATCATCCGAAACCGGCACGCGCGAAATCACAATAAGTATGCATGGCCCTCAACCACCCAGTCAGTCGAGCCGCGACCATCCGCAAGCTGCAGAAGCTCGCGAAGTTTCTCGACAGCGGCATTTCCGTGCCCGGCACCAACGCGCGTTTTGGCATGGACGCAGTGATTGGCCTCGTCCCGGGCATTGGCGATGTCATCACGACTGGCATGTCGGCGTACGTCGTGGTGCAAGGCGTGCGATTGGGCGCGAGCGGCAAGACCGTGGCGATGATGGTCGGCAATGTCGCGATCGACTTCGTTGCGGGCAGCATTCCCGCGCTGGGCGATATCGCTGACTTCTTCTTCAAGAGCAATCAGCGCAACTTGCTGCTGCTCGCGAAAGACCCCAACCTCGCAGCCGAGTTCGAAGCCTTGGGTGGCATTCCACAGCCGACATCGCAGATGGCGAACTTCGCGGACATGACCGGCGGCATGGGCACGCGTCGTGTCGTGAACGAAGCGGCATAAGTGAACCTGCATGAGCGCAGGTCGGCAGCGTTCGGTCGATCCGCCGCGTGAGATCAAGCAACGTGGTTGGCCTACTTCAATACTTCAGCACGCTCTGGACCAAACCGCAGTCGCGAATCTTGCGTGCGCCGCTGAGGCTCGTGAGTTCAATGAGCACGCTAATGCCGACGATTTCGACACCGCCCGTGGGCTTGGCGGTTTCGCGCACGAGTTGAGCGCATGCTTCCAACGTGCCGCCCGTCGCGAGCAGATCATCAACGATCAACACACGCTTGGCGTGCTTGAGCGCATCGGCGTGCATCTCCAGCCGGTCCGTGCCATACTCAAGCGCGTACTGCACCGCGCGAACTTGCCGAGGCAACTTACCCGCTTTGCGCACGGGCACGAAGCCCGCGCTGAGTGCCTGAGCCACGGCAATGCCGAAGATGAATCCGCGGCTCTCGGCACCAATCACCGTGTCGATGTTCAGCCCGCGAAACGGGTTGGTCATGTACTCAATCGCGAGTGCAAGGCCGCGCGGGTCACCCAGCAGCGGCGTGAAGTCCTTGAACAGCACGCCGGGCTTGGGGAAGTCGGGGACGTCGAGAATGAGTTTGGCGAGGTCTTGCACAAGAGTTCCCTGTTGGTTGAGTCGCGGGATGTTAGCGACTGGAACCAACCACAGCGTGGATGCGTGGGCGCGTATTCCGGCATCCCGCGCATGCCAATGACCTGCGAATCCGACATCACTATGCTTCCCTCGCACTATGGCCAAGACACCGAAGAAACCCGAAGACGACGCCGGCGCCAACCAGCCGCATGACAAGTCCAACGACAAGGCGAACGACAAGCCCGCCGCCCCCGCCTCCGGTCGCGGCCTCGAAGTCGTCGAGCCCATCGGCAAGCGCGTCCTCATTCGCAAAGACGACGACAAGAAGCAGACCAAGGCCGGCATCCACCTGCCCGACAAAGTCGAAATCCCCACGCTGACAGGCCGCATTCTCACCATCTCCGCCGAAGTCGAGCGCGACGAGAACTACCCCCTCGAACGCTACGACCGCGTGCTCTTTCACCCCAAGCACGCCATCCCCGTCGACTTCGAAGGCGGCAACCGCCTCTACGTCGTGCCCGTCGAAGACGTCGTCGCCGTCTTTCGCCGCGAAGACTGAGTTGATTCGCATGAGGCCTCGAATCGAGCACGTATGCACGCAGTCTTCGACGCACGTCGCTTCCTCATCCCCTTCCGCTCCTCCCTGCTTCCGCAGATCTTCACCGACACGCTCGTGATCGGCGGTGGCGTTGCTGGCCTGCGCGCTGCCGTCGCCGCCGCTCAACACGGCGAAGTCATCGTCCTCGCCAAAGGCGACT
>DATGWV010000191.1:0-6433 GCA_035299305.1 Phycisphaerales bacterium | reverse complement strand
CCTCCTTGATCACGTCCAGCACCGGGCTCGTCGCGTTGTTCTGCGCAAGCGTCTTGATGGCAAATCGGTCACTGGTGATGCCATCCGGCTGCGGATTCACCGGGAAGACTTCGAACTGATTGAAGTCCGGAATCTTGCTCGTTTCCGCCAGTCCGCGAACCTTCTCTTCCACGTCCTTGCGCGTCATCATCACGCGCTTCTCGGGGTCGCTGGGGTCAGGCTTGAACTGCAGCGTCACCTGCGTGCCGCCGCGGAACTCGTTGTCGAGCATCTTGCCGCCCTGCCAGAAGACCATGCCCAACCCGATGGACACGTACACGGCGGAGATGGCGAAGAATGCGAACCGATACTTCATCCAGTCCACGTTGGGCGTCAGCCACGCCTGCAGGCTGGGAATCGCCGTGGGCAGCATGTGCGTCGACACCACCGAACCCTTGCGCCAGCCGCCCGCGAGCATCATGTCGAAGATAAGTCGGCTGACAATCAGCGTCGCCGACATCGTTGCAACGACGCCGATACCCATCGTGATCGCAAAGCCGCGAATCTCAGGCGTGCCCGTGTAGTACAGCACCACACACACGATCAGGTTCGTCATGTTGCCGTCAACGATGGCCGACAACGCTTTGTCAAAGCCCAGCCGCACGCACGTCTTCATGTCCGCGCCGCGGTTCATTTCTTCGCGGATACGTTCGTAGATCAGCACGTTGCTATCAACCGCCATGCCGAACGTCAGAATCAGCCCGGCGATGCCCGGCATCGTGAACACGGCCTTTGAGAGTGCCATGCAGCCGACGATGATGAGCGCGTTGGCCAGCAGAGCGATGACCGCGACCGCACCGTACCAGAAGTAGTAGAAACACATGAACACCGCGACGATGATCGCCGACCAGATCGCCGTGGTGATGCCCTTCTCCAGGTTGTCCGCACCAAGTTCCGGACCAACCGATTGAATGCTGATGGGCTCAGGGCTCAGCTTGGCTTGCAGGCTGCCGCCACCCAGCACGCGGATGATGTACTCGAGTTCTTCCTTGCTGAACTCGCCCATGATCTGGCCGTTGCTGCTGATTTCGCCGTTGAGGTTGGGCGCGGTGTAAACCTGGTCGTCCAGAATGACGGCCATAGGTTCATTCACGTGCGCACCCGTCAACTGCGACAGCAGCTTCGCGCCCTGCGGATCCATTTCAAAGTTGATCGCGGGTCGGCCACGCTGGTCAAAGCCTTGGAACGCGCGGCTCACGCGCCACTCGCCCTCCGCCTGCGTCAGCCGCGTCTGCCGCGTGTCATACACCAGCATGTAGTAGTCGCCGCCGTACGGCTCCGCGACATATCCCAGCCGAGCGAAGATCGCCGACGCGTTCGCCGGGTTCTCCGCCAGCGCATCAACCTCAGCCTTCGTGTTCAGCCAGTTTTCCAGTTGGTTGATCTTGAGCCACTTCGTGTCCGCGCTCTGCACGTTGCGCGGCCCCATCGTCAGCAGGTCAGCCCGCAGCCGGCCTTCCTCGCGGTGTTGCCCCACGCGCGGCGCAATGCGAAACTCCAGCACACCCGCGCCCCGCAGCAACCGAACCAGATCCTGCGGGTCATCCAGCGTCGTGCGAACCTTCGCATATTCCTCGTGCAGTTTCAGCAGCCGATCGATATCCGCGATGCTGTCCGGGTGCGAGTTGCGAACCTGCTTGTCGGCCACTTCCCGCGCCGTTGGCAGCGGCACCTTCTGACCGTTGTCATCAATGTACCGAACTCGCGTGCTCGCCGTAATGATCTTGCGAATGTCCGCCGGGCTGAGAGCCGTCTTCAACACCGCGTCGCGAGCGTTGGCGTACGCGATCTCCGCCGAAGCCACCTGCTCGACCATCGCGTCGCGCTTCGAGCTTTCCAATTCCGCGTCATACGCCGCGCGAATCTTCTGCGCGTCGTCATACGCCTTCGCCGCCGCGTTCAGCAGTTCCTCGCGCTTGGGGTTCCCCGCCGCCAGCGTCTTGATCTCCGCCGCACGCTGCTCGCCGGCCATCTGCATGGCCAGTTGCAGCCGCTGATCCGTGAGCTTGTTGCGGCCAAGGTCGGCCAGCGCATCCTCAAACGCCTTGCGCGCCGCCTTCACCTCATCGCTCGGAAGCGGCATGTTGATTTCAATGCGGTCGCGGCCCTGCGACACCATCGAAATGTCCATCACGCCCTCAGGGTCCACGCGCTCCTTCAGCACCTTGATCGTGCTGTCAAGCACCTGCTTGGCATCTTCATTGGGGCCGATGTCCACGGCGTACGTCATGCTCACGCCGCCCGCGAGATCCTTCCCGCGACGCAACGTTTTCTCAGGCGGCATGATCGTCCACGCAAAGAAGACGAGCACCGCGACCACCACAAAGGCCATCTTGAAGATGTGACGCATAAGTAGATTCGTCCGACAGACGCTCGTGCGTATCACGAGCGATTAAACCTGCTGAAACCCATTTCCCCGCGCCCCGTGGCTGACGCCCCGATCACAACACCCACGCCACCGCGTTCAAGCGTTGACCGCCTTGCCCGATTCCTTCGTCTCCGTCACGCTCGTGCCCTTGCTGCTGCCGATGACGCCCTGAATCGCGCTCTTCGAGAAGCGAATCCGGCCTTCTTCCACCCGCAGCACGACCTCATCATCGTTGATGTCCACGATGTTGCCGATCACGCCGCCACCGGTGATGACCTTGTCACCCTTCTTGATCGCGCTCATCATGGCGTCGCGCTGCTTCTTCTGCTTGCGACCGCTCCACGCCGTCATGCCGACCATCAGCACGAGCATGACAAGCAACATGACGGGCATCAACCACGCACCGGGCGGGCTGCCCGCCGCGTTGCCCGTCGTGCCAGCCGGAGCCTGCACCGCGCTGGGCGTGCCGGGCGTCGCCGCAGCAGGCGCGCTGCTGGTCATGCCAGGCACCACCACCGGCTGACTCGCCGGAGCCGCCGCGCCGTCTTGCGCCAGCGTGAAGAAAGCGTGCACATCGCCCGCAGTCACAGAAGCGGGGAGCGAAGTCGCGAGATCAGAGCTGTTCATGAATCGTCGTCTTTCCGAAAGTTGTCTGTCCGAAATTGATGCAGGCCAATGGCTTACGCCCGCAACGCTGCGGGCAGGCCATCGGCCGCCACGGGCCACCGAGCCACCAGACCCCGCCAGTCATCGCTGGCAATCGTCTGGCGCACATCCAACATGAAGCGTTGGAAGTGCCGGAGGTTATGCAGGCTGACCAGAATCGGCCCCAACATCTCTCCGGCCATGAACAAGTGCCGAATGTACCCGCGCGTAAACCCGCCGCCACACGCGGTGCAGTCACAGCCCGGCTCGATTGTCTCCTGACTGCGTTCGTGCTTGGCATTTCGCAGTCGCAGCGAGCCCGTCGAGCAAAACGCGCTCGCATTCCGCCCGTTACGGGTGGGCAGCACGCAATCGAACATGTCCACCCCCGCCAGCACCGCGGCCAGCAGATCGCGTTCGTACCCCACTCCCATCAAATATCGGGGCTTGTTCTCGGGCATCAACGGCGCCGTGTGCCGAACCACCGTCGCGATCGCTTCCGGACTCTCCCCCACCGCCACGCCACCAATCGCGTACCCGGGCAAGTCGATCGCGCAAATGCGTTCCACGCTCCACGTACGCTGATCGAGATCAGTCCCGCCCTGCACGATGCCAAAGAGCGACTGCTCATCCTTGCGAGCGTGTGCCGCCTTGCATCGCTCCAACCAACGCACCGTCCGCTCGTTCGCCAGTCGCAGCCGCGCATGCAGGTCCTTCACCTGCCTGCCGCCCACCTTGTCTCGTGTCGCCGCGCTCGCGATGCGATGCGCCTGCGCCGCATCTTTCTCTTCACTCTCCGGAGCAATACTCGGCGGACAGTCATCAAACGCCATCAGAATGTCAGGCCCCAGCTCATTCTGCACCTGCATCGCGCGCTCTGGCGTCAGCCGCACCATCGCGCCGTCGATGATCGACTTGAACGTCACCCCATCGTCATCCACCTTGTTCATCGCCGACAGCGAATACGCCTGATAGCCGCCCGAATCCGTCAGAATCGGGCCGTCCCACTTCATGAACTTGTGCACGCCGCCCATGTCACGAATCAATTCGCTTCCGGGCCGCAGCATCAAGTGATACGTGTTATTGAGCACGATCTGCGCGCCCGTCGCCGCAACATCGCGAGGCAACAGCCCCTTCACACTCCCCCGCGTCCCCACAGGCATGAACGCCGGCGTGTCAAAGCTGCCATGCAGCGTCGTCACCCGCCCGCGCCGAGCGCGTGACACAGTGCTCCGCTGCGAAATCTCAAACGAAAGCGGCGATGCCATGCACGATCATACCGCCGCGATGCCGATCACTTGCGTTCCACACGCACCGTCATGTCCTGCGTGCTGCTTGTGCTCTGGTCGCCCAGCCGCGTCGACACCTGCATCCGCTGCGTCATCTCCATGCTGCGCAGCATGCCCGTCTTGGTGTCCCAGTTGGCCGTGCCCGAGATCGTGCCGTCCTTGATGTCCGCGATCCCACCCGTCGCCGCGCTTGCAAGGCCCACGGTGCCCTTGATATCCAGCAACGCACTTGAGCCGTCATGACTTCGCAGCGTGTACGTGTTCTTCAGGCTCATATTGCCCAGGCTGCCCTGCATCGTGCTCTCGTTCACCCAGCTCTCGCCCACCTTCGCAAAGCCGCTCCCCGCGCTGATGCTGAGAATGGGTCCAAACAACCCTTTCACTACATCCGCCGCCGTGAACTGCTCCAGCAGGTTGCCCGGCACCGTCGCACCCGCAGGCATCTGAGGCGTCACCTTCGTGATCACGCCCCGCTCATCCGTCTCGAGCGCAAGCGTGAGCCCCACAAGCGGCCGCAGCAGCTTGCCAGTCTCGTCGTCCTTGTCCTTGGGCTGACTGCTGTCAAACGACATGCTCATCAGCGGGCTGGTCGCTTCCAGCTTGATCGACTCATACACCATGTCCAGCTTCGCCGTGCCATCCGCCTTCGCTTCACGCACCTTCAGCGCCAGCCCCAGCGTCTGCTTCACCGTCTGCGCAATCGAGCCCGCCTCGCCAGCTTGCTGCGTGCTGGTGATGTTGAGGTTCATGTTGAACCGCGTCTGATCACCCGTGCGAAACTTGGGACGCAAGTCAACTTGGTCATTCGCACGGGCCGCGGTCTTGCTCGCATCTTGCGCCCACGCCGGCGACGCAACGCCGCACGACATGACCATCGCAAGCACCACACCACCCACACCACCGACGATCAACTTCGCGAGACGCATGATGATGACCTCCGTGCACACCCATGGTCCGGCGCGATGCCCCAACGAACATCGTGCCGGCATGACGTGGCTTTTACCAACCACGCCAACGTCCGGTTGCACATTTCACTATCGGTTAGACACCGAACAGACCACAAAGTTCCATGGCTTCTGCAGCGTGAGGCGAGCGTCTGGACACGACAAAGTGGCCCCAGCTCAAAGCTGCCACAGACTACTGCCCCACGTCAGCCCTCCG
Organism: Phycisphaerales bacterium; assembly: GCA_035299305.1. Classification (GTDB taxonomy): domain Bacteria; phylum Planctomycetota; class Phycisphaerae; order Phycisphaerales; family UBA1924; genus BJHL01. Next base: position 931 of record DATGWV010000191.1, on the reverse strand, counting down.
CCAAACGCGAGGAACATCACCCTTTGTCCATCCCGCACCCGGCCCGCTTGCCGAAGCTCATGCAGACACAGCGGCACGCTCGCACCAACAGTGTTGCCGAAACGGTCGATGTTCACATACAGCTTGTCATGCGGCAGCCCAAACCGCTCGCGCGCACTTTCCAGAATGCGGCTATTGCTCTGGTGGCACACGAACATGTCCACCTCCTGCACATTCACATGCGCCTTGTCCAGCGTCTCTTGAATGAGATTGCTGAACGTGCTCACAGCGAACTTGAAGACCGCCGCACCGTTCATGTGAACCTTGTTGAGCATGGGCGGATCGGTCATCACGCCGCCCGGAAAGTCCCGCGCGCACTTGGGCACGAAGATCTCTTTCCAGCCGCGACCATCGCTGTGCATCGCCTGTGCAATCAGCCCCTTGCTCACGTCATCCGTCGCGCGAAGCACCACCGCACCCGCCGCATCTCCAAAGATGATCGCCGTGCCGCGCCCCGCGTTGTCGTAGCTCATCAGCGTGCTGAGAGTGTCCACACCCACGATCGCGACATTGCGATACGCCCCGCCGCGAATGAGATCATGGGCGATATTCAGTGAGTACACAAACCCGCTACAAGCGCCATTGAGGTCAAAGCTGCCCGCCGTGCCCGCGCCGATGATGTCGCAGATCAAATTCGCCGTCGCCGGACACTGCATCTCCGACGTCATCGTTGCACAGATCACCAGATCCAAATCTGTGGGCGCAAGCCGCGCCTCCGCCAGTGCATCGGTCAGCGCCCTCGCACCAAGCGTCTTGGAACTCTCGCCCTTCTCCGCGTCGATGATCCGCCGCTCGCGAATGCCCGTGCGCTGCACGATCCATTCGTCGCTGGTGTCCATCAGTTTCGTCAGGTCTTCATTGTTCAGCCGCTTGCTGGGCAGAGCGATGCCAC
>DATGWV010000190.1:0-17980 GCA_035299305.1 Phycisphaerales bacterium | reverse complement strand
GCCGGCGGAGATGAAGGTGCCGCCCGCCACAAATTGGCCGTCGGGTAACTCGGTGAAAGTCGTGATAGAGGGCAGCGCCAGATTGGCGGTCATTCCCCCTCCGCGCGGTGACCAGGTTGAACCGTTCCAGCGGGCGACGTGAGGACATGCAGAGCTGCCTGAGGCCGTGAAGTGTCCTCCAGCGAGAAGTTCACCATTTGACAGCACTCGCAGCGATGTCACCGTGTCGTTGAAGCCCGCACCCAGTTGAGACCAAGCGGATCCGTCCCACCGTGCAACGCGTGCTGCGGGAAGCGAACCAACGGCTAAAAAGCTTCCGCCCGCGACGACATCGCCGTTGGGTAAGACCGCGAGGGCGTCGATTGAGCCTAGCCAATTCGAGGCCAAGACGGTCCACTCTGACTCGGCCCAACGGACGATGCGGGTCACGTTTGGGCCACCGGGGGTGGAGAAGATCCCGGAAGCCAACACGTCACCGTTGGGCGCGGCAGCGAGAGCCCAAACGAAGCTGCTCAGCCCTGATCCCAGAGGCAACCAAGCCGAACCGTCCCAGCGGGCGACGTAGTTGACACTAGTATCACCGGCAGTCGTGAACAAGCCCGACGCCACCAGTTCGCCGTTGGAACGCACCACCAGGTCTCTGACCTGGTTGTTCATGCCCGATGCCAGAGGTGACCACGTTGATCCGTTCCAGCGAGCGATATAAGCGGCATTCGTTCCGCCCGCAATGGTGAAACTCCCGCCTGCGACCAGATCACCATCAGGCAGCACCGCGAGGGCGAGGACGGCGCCGTCCATTCCAGAACCGAAGGTCGACCATTGCGCGGTCGATGGGTCGTAGGCGACGATGCCTCGAGCGAGCACGTCGCCTGCGACTTGGAAAGTTCCGCCCAGGACTAACTTTGGTGGCTGCGGGCCCGCCCCGTCTGGATCCCACATGGTGCTGGCGAGAACCGACCCGCTCGTTCCCGGTATGCCATCCGTGCTTGGATCGAAAGCCTGCCATTCAAACGCACACTGCGCCCGAGCGGGTGCCGCTAACGCGAGCGCGACGGCGATGGAAACCAGCAATGTCACGATCAAGGCAGAGCAACGCGGCATTCGGGGCCCCCAGTCCTGCGGGTCAATAAGAGTAACGAAGGACCTTAGCGCCGTCCATGCGAATCCGAATTCAATAGGCCTCAATGGCGAGATCTTTGGACGATCACATCCGCTTTCAACGCGTGCGGTCACGCTTGGCAGGCATAAGCCGAAACGATCAGCCGCCGCAGGAGCCGCCGGCGAGGACGTTGAAGAAGTCGATGACGTCCTGGTCTTCGGGGAAGACGCCGTTGTTGTTGAAGTCGATGTCGGAGCAGGTGCCGGGGCGTTTGATGCGGACGCTGATGTAGTGGGAAGAGGAGTTGACGGTGGAGCAGTTGACGAGGGAGCGGTCGTTGACGGTGAGGCGGAGGGTGGCGGCGCAGGCGGGCAGGCTGGCGGTGTTCCAGACGCCCAGGACGGCGTTGGTCATGTTGGTGGTGCCGGTGGCGATCGTGGTCCAGCCTGTGGAACTGCCTGTGGTGTAGGCGAGTGACCAGCCGGAGATGTTGGCGTCGGTCGCGGTGCCGCGGATGACGACGGGGCCTTCGGCGCCGAGGCCATCGCAGGCGAGGATGTTGGAGATGGTGGCGATGGGTGGGGTGTTGTCGACGATGAGCGTGCGTGAGTTGAGAGACTGGTTGTTGAAGGAATCTGCGGCGGTGGCGAACACTTCGTACGCGCCGTCCGGAACGAGCGGTGCTCGCGTGTTCCAAGAGCCGAGCGGATCGTTGGTGATGCTGGCCGTACCGCTGAGAATGGTCGTGAACTCAGCGGCGGATCCTGCGGGGCGGTAAGCGAGTGCGTATGTGCTCAATGCGCAGCCGGAGTCGCTGGTACTGCCGTCGAAGCAGACGGTGCCACCGACGATTGTGTTGGCGGCGGGTTCGCGCACGCTGATGGTGGGGTTGATGCGGTCGATGAAGACGCGGCGGAAGGTTTGTGTCTCGAGCTTGTCGATGTTGCGGGCGGTGACGCGGACGAAGTACCAGCCAGCAGGAACCGGTCCGGTGCCCCAGTTGATGAGGTTGCCGCCCGGGGGTGCGAGAGGTGTGGTGAGCTGCGTGATCAGCGTCCAAGGGCCTTCGAGTTCGGGGGCATATTCCCAGATTTCGTTGGTGTAGGTTCCGTCGGGCTCGTATGAAAAACCGCCAAAGATCGCTGCGATGGGATCGATGCAGGTGTCGTCGATCGGGGAAGTGATTGAGGTGACGGGCGGGGTGAGATCGCCGAAGTACTCGAGCGTGTCGAGGACTTCGCGGTATTCGCCGTTCACGCCGTTGGTGAGGAGACAGACGATGTCAAGGCGGCGGATGCGGTTGGCGGTGCTGCTGACATCGACGTCGACGAGTGAGTTGCAGTTGAGCGTGGGGCTGTTGCCGATGGGGTAGTCGCGCGAGAAGATGAGTGTGCCGGAGGCGGTGTAGCCGTTGACGCGGTAGATGCAGTTGGAGACGTTGGGTTCGCCGACGCCCACGGTGAATTTGACGCGGGGTTGATCGAGTGCGAAGAGGAGGCGGATGCCTTCGGGCGAAAAGCCGGCGGAGGCGGTGGGGGTTTGGATGCCTCGTCCGCCGCTGCTGGTGCTGGGGATAGCGGTCACGCCGCCACCGATGTAGGCTCCGCCGCTGACGGGCCAGTTGATGCCGGTGCCTGCGGGCGGGGAGAAGAGTTGGAAGGTGACGCCCGGTGCGGAAGGGAGGGAGCCGATCGCGGCAGCGTCAAACGTGATGGTGCGCTGGGCGAGGGCGGGCGTTGCGAAAGCAGCGGCGGTGATGAGTGTGGCGATGGACAAACGCATGGGCAGACTCCGGTTTGGAACGAGACCGCGCGTCGCGCGGCGTGCGCGGACGTAAGGCCGATCTGTTGTGAAACTCGGAATTGGGCGGGCGGGGTGGACATCGGGCCGCAACAATCTGCGTGGCGAGGTCCGAAAGTCGTGCGGATGTGGGGGTGTCAGCGAGGGCGGCGCGTGTTTCGGGACACTTGCGGCGGCGGGTACATTAATAGGGGATTCGAGCGGGCGCTGCGTGCATGGCGGAAGAGACGAACCAATCCTCGCCTGAGCCTTTGCCGACGCCGCTTGCGCGGGCGGGACGCGGCATGGCGGGGAGTGCGCTCTTGCCGCAGGTGTATGAGCAGTTGCGGAAGCTGGCGGCGCAGCGGCTGGCGAGTCAGCCGGTGGGGCAGACGTTGCAGCCCACGGCTTTGGTGCATGAGGCGTTCATGCGGCTGACGGCGAATGGTGATCCGGGGTGGGAGAGCACGGGGCACTTTTACGGCGCGGCGGCGATTGCGATGCGATATGTGCTCGTGGACCATGCGCGGGCACGATTGTCGCAGAAGCGCGGCGGGGGGCGGGCGCGGGTGGACTTGGAAACGGCGGATGTGTCGTTTGATTCCGCGAGCGAAGACATCATCGCGCTGGATGAGCTGCTGACGCGGCTGGAGCAGCATCATCCGCGGCAGTCGGAGCTGCTGAGTTTGAAGTTCTTTGCGGGCTTGACGGATGGGCAGATTGCGAATGTGCTGAATGTGTCCGAGAAGACGGTGCAGCGCGATTTTCGGTTTGCGAGGGCGTGGCTGCTGGCGCAGTGGCAGGGCGGGGAAGCGGGAAACGATGGCGGGCGTGTCCAGCGTGACGAGCGGAATCCGAATTAGGATGTGAACGTGACGCGCATGCAGTCGGACAACTCCGCAGGTCGGCCGGATGATGGCAATCGCGACTGGGGCGAGGTCGAGCGGTTGTTTCATGCCGTGGCGGATATGGGCGCGGGGGAGCAGACGCGCGAGATTGTGGCGCGGACGGGGCATGATGCTTGGCTGCGCGAGCGGGTGCTGGAGCTTGCGCGGGCGGATAGAGGCGTGACGCGTGAGAGCTTGATGCACATTGAGCACGCAACGCAGTCGATGCGGGCGGAGATTGAGGTGTCTGGGGCGGCGCCCAAGTTGCCGGAGCGGATCGGGCCTTATGTGATCAAGTCGCGCGTGGCGCAAGGTGGGTTTGGGGTGGTGTATCTGGCGGAGCAGGTGCATCCGATTCGGCGCGAGGTGGCGCTCAAGGTGGTGCGGCCTGGATTTGATATCGCGCTGGTGCTGTCGAGATTTGAGGCGGAGCGGCAGACGCTGGCGCGATTGACGCATCCGAACATCGCGCGGATGCTGGACGCGGGGCAGACGGAAGATGAGCGGCCTTACTTTGCGATGGAGTATGTGCCGGGCGGGCGGATCACGACGTATTGCGATGAGCGCGGGATGTCGATTGCGCAGCGGCTGCAGTTGTTTGTGGCGGCGTGCCGAGCGATTCATCATGCGCATCAGAAGGCGATCGTGCATCGCGACATCAAGCCCAGCAATGTGCTGGTGATGGAGAGCGATGGCGAGCCGGTGGTGAAGGTGATTGATTTCGGCATCGCGAAAGTGCTGGATGAGTCGGTGGAGCGCGGGGTGACGCGGCAGACGCTGGGGAGCGCGGTTGGGACGCCTGAGTACATGAGTCCGGAGCAGGCAAGCAGCGACGGCGGCGATGTGGATGTGCGGAGTGACGTGTTTTCGCTGGGTGTGTTGTTGTTTGAACTGGTGACGGGTTTGTTGCCGCATGATCCTGAGACGCTGCGGACGCTGGCGCCGGCGGAGTTGTACCAGCGAATTGCGAATGCGGAGACGGCGTCGCCCATGCGCAGGGTGCGCGAGGCGGGAGAGAAGGCCGAGCCATGCGCGCAGGCGCGGAGTCTGCCCAGCGCGCGGGCGCTGCGCGAGGCGGTGAAGGGTGATCTGTCGGCGATCATGCAGAAGGCGATGGCGCGCGAGCAGAGTCGGCGCTATCAGGATGTGCAAACGCTGGCGGATGATGTGGAGCGGTATCTGACGCTGCGGCCCATTTCAGCACGCGAGCCCAGCGCGTGGTATCGCACGTCGTGCTTTGTGAAGCGACATCGCACGCGGCTGGTGGTGGCGCTGCTGGCTGCGATGTTTGTGCTGGTGACGAGTTTCACGGTGTGGCGCGGGGTGGTGTCGGAGCGGCAGGCGGTGGCGCGAGCGGCGCGGGACAAGGCGCTGGCGTATGACCAGACGATTGACGCGATTTCGGCGGCGAGCCTCGCGCTGGAGAAGGGTGATGCGCGGGGGGCGCGCGAGCGGCTGCGACAGGTGCCCATGGAGCATCGGCATTGGGAGTGGCGCGTGCTGTGGGGCTGGGCGTCGCGCGAGCATGAGTTTGTACACGTGCCGCATTCGGGCGGGCGGATGGAGTTGAACGCGCTGGGCACGCGGCTGGCGGTGTGCGGCAATGGCGACACGATGAGCGTGATCAACACGGATACGGGCCAGATCAGTTTTTCGATTGGGACGGGGTTCTGGACTCCCGGCATGGCGTGGCATCCGCGGCGACGCGAACTGGCGGTGGGATTGCGGGGCGGGATGTGGATCGGTGATCCGGATCATCCCGCAAATGCACGGATAGTGCCGACGCTGTCGGCGCCGATGGCGTTGGCGTATAGCCACGACGGGAAGTATCTCGCCGGGTTGTTCTTTCGTGCGAGCGGCGGGAAGGCGGTGCGGATACTCGATGCGGAGACGGGTGACTTAGTTGTTGGACTGGCGGGGAGCGCGCATATGAGCATTGCTGCGCTGCCGGGGCGACAAGCGTTTGTATGGGGCGAGGTGAGCGGTGACGTGGTCGCGTTTGATGTGGAGGAGCGGAAGGAGATTGCGCGGGTGAATGTCGCGGGGGACTCGATTCCGCGCGTGGTGGTTTCGGCGGATGGGACGATGATCGCGGCGACGAGTCAGCGCGTGCTTGTGGTGCTGGATGCGAAGACGTTTGCAGTGAAGATGCGCACGATCATGTCGCATGCGGGTTTTGATCTGGCGTTTAATGAGACGGGGACGGTGGTGTTTGCGGTTGGAGAAGGGAGCGTGCTGGAGGCATTCAGCACGGGGTCGGGCGATCGGTTGCAGTCGATCCCGAATACGCAGGTGCAGTCACATGCGATGGCGTTTGATGCGCGGCATGAGCGGTTGTATCTGGGCGGACTGGGGTCGGGGCGCATCACGTGGTATTCATCGCGGCTTGATGCTGCGGCGCTGAATCCGGGGCCGGGCGGTCCCTTGCCGACGGCGATGCATGTGGGGACGGTGTGCGCGGTGCAGAAGTCAGTGCGGCGGACGCGGAACTGGGTCGTGGATGTGAGTGAGGTGCAACTGTTTGACAATGACAGCATGCGGCTGCTGGGGACGATTCCGAGTGATCGGCTGCTCGCGTGGGGCGTGGTAATCGGGCCTCATCCGCGTGATGCGGATTTGTTCTGGTACTTGCAGAGCGAGTGGGCGGAGCTGCGGCGCGTGAGCACGGGCGAGGTGGTGCGAGCGATTGCGGTGAAGGATGCAGATCGACTGCAGACAGGCGCGAAGTCGAACACGATGGTGATCAAGCAGTCGAGCGGCGGGTGGCGGGTGCATGATGTTGATTCGGGGGAACTCGTCGTGGATCGCTCGGGGCTGGAAGGTGTGTTTGTTGAGGCGCTATCGGCAGATGGGCGAATCGTGCAGTGCACGGAAAATGTGCGGGAAGGTGCCGATGCGAAGCCGCGGGTTGCAGTGACGCTTCGAGATGCGATGACGGGCACGTTGCTGCGGACGCTTGATGCGAGGGCGGGTGGATATGGCGTGTTTTCGCCCGACGGCAAGATGTTTGTGCCTTCGGGCGATCGGATTCGGTTGTATGACGTGGCGACGGGCAGGCTGATTCGCGAGTGTGAGAGCAGTGATCACGCGGGGTGGTTTATGGTGTTCACGCCAGATGGGGACCGGATCATTTCGCTGGCACCGTCGGCGATGATGACGGTGTGGGATGTGGCGACGGGGCGGCGCGTGGCGCAGTTGCCCGTGCCTGGGTTGATATCGATGCATGCGGATGGGACGCTTGCGGTGCTGGGGAGTGATCGCATTCTGCGATTTGTGCGGCCGACGGGGGATGTGAATGATCCGGAGGCGGCGCCCACGAGCGGCGCTGGCGCGGCGGTGCGTGTGCAACAATGAGCCGTGATGCATGCGGGTTCTATCACGCCTTTGGATGTGCCGACATTGACGCGGCATGTGGTGTTTTTCGGCGGGACGTTTGATCCGCCGCATGATGCGCATGTGAAGCTCGTGGCGGCGGCGCGGGACGTGATTGATCGGGAGGCGACGCTGGTGTTTGTGCCAGCAGCGAAGTCGCCTTTCAAAGTTGGTGTGGCGGGGACTGCGGCGGCGCATCGCATCGCGATGGTGCGGCTGGCGATTGTGGGCGTGCGCGATGCGGTGGTGTGGACGGATGAAGTCGATCGGGCTGCGGCGGCGCCGGATGTGCCGAGTTACACGGTGGACTCGATTGCGCGGATGCGGACAGTGCTGCCTCGCGCGAAGGTGACGCTGCTGATCGGGGCGGATCAGGCGGCGAGTTTTCATCGGTGGCGCGAGTGGCGCACGCTGCTGGAGCGGACGAGTGTGCGGGCGCTGCTGCGCGAGCCGTTTGTGACGGCAGAGCAGTTGATGGATGCGTTGCGCGAGAGTGGGGCGTGGAGTGATGCGGAGATTGAGGCGTGGCGCGGGCGTGTGGTCGCCATGCATGGGCCGATTCATCCGGCGCGGAGCACGGATATTCGGCAGCGAATCGCGGCGTCGGGCATTGCGAGTGTGCCGCGTGAGTGGTTGCATCCGGACGTGGCGCGGTACATCGTCGAGCACGATTTGTACAGCGAGTGAATGCGATCAGGTGTTGAGCACGCTGGTGGCGGCGAGGAGCTGCGTGCGCGTGCCGTGCTGCGTGACATAGGTGTAGCCGGGGTGGATGCTCGCAGCGCCGGTTGCGCCGTCTTTGCGAATGGCGTAGAGGGTGACGTTGAAGCTGGGGTTGCCCGAGGCATCGAGCAAGCGCGGTTCGCGCGTGCGGCGCATGATGGTGCGAAGCGTTTCGAGACAGGCGTTTTGGGGGTCGAGACCTGACTCCATGCGGCGGACGATGTCGAAGGCGGCGCAGTTTTGCAGGCTGGCTTCGCCTCGGCCCGTTGCGCCAGCGCAGCCGACAGCATTGTCGACGAAGATGCCGCTGCCGACGATGGGCGAGTCGCCCACGCGGCCTGGGATCTTGTAGCTGAGGCCGCTGGTGCTGGTGACGGCGAAGCAGTCGCCCTGTGCGTCGACGCCGCTCACGTGGATGGTGCCGAAGGTGAAGGGGATTTCGGGCGGCTTGCCGGGCGTGGGGTTGTCTTTGACGCCGGCCCAGCGGGCGGTGTCGAACTGCGTGCGCTCGTCGTCAGCGATCCATGCGTCTTTGCTGGAGAGGCTGGCTTTCCACGCGAGCCACGCGGCGCGCGACTGTGGGGTGACGAGGTCTTCGCTGCGGAAGCCGCACTGTTTGGCGAACTTGGCGGCGCCTTCACCCACGAGCAACGCGTGATCGGTGCGACGGAGGACTTCGAGCGCGACGGCGCTGGCGTAGCGCACGCCTTGGAGGCCGGCAACTGCGCCGGCCTTGTGGCGCGGGCCATCCATGACGGCGGCGTCGAGTTCGACTTCGCCTTCTTCGTTGGGCAAGCCGCCGTAGCCGACGGACATTTCGGCGGGGTCATCTTCGACGATGGCGATACCGCGGACGATGGCGTCGAGGAGCGGAAGGCCTTCGTGGACGAGAGCAGCGGCACGGGCGGTGGCGGGGCCGGCGTTCCACGAGCCGACCATGACGGGAGTGCGCGCTGTGTCCGGTGATGACGCGGTGGTCGGGCTGGGCATGGTCAAGTGTTGGCGAGTCGCTTGCGAGCGACTGCGACGGCGGCGGGGTTGATGTCGCAGCCGGCGAAACGGCGGCCTTGGCGATGTGCCGCGAGGAGTGTGGTGCCGCTGCCGCAGCAGGGATCGATGACGAGGCCGGCGGGCGGCGAGCAGGCGGCGATGAGCATGTCGAGGAGGGCGAGGGGCTTTTGCGTGGGGTAGCCGGTGCGCTCGCGGCTCATGTTGTTGAGCGAGGGGATGTCGAGGACGTCGGTGGCCTTTTTGGTTTGGCCGGCGAGTCTGCGGCTGGTGGCGGCGATGCGCGGGGCTTGGAAGTAGGCGAGTGCGGGATTGATGCAGTAGAAGAGGATGTCATCGTGCTTGCGCGCGAAGCAGCGCGGGGAGGAGCCGCCCAGGCCGTATCTCCAGATGAGGTGATTGACGAAACGGTCTGCGCCGAGGAGGTCATCGAGTAGTAGGCGGATGTGGTGGGATGCTCGCCAGTCGCAGTGGATGAGCAGGTTGGCGGAGGGCTTCATCGCTGGGAGCGTGGCGGTGAGGCGGGCACGCAGCCAGGCGATGTAGTCGGGCATGGTGGGCCATGCGTCTTGGTACTTGGTGGTGCGAGTGGTCGTGCCTCGGCGGTCTTTGGCGGCGGCGGCGCGAGTTGGGGTGTATTGGGTTTTGCCCGTGTTGAAGGGCGGATCGACGTAGAGCATGTCGACGCTCACGGGGGCGAGCGATGCTGCAAAATCGAGCCAATCTGCCTTGTCCACACGCATCGCCGCGAGCGTAGCAGGGTGTGCGTCGCGCTTGCGGCGAGGGGCCAACGATGCAGGATGCGAAGCAATCGTCAAGGCGGGGTGTTGAAGGTCGTGTTCATCGTCGTCGCGATCATCGCGGTGATCGTGATTGGGCTTGGCGTGTGGGCGGCGATGAGTTGGAAGAGCTGGGTCGCCATCGGCATGCAGAACGCAGCGGCGACGATGGTGCAGCAGAGCGGGCTTGATCCGCAGCAGCAGCAGGCGGTGATGCAGCGCGTGCAGACGCTGGCGACGGATTTCAAGCAGGGCAAGCTGACGATGGAGCAGGCGGAGCGCATCGCGATGGAGGTGCAGAAGGGGCCGCTGCTGCCCGCGGGTGTTGCGTGGGGTTTGCAGGAGCGATATGTCGCGGTGAGTCTGCTGAATGATCAGGAGAAGGCGGAAGCGCGGCTGCACTTTCAGCGGGTGGCGCGGGGTGTGTGGGAGAAGAAACTTGATTTGGCGGCGTTTGATGAGATTGTCGCGCCGGTGAGCGAGCGGCAGGCGGATGGAAGCATGCGGCCCAAGCAGCAGTTGTCGCTTGAGGAACTGAAGGCGCTGGTGGCGCGGGCGAAGGCGAAGGCGGACGGCGCGAGCGTGCCGATGGAGCCGTTTGCGATTGATATCGCGGCGGAACTGGATACGGCGATCGCGGCGGCGAAGAAGTGACGTGATGTGCGGCGCGGGGGAAACGGGTACTTGCAGAGCGCGGTACACTTTCAGGTCATGGGGCAATCAGCACGCATATCGAGTGTTTCTGGGCCTGCGAAGTGGGCGGCTGTCGGTGCGCTAGCGACGGCAGCGGCTGCCGGCGCGATATGGGGAATATCTCGTGAGCCTGCACCGCAGGCGGCGGCGCTGCCTCCGGCACCAACGGTGATTGCAGCGACGCCTGCGAAAGAGCCGGTGTTGCTGTCGGAGTTGCCTGAGAAGCCCGTGAGCGAAAAGCCCGCTTTGGTGAGTGAGGTTGTGCCTCAGTATCTCGAGTCGAGCAAGCCGCAGGTGGTTTCGCCCAAGTTGGTGGGGCCGCCATTGCCGGTGGAGACGGTAAAGCCAGCGGCGACGCCCGATGCGGAGCCTGCGGGGAAGCCGGAGGTCAAGCCCGACGTGAAGCCAGAGCCGGTGGTGACGCCCAAGCCTTCACCCAAGCCGGAGCCAAAGCCTGAGCCGAAAGCGGAGCCCAAGCCCGCGAGCAAGTTGATCAATGTGAATACGGCGACGGCGGCGGAACTGGAGTTGCTGCCTGACATCGGGCCGAGTCTGGCGAAGCGGATCATTGAGTATCGCGAGAAGCACGGGCGATTTGAGAAGCTGGCGGACCTTGATAAGGTGAGCGGCATCGGGCCCAAGACGCTGGAGAAGCTGAAGGATCGCGTCGCGTTTCGTTGATGCGTGATTTGGTTCTCGTGATGTGACGGCACACGCGCGTGGCGACTGGGTGGCGGTGGATCACTACACTTGAGCGATGCGATATGCGCGACGTTGTTGGCCGCGCCTTGGGGCCGGTCCGTGCGCGGACCGGGGTGGGAAGTCCGCGCGCGTGACGAGGGGGTGGGAGCGATGAGCGTCGCAGTTTCCGCGCGAGCTGATTTGGTTGCGTATTTCAGCGGGCATCCTGCGGTGCGGGAGCTGGTGAGCAATTTGGCTGCACGCAAGCGGTGCGTGTGCCTGGGGAGCGTGGGGTCGTCAACGGCGATGGTGGCGGGCGCGGTGGCGCGGGTTGCGGAGCGGCCCGTGGTGCTGGTGGTGGCGCACTTAGATGATGCGGATGAGGCGTGCGAGGAACTGATTGCGAGCGGCGTGCAGTCGGTGCGTGTGCCGGCACTGGAGGCGAGTCCGGGTGAGTCGGCGATTGCGGCGGACTTGTTGGCGGCGCGGTTGCGACTGGCGCGGACGCTGCCGACGCTCACTGGGGCCAGCGTGGTGCTGGCGAGCATTCAGGCGCTGATGCAGAGCGTGCCGCAAGCGAAGAAGTTGGAGACTGTCGCGCGGACGATTCGCAAGGGTGACCGCGTGAGTTTGAATGAACTCGCGCACTGGTTGCAGGCGAGTGGGTACAAGCGAATGGATGCAGTGGAGGAGCCGGGCGATTTTGCGCTGCGGGGTGGGATTCTGGATGTGTTTCCGACAACACCTGCGACGATTGAATCGTCGGGCGATGCGATGAACACGGGTGGAGATCCGGTGCCGGTGCGGCTGGATTTCTTTGGCGATGAAGTTGATCGATTGTGCGAGATTGATGTGGAGACGATGGGGGCGGATCGCACGATTGAAGCGGTGGAGATCATCGCGGCGAACGCTGGGGATCTGCGTGATGACGGGAATCAGAGCATTTTGGAGCTGATTTCTCGCGATGCCATTGTGCTGCTTGCGGAGACGATGGAGATTGTGGAGCAGGGGCGCGGGTATTTTGAACGGATCAGCGACAGCAAGGGCATTTTCGGGCCGCCTGCGGTTTTGAAGTTGCTGGAGTCGCGTTTTCATGCGCTGGCGGAGATCAATCAGTTCAGTGCGGGCGGGCTGGCGAGTGATGTGAAGCTTGAGCTGCCGGTGCAGAGCGTGCCCATGTTCAGCAAGGACGCGTATCAGGCGATTGTCGAACTCGCGGCGATTGAGGAAGGGCCGCCGAAGACCCGCGTGGTGGTGATGTGTCAGAATGATGGGGAAAAACAGCGGCTTGGCGAATTGGTGGCGGAGCATGCGCCGGACTTTGCGAAGCGGATTGATGCAGTGGTGGGGTATCTACATCGCGGCGTGATTGTGGGCGGGTGCGATGCATCGGTGACGCGATCGGTTGATACGTCGGTGCTGGCGCTGATTCCGTATCACGAGTTGATGTCGCGATTCACCGTGCGGCGGAGCGCTCGCATCGTGCGCAGTCAGCGTGCGATGGACACGTTTCTCGACTTCGATGAAGGCGACTACGTGGTGCATCAGGAGCACGGCATCTCGCGGTACATGGGGCTCAAACTCATGGCGCCGCGGGAGCTGCCTGTGGCGCAGCGAGCGGTGCTTTCGCCGGTCGCGAGCAACAAGCGAGCGCAGGAACAGGAGGAGTATCTTGTTCTGGAGTTTGCAGGGGCGAGCAAGCTGTATGTGCCGGCGACGCAGGTTGATCGCGTGCAGAAGTATGTCGGCGGCTTTTCGGGCAAGCCGCAACTGAGCACGCTGGGTGGGCAGAAGTGGAAGCATCAGAAAGAGCGTGTTGCGGAGAGCGTGAAGGATCTGGCGGGCGAGTTGCTGCGTGTGCGGGCGGCGCGCGAGCATTTGCCTGGCATCAGTTATCCAAATGACACGACGTGGCAGAAGGAGTTTGAGGACGAGTTTCCGTATGAGGAGACGGCGGACCAGCTTGCGGCGTTGCAGGAGATCAAACGCGACATGCACGCGAAGAAGCCGATGGATCGGCTGCTGTGCGGTGACGTGGGGTTTGGCAAGACGGAGCTTGCGATTCGTGCGGCGTTCAAGGCGGCGGAGTTTGGTAAGCAGGTCGCGGTGCTGGTGCCCACGACAGTGCTTGCTGAGCAGCATGAACGCACGTTCCGCTCGCGATTTGCGGGGTATCCGTTCAAGGTGGAGAGCATCTCGCGGTTCAAGACTGACTTGGAAGTGAAGGATGTGCTGTCGCGACTGCGCAAGGGGCAGGTTGATGTGGTGATCGGCACGCATCGACTCTTGAGTCAGGATGTGATCTTTGCTGATCTTGGACTGGTGATCGTCGACGAAGAGCAGCGGTTTGGGGTGGAGCACAAGGAAGGGCTGCTGCGTCTGCGGTTGACGGTGGATGTGTTGACGCTGAGCGCGACGCCTATCCCGCGCACGCTGCACATGGCGATGCTAGGGATTCGCGATATTTCGAGTCTCACGACTGCGCCGGCGGATCGGCGCGCGATCGTGACGGAGGTGATTCCGTACAACCCCATTCGTATTCGACGGGCAATTGAACGTGAGCTGGCGCGCGAGGGGCAGGTCTACTTCGTGCACAATCGTGTGCACGACATTCAGTCCGTTGCGGATGACATTCAGCGGCTTGCGCCAAACGCGAAGATTGTGATCGGGCACGGGCAGATGAACCCGCATGAGCTTGAAGAAGTCATGCTCAAGTTCATTCGGCGCGAGGCGGACATTCTGGTCGCGACGACGATCATCGAGAGCGGCATCGATATCGCGAGTGCGAACACGATGATCATCAACGACGCGGATCGATTCGGCCTGAGCGATCTGCACCAGCTTCGCGGGCGCGTCGGGCGCAGCAAGCATCGCGGGTATTGCTATTTGCTGCTGCCGATTGATCGCGGGCTGAAGGAGACGGCGCAGAAGCGGCTGAAGGCCCTTGAGCAGTACAGCATGCTGGGCGCGGGGTTCAAGATCGCGATGCGCGATCTGGAGATTCGCGGCGCAGGGAACATTCTGGGCGCGGAGCAGAGTGGGCACATCGCGGCGGTGGGATATGAGATGTACTGCCGGCTGCTGGAAGATGCGGTGCACACGCTCAATAACGATCCGAAACCGGAACCGCCCAGTAGCACGACGGTGGAAATCGGCGTCGGCGGGCTGATTCCCAAGGCGTACATCCCCAGTGACAAGCGGCGGCTGGCGGTGTATCGGCGCGTCGCGACGGCGACATCGATGGCTGACTTGGAGCAGGCGCTGAAGGACATTCGCGATGCGTATGGCATGCCGCCGAGTGCGCTGATTCGCTTGGTGGAACTGGCGCAGTTGCGGCTGGCGCTGGCGGCACTGAATGTGCGGGGCGTGACGATCCGTGACAAGGACGTGATTTTCTTCTGCAAGCACCGCGTACCGGTTGCGCAGGCGCTGGCGGCGCGGGTGGAAACGCAGAGTGCGGCTGCCGCGACGATTCGGCCGCTTGCGCCCGAACAGCCGGGCGGGCTGGATATGGTGTATTTCAGGCCGCCAGAGAGCTATTTGGAGCCGGCCACGCTGCTGATGGTGCTGCGCAAGCGGCTGGGGCTCGCGCCGGTGCATGTTGAAGCGGTTGAGCAGCCGGCGGAACAGCCTGCGCCCAAGCAACTGCCGACGAAGCGGCGTCCACCGCCGCCGCGTGGGACGCGGGCGAAGAGTGAGTGAGTGCGGCGTCTGTGAAAGTTACAACTGAATGGTGCTAAGCGCGGCGAGATCGTCTTCGGTCAGTTCGCGTGCCGCGCCAGTGGTTTCGGGCTCGTCGAGATAGCTGTGGGGGTGCTTGCGACGGAGGTCGCTGACCATGGCGATGCCATCGACGATCTGCATCGTGCCGTCGGTGTGTTCCACGAGAGCGGTACCGCTTTCGACCCAGTCGCCGCAGTTGAAGTACATCATGCCGTCTGCTCCGATGCGTTGTTCGGCTTTATGGATGTGCCCGCAGATGACGCCGTCGAAGCCGCGCAGGCGGGCTTGTTCTTCGACGGTGGATTCGAATCGCGCGATGTGCATGCAGGCTTTCTTGACGCGGAGTTTGAGGTATTGGCTGAGCGACCAGTGTTCTTGTCCGAGCATGGCACGCACGCGGCTGTAGTGACGGCTGATGGTCACGAGGTTGTCGTACGCGACGCTGCCCACGGCGCTGAGCACGCGATGGTGACGCACGACGACGTCGGCTTCATCGCCATGCATGACGAGGAGTCGTTTGCCGTCGAGCGTGGTGTGCGAGTAGTCGCGGTGAATCTCGACGCCACCGAAAGTGAGGCCGGCGTAGTCGCGAGCGGCGTCGTCGTGGTTGCCGGGAATGTACACAACGCGCGTGCCTTGCTTGGCGAGTTTGAGGATGCGGCGTACGACGCGGTTGTGTGATTCGGGCCACCACCAGCGCTGCTTGAGACGCCACATGTCGATAATGTCGCCCACGAGGTAGAGCGTGTCGCAGTCGATGCGCTTGAGGAAATCGCCTGCGGCTTCGGCGTGGGCGGCGGTGGAGCCAAGGTGCAGGTCACTCACGAAGACCGCGCGATATCGAAGGGTGACTGCCATGCTTGCGACTCCTCCACGCAGCGATGGCGAACGGCACGAGGCATCCTTGCATCGTGCGACGCAGTTGCGCCACGGCGGGGAGATTCTCGGCAGGACGCCGTAAAAGACAACGCTTTGCCGCGTGAAACTATGGCAAAGCGTGTGTGTGCAATGTGTTCAGGCTGCGGATGTCACTTGGCGAGATGCATCGCGCCGCGTTGTTCGCGCTTGGTGAGAGCGGCGCGAACGCTGCGGACGATGCCGGCTTTGTCGAGGCCGACTTCGGCGAGCTGCTTGTTGCGGCTGTCCTGATAGACCCAGCTATCGGGCAGGCCCATGCGCGTGATGAGCGATGCATCGAGGCCCATTTCGGCTGCTGCTTCGAGGACAGCGGTACCGAAGCCACCGACGACGCCGTGGTCTTCGATGGTGATGATGGGCACGCCGTGTTCGAGGGCGGCGCGGATCACGTCACGATCAACAGGCTTGGCGAAACGTGCGTCGTACACGGCGATGCGCGCTTCGCTGGCCAGTTCTTCAGCAGCGAGTGCGGCGTCGATCGCGGGCGTGCCGAAGGCGACGATGACGGCATCGGGCGTGCCTGAGGCAAGGACGTCAAGCGAGGGCGTGAGGCAGCGGGCCTTGCCCAGCACGAAGGGCGGGCACTTGTCGCTCACGTACTTCTGGCTCACGCTGTCGCGCGGGTAGCGGACGGCGCTGAGGCCCGCGTCGTAACCGCGCATGAACTCGAGCGCGGCGAGCAGGCTGGGTTCGTCCATGGCAGCGGTCAGGACCGCGCCGGGGAGCGTGCGGAGGATCGACACATCGCAGAAGCCGTGGTGGACGGCGCCGTCGCCACCGACGAGGCCGGCGCGATCGAGGCAGAGACGCACAGGCAGACCTTGCAGGCTGGCTTCTTGGAACGCTTGGTCGAAGGCGCGCTGCACGAAAGTGCTGTAGACGGCGAAGAAGGGCTTGAAGCCGGTCTTCGCGAGACCGGCCATCATGTCGAGGCCGTGACTTTCGCAAATGCCCACGTCCCACGTACGATCGGGGAACTTGGCGAGGGGCTTGCTAATGCCGGTGCCGTCGGGCATGGCGGCAGTGCACGCGACGACCTTGGGATCACGCTCCATGAGCGCGACCATGGCATCACCGAAGGCGGTCGTAAAGCTGCGGCCTTCGCTCTTGATTTCGACTCGGCAGCCTTCTTCGTCGAGTTCGCCCTCGACCTTGTTGAATGCGCCGGGGCTGTGGAACTTGCTGCTGTCCTTCTCGGCGAAGGGGATGCCCTTGCCCTTCACGGTCTTGACGTGCAGAACCATGGGGCGATCAAAGTCACGGGCTTCGCGCAGGAAGTGGATGAGCTGCTCGAAGTCGTGGCCGTCGATGGGGCCGACGGTCTTGAGGCCGAAGTGCTCGAACCAGGCTTGCTCGTGATAGAGGCTCTTGGTCATTTCGCCCGCAGCGTGCAGGGCTTTGTGCATGGTCTCGCCGCCCGGCATGCCTTCGAGGCGCTTCTTTGCGCTCTTCTTGAGGTCGCCATAGAAGTGGCTGACGCGCAGCTTGTCAAAGTGCTGAGCGATCGCGCCTTGCGGCTTGCTGATGCTCATGCCGTTGTCGTTGAGAATGACGAGGAACTGACGCTTGAGCGTGCCAGCGTTGTTGAGGCCTTCCATCGCGACGCCGTTGACGATTGAAGCATCGCCGATGATGGTCGCGACGCGGCGGCCGGTGGGGTTGCTGGCGGGGTCAAAGCCTTCTTTGCTCAGGGTGTCGCCGCGAGCCATGCCCACGGCGGTGCTGATGCCCGTGCCGGCGTGACCGACGCTGAAGAGGTCGTAGGAGCTTTCGCGCGGCTCGGGGAAGCCTGCCATGCCTTCGCGCGTACGGAGCTTGCCCAGCAGATGCTGGCGACCGGTGAGCAGCTTGTGCGGATAGCACTGGTGGCCCACGTCAAAGAGCAGCCGGTCGAAGCTGAAGTCGAAGACGTAGTGCATGGCGATGGTCAGCTCGACCACGCCCAGGTTGGGCGCGAGGTGGCCGCCAGAGAGTTTGACCTGCTGCGTGATGGCGTCGCGCATCTCGCCAGCGACTTGTTGCAGTTGCGCGATGGAGAGGCCGCGGAGGTCGGTGGGGCTCTTGATGCTGGCCAGCAGGCTCATGCAGGTTCCTTGCAGAATCGCGGCGTCGGTCCATGTGGGCCGCGGGGAAGTACTTGGGAAGTATACGCGGAAGTTTCAGAGATTATTGAAAGTTGTAGGACAAACACAGTGAACATCGAACGTGAGTCGGCGGAGTACGGAGATTCCACGAGGCGTGTTCACTTGCGTTGAGATTCGCTGGGGAATGCGGGTGCGATTCGCGCGAAGTGGAGGGTGGGGCGGCGTGAGCGCGGC
>DATGWV010000189.1:0-3916 GCA_035299305.1 Phycisphaerales bacterium | reverse complement strand
CGTTCATTCGTTCAAGCGCGTTTCGTGGTTTTTGAATCGGCGCTGGCGAGTACTCCATTCAACCTTTCCGAACCTCGCGGCATTCCCGCGAGGGATCAGAATCGGGACGGACATACAGCGGACATCGCTGATCCGGAATTCGGCATTTTGTTACTTGAAGCGGCCTTGCGATCCGGGTTGGAACCGGACCGACCCCAAAGTTCCCACTCTCCTGCCAGCGATCCGACCACGATGGACCGCTGTGTTGTGATCGAGAGACCCGGCATCCTGCCAGCCTCTCGAACTCCTGTTCAAACACTATAGTCCCAGAATCGCGCCGAGGAAATACGAACCTTTTACGATCATGATTTCCTAGCTTGACCTTGATGTTTCACGGGCAGGACAGCCTGACGGCGCAACTATTGCCTGAAGATTGCGGACCCATAGGTTACGGAATTGCCGGGACGTGACACGCGGGCTTTTGAGGTCTACACTGACGCCCTTGGAATCGGGCTTGTAGCTCAGTTGGCTAGAGCGCACCCCTGATAAGGGTGAGGTCGGCAGTTCGAATCTGCCCAGGCCCATTGATGAAAACCGGCCAGTCCAAGGCCGGTTTTTTCTTTGGCGGATGCAGTTGAGCCACACGGCGCAGCGAAACCGCCCTGACGTACCCCAACCGCGCGACCAACCGGGGGCCGCGCGACGTATCATGCCTGCTTGCTCAGACCGGCCATGACGCCGGCTCTTGGGCTATGACGGAGGATCTCATGCGGATCGATGTTGTCGGTCGCCAATTTGAAGTCACGGACGCTATCCGCCAGTACGCCGAGCAGAAAACCGGCAAGCTGACGAAGTACTACGACGGTCTGCAGGCTGTCATCGTGACCATCAAGCAGGTCAGCAAACACCACAACACGTCGGATTACGACGTGGAATTGCAGCTTGACGTCGAGAAGCACAAGGACTTCGTGAGCCACGCGACCGGTCCGGACCCCTACGCCGCCATCGACGTCGTTTGCGAAAAGGGTGAACGCCAGCTTCGTGAGTTCAAGGAGCGGCTCAAGGGCCACTGACGCGCGGCCGCGTGGGAGATCACGATGCTCAAGCTCTCCGAACTCGTGCTCGAAGGAGCAATCGTTCCCAGTGTCGCCGGGACCGATCGCGATAGCGTCGTGCGCGAACTGGTCGCCGCACTGGCGAAGGCTGGCGCGTTTCCCGCCAACCTCGAGAAGGAAATTCAGACGCGAACGCTTGAACGCGAGCGCAAGGCGACGACCGGTTTCGGCCGAGGCGTCGCCGTGCCTCACGTCAAGCACACCGGCATCACCAAGATGGCCGCTGCGATTGGCCTGACGCAACGCGGCTTGGATTTTGCGAGTCTGGATAAACAACCGGTCTACTTCGTCTTCCTGCTCGCCAGCCCCGAGGACAAACCCGAAGATCACCTGCGTGCGATGGAAGTCATCTTCAAGAACCTCAACAAGGAGAGCTTCCGCCGGCATCTGCGGCAGTGCACCACGGTGGAAGAGGTTCGTCAGATGTTGCAAGACGCCGACACGCAGCATCTGATCGTCTAAACAAACTTGTCGCCGGTTCTCGTCCTCTCGCGTTGCATCTTTATGTCCATGACCGTCCAAGCCACTGTCGTCAACCGCCTGGGCCTGCATGCCAGGCCAGCGATGGCGTTCGTGGACCTTGCGACCACTTTCGGCTGCAACGTGACCATCCGCCGCGAAGACACCGAAGTCGATGGTAAGTCGATCATGCAGGTCATGATGCTCGCTGCGGGGCAAGGCAGCGTGCTCGAGATCACCACCGACGGTCCGGACGAAGCCAAAGCCGCCGACGCGCTGAAGAAGCTGGTTGATGGCGGATTTGATGAAGAGTGAACGCGCTGCTCAGCGAATCCTGCACGATGACCGCATCCACGCCTCAATCTGCAACTGCGTCCGCCGGACCGACTGATCCCGCCGTGCTGGCGCTGCTGCGCTGTCCCGCGACCAAAGAGCCGCTGCGCGAAGTGACCAAGCCTGACGGCAGCCGCGTGCTGATGAATGCCAGCGGCACCCGCGAATACGCATTCGTACGCGGCATTGCGGTGCTGGTGGCGAAGTCGGATGCGTAAGGTGACTCAAGCGAAAGACCCGCCTCCTCGGCGGGTCTTCTCGCAACGCAAACGCACGCGGCGTTCGTTCAAATGCTCGTAATCGCTCAGGCCTTCTTGGTCGCCTTCTTCTTTGCGGCCTTCTTGGCGGCGGGCTTCTTGGCAGCCTTCTTCGCGGTCTTCTTCTTCACTTCCGCCTTCGCGCTCTTCTTGATATCCATCGCATGGGCGCGCTCAAACGTCTGGATGTCCTTGAAGCTGCCGTCCGCCGCACGCACGGCGTAGAGCTTTTTACCAGCGGAGCTGCGATGGGTCGTTCGTTTGGCCATGTTCCTGATTCCTCGCGCCTGCACACAGGCGATACACACAGCGACGAGTCGCACGCGCGACAGCGACGCCATGTCGAGCAATCTATCGGAAAGTCACGAACTTTGCAAGCAGCTTTCACATGATTCCGCACGCGTCACGACTTCTCGCTGGGTTTCTCATTTGCACGATCACACGACAATCGTTTGGAACCCTGCGTCACGCGCGAGCATCTCAACGAACATGGAAGAGATGAACAAGCCCGCCAACATTCTCCATCCCACGCCGCAGACCTTCGAGGCGGAGGTCTTTCAAGCGGGCAAACCCGTGCTGGTGGACTTCTGGGCACCGTGGTGCCCGCCGTGCCGCGCGCTCAAGCCCGTGGTGGAGCAACTCGCCGGCGAAATGAAGGAAGACGCGCTCTTCGCGTTCATCAACGTTGACGAGCATCCCGCAATTGCCGCGGAGTTCGGTGTGTCGAGCATCCCCGCCCTCATGATCGTGAACAAGGGCGAAGTGGTCGACGCATGGACTGGCTTTGCGCCCAAGGCCGCCATCAAGGGGCGGCTCGACGCCGTGAAGTGATTGTGACAAGATGAAAACCGCGACCTTGCAGCAAGGTCGCGGTCGATGTTCTCACGATCAATTGTCGCTCACGCCGTCATCTTCTTGACAAGCGGGAAGCAGAAGCTGACCAGATTCACGCACAGCCGGTCGCTGAGACGCGCAAACTGGTCGTATTGCTGATCAAGCTGCACCTTGAGTTCGCTGTCGATGTGGCCCGCGCCTGCCATCAGGTCCTTGCTCTCGGCAACGAGTTTCTCCACGCCCGTCTTGTCGCATTCAAAGTGGAAGATGCTCGCAAACGTGCGAATGCCCGCCTTGAACGCAACATGCTTGGTGTGCTTGCTGCTCGCGAGGAGGGTCGCGCCCGCAGGAAGCGTCTTGATTTCCTGGCCGCAGCTGAAAAGCTGGTCGTGATTCCAGTGAATACCTGCCATGAGCGGATCGGTGTGCCCGGGCGGCGTCAGGCTGATGGGATAGAAGCCAACCGCAGGTTTTTCGCGCGGAGCAACGGTGCCTCCCAGCGCGTGAGCAATGAGCTGTGCCCCCAAGCAAATGCCGATCACCGGCAATTCACGAGCATGCGCCTGCTTGATGAGCTCGACTTCGTGCTGCATCCACGCGTGTTTGTCGATGTCCGTCACGTTCTGCGGGCCGCCCATGATGACCAGCCCATGCACGTTGTCCAGGTCGCGGGGCGCGCCACCGGCACCGACGCCGTGCAGGTCGGGCCGGCGGATATCAAGGGCGAAACCATGGTCTCGCAGGCACGCGGCCAGACGCTGGGGACCACCAATGTTGGAATGCTGCAAAATGACGATCGGCATGGCGGCGATAGTAGAACGTCCCGCCGCCAACGTCCGTGAACCTCTCCCCCAAGTTATCCCCCTTGCACGAGCGGTTATCCTGATGCCGCGTGTCGGATGCCTCTGCCAACCTCGATGCCCTGCTCGAAGCGGCGGC
>DATGWV010000188.1:0-4345 GCA_035299305.1 Phycisphaerales bacterium | reverse complement strand
TGTGCTTGGTCGTGTGCGGGTGTCAGTGTTGTCTTCGCGGTCGTCTTGGTTTGCCCAATGTCTACGCCATTTGCCATGTTGCAGGCAGTTCTCGGAGCGGCTCCAGCGGTGAGCGATGCGCTGACGGCGGCCACGCAGTCGGAAACGCCCGAACTGTCGCGGCTGGTGATCTTTGAAGGCTACATCGGCGTGCTGGTGGTGAGCTTTGTCGTGACGCTGTTCGCGACGCCCATCATGCGGATGCTGGCGGTCAAGAACGGGATCATCGATCGGCCCAGTGACCCGCGCAAGATTCACAAGATTCCTGTCGCGTATCTGGGCGGCGTGGGTGTGTACCTGGGCATTATGGCCGGGGTGTTTTTCAGCTTCCTGGCGATCAAGTTCACGAGCCTGATTCAGTATCACCCGACGAAGTACATTGATCCACTGGGCGAAGCGATTCGGCTGCCCGTGCCTTGGTCGGTCTTTCTGGGCATGACGGTCATTGTGCTGGTGGGTGTGATTGACGATGTGACGGGGCTGTCGCCTCGTGTGAAAGTGGGCGGGCAGCTCTTTGCGGCGGCATGTCTGGCGGTGGAGATGGTGGGCGTGCGCGTGGCGGCTGGGCTGGTGCTGCCTATTGCGCATGCGTTCGGCGTCGACACCGTGATGAACGCGCAGGGATTTGAGACGGTGCTGTTCTCGATTCCGCTGCCGACGAGCATTCTGGGGCACACGGCGATTCACATCGACACGATCTATTGGATCGGCACGGCGATGCTTGGTCTGGGCGTTGTGGGCCTGTGCAACGCGTGCAATCTGATTGACGGACTGGACGGGCTTTGCAGCGGGACGACGGCGATCACGAGCGTCGGTCTGCTGGTCATTGCGTTGAGTCTGGCGCTGCTGGATGACGGGCCGCGTGACAGTCAGCGGATCATTCTGTGCATGGCGATTCTGGGCGGGTGCTTGGGGTTCCTGCCCCACAATTTCAATCCGGCGACGATCTTCCTAGGTGATGCTGGCAGCCTGCTGCTGGGCTATTGCATGTGCGTACTGATCTTCTCGCTGGGCGACACGGGGAAGACGCATTATGTCGCGGCCGGGCTGATCGCGTTCATGCTGCCGATCCTCGACACGGCGTTGGCCATCGTGCGGCGCAAGATGGAAGGCAAGAGCATTTCGGCGGCGGACGACCAGCACATTCACCACATCCTCAAGCGGTCGCTTGGGGTGAAGAAAGCTGTGCTGGTGCTGTACGCCTTCGCGGCGACATTTGCGACGCTGGGCGCGCTGGTGGCGATGGGCCGGGCACGCGTGGTGTATCTGTTCGCGTTGCTGCTGGTGAGCTTCATCGGCGTGACGGCGATCAAGATCGCGCGGCGCAAGCACATCGAGAGCCAGTTGCTGCAGCGCGAGGCGATGGAGGCCGTTGGTACGGCTCCTGCCGTGGCGGCCGAGGCAGGCACGAACGCGACGATGCCCGCGAATGTTGCGGTACCGCCTGGTGTGGCGAGTGATCAGCGGGGTTGAGCAAGCAACTCATGTATTGCGCGGCGGCGTGCATTCGCGCGAGGTCATTACGTGCGCCAGGGGCCGGTGATCGCGAGCGTCAGACCGTTGCCTTGGATGTTCACGAACATGGTGGTGCCGTCGGGGCTGAAGTTGACGCCTGCGAATTCGCTTGCGCTGGCGGCATTGCGAGCGAAGACGTAGGGCTGGCCGTCTTTGGTAATGCCAATGAGGCGATTGCCCGGTTCGACGTCGCCGCCCACGCCGTCTTCGCAGGCGATCAGGTCGCCCCAAGGTGAGACGGTGAGATTGTCGGCGTTTTCGATCAGGTGGCCGTCATTGGGCTCGACGAAGAGTTCGAGCACGCCCTTGGCGTTGTCGGTAGCATCGGGCATGTATCGCCAGATCTGGCCCTTGTCGGCCTTACCGCCCGTGGTGGCGGCGAAGTAGACGCTGTCGTGGCCCCACCACATGCCTTCGCCGCGGGCGAAGCGGAGGGCACCTGCGCGGAAGCCGTCGACGCGGAGGTCGTCGGTATCGCGGTCGACGTTATCGAGGGCGACCCATTCGACGTCGATGCGGGTGCCCACGGCGATCTCGTCGGTGCCGGGCTTGCGGTTGCTGGTGTCGAGACCCGGCTTGTCGCGCCACATCATGGCTTCGAGCTTGCCACCTTTCGCGAGCTTGCCGGGCTCGGTTGGGATGTAGCGATAGATCAGACCGTGTTCGATGTCTTCGGTGAGATAGACGATGCCGGTGCGAGGGTCGAGGGCGACTGCTTCGTGCTTGAAGCGGCCCATGGCACGAATGGGCAGCGGATCGAAGAGCTGCATATCGGCGGTCGCGGGGACTTCGAAGACGTAGCCGTGATTGTGGAGCGCGCCTTCGTCACCTTTGTTCACCATGTCTTCTTCGCAGGTGAGCCAACTGCCCCAAGGCGTGGGGCCGCCTGCGCAGTTGCGGTTCGTGCCAAGCAGGCTGGCGAACTCGCGGACTTTTGTCTGTGTGCGTGTGTCGTAGACGAGTGTGGTGCAGCCGCCCAGGCTTGGACGCTTCGCGCCAATGTCGAAAAGCTTGCTAGGGTCGACTTTGCCGAGCAGTTCATTCTGCTCGCCAAATGCACCGCGCTTGGCCCAGCTCGCTTCGAGTTCGTGGTTGCGCACGAGCAGGGTGAGGCCATCGGGGCCGGGAAAGCTGGCCATGCCGTCGGGCTGACCGGGGACAAGCAGGCCGTCAGCCATGGTGTCACCTCGCTGGCTGATGACGCGGTAGGCGAAGCCTTGCGGGAGGTCGAGCAGGCCGCGGGGGTCTTTGACGAGCGGGCCGTAGCCGATGCCCGAGCGGGCGACATCTTGCACGAGCGAGGCGAATGCGCCGTCGCGCTGGCGGCTCAGGAGAGCGAGGCCCGTGAAGCCGGCGGAGAAGGCGAGCCCACGCTGGAGGAAGTGGCGGCGGGTGTGCATGCAGGATGATTCGCAGGCTGCGCGGGGTGGATGAAACCTTTGTGATATCTTCGCGTCAGACTCACGGCGGACCGGGAGGCCTGTGGGGCCATGCCGGCGATTTCGCGGGTTTGCTGGCTGCTGGTGGTTGGCCGGGAGTCAAACTACCATGGTGCAACTTCACTGAAAGGGGTTCTTATGCGTCTTGTTGCTGCCGTCTCGCTCGCGTTCGCGCTTTCGCTCGCCAGTGCATCTCCAACCTTGGCATCGCCGCCGGTTTTCAGCAAGACGTCGTATGCGGATGCCGTGAAGGCGAACGCGACGGATGGGAAGCTGCTGATCATCAAGGGCACGGCGACGTGGTGCGGGCCTTGCAAGCAGATGGACAAGACCACGTGGGTCGATGAGAAGGTCGTGAAGTTCGTGAATGACAACGGCGTCGCGATCGCGGTGGACGTTGATGACGAGCCGGATGTCGCGAAGACGCTGGACATCGCGGCGATGCCGACGATGATCGTGTTCAAGGACGGCAAGGAGCTTGATCGCACAGTTGGCTTTCAAAGCGCGGAGAAGCTGCTGGGGTGGCTGGAGAATGTGAAGGCGGGGAAGACGAACGCGGCGGTCCTGCGGGAGAAGGCCGGCAATCGCGTGGGGAAGAACGGCAAGGTGAATGTTCAGGAGCGATTGGAAGTCGCGCGGGGGCTGATGGAAGCTCGGGACTTTGAGAAATCGCTTGAGGAATATGTGTGGCTGTGGGACAACATGCTTGAGCATGACGAAGCCATGTCGGGCGTACGCATCAGCTACATGGCCTCGGAAATGCAACAACTGGCCGAGCGGCACACGCCCGCGAAGGAGAAGTTCACCGCGATGCGTGACGCGCTTGCCACCACGCTGAAGACCAAGAAGTCGTATACGACGTTTATGGATTGGGTCGCGCTGAATGACGCGATCGGCGACAACGCGGCGACCCTCGCGTGGTTTGATCGGGTGAAGAATGATCCTGCGGCGAAGGGCTGGATTGACCGCACATGGTTCCGCATCGAACGTTTGCTGGAAGCTGAGGGCCGGTGGGCGGATATGGGTGAGCGGCTGAATGTGCCGCAGTTTCTCAACATGCAGAAGATGTCACGGAAGTGGCGCGGTCAGGGAATGAACGCCGCTGCGCAGGCTGAAATGAAGGAAATGATGGACGACATGGATCGCGACGAGTACGCCAAGACGAGCATGGCGCTGCTGGCGGCGGGTCGCGATGATGACGCACGCAAAGTGGCGGATGAACTGGTGGCGGTACTCGACGATGCGGCGTCGCGGGTGGCGCTGGTGACGCTGGTCGTGGACACGGGGTATGCGAAACCCTGGCACACGACGCTGCTGGACGAGGCGGACGCGAAGTCGCCGGCCACGCTGAA
>DATGWV010000187.1:0-6584 GCA_035299305.1 Phycisphaerales bacterium | reverse complement strand
GACGAGCCCAAGCAGAATGAGATAGGGCCACAGCCGCACATCGCCCGCACGCGAAGCCGCCGCCGCGTTGGCCGCGACCGGCTCACCCGCCGCGAGCGCGATCTGCTCCATCGCGGGCACGTCGCTCTCCTTCACGTCAAGCAGATTCGCCGCGTATACGCGGAGCGCACGGTTGTTGGCGGGGTTACGCACATCGCCAGGCATCGCCGGCCCGTCCCACGTCACTTCATACACGCCGCTGGTCGCCAGCGTCGGCACGAGAATGCTCCCGTCCTGCTCCGGCACCACATCGCTCTCGCTGCCGTCAGGCTTGCGCATGCGCACATTCGTCACACCAAGCGGCAGCCGATCTCGCAACTCCTGCCCCGGTCGCAGCACCCGTGCATCAAGCCGTCCGGCGACTTCCTCACCCAAGTAGTTCACGCTGCTCGCAAGGAAAACGACAAACGACACATCCAGCGGCCAGTTGCTCTCCATGTAATCAAATGGCACGATCAGCGCGTGCGTGTCGGCTTTGCTGATCTCCAGCAGCGCTGGCCCGCGTTCAAGCATCGCGAGTTTCACCACGCCCGCCGCGGGATCGACCGTGATCTCGCGCGCCGCCGCGATCTGCACAGGATCGAGATTCAGATATCGCGTCACCGGGTGATCTGTGCTGCGATTGATGACCGTCGCGTTCTGCAACGCGCCCGAGTCCGTCAGCCCGATGCCCGAGGGCACCATGTTGAATAAAAGATAGTTGCCGGGGGGCAGTGTGCGCGCAACGCCTGCCGCGTTGGTCGTGCCCGCCGCGCCTGGAGCAGTCGCGATCACCTGTTGCCCGACGTTGGGAATCACGCCGTCGAGAATCACGCAGTCATACTGCCCCGCCTTGCCTTGCTGCCACTGCTGCTCAAACTCCGTCACCGTCAGAAAGTCCACGCGATTCAGCGGCAGCCCTTCGAGGGCCGACTTCAGGAACAGATTGCTGCGACCAACAACCGCCAGCGTCACACGTTTTGCGGGGGGCACAATGAGCCACGCGCGATCGTCGGTCGCCAGCACGTTCTGCTCAAGCGATTCGCCAGTGGTGGGGGAGCGCAGCCGCGTCTGCACCAGCATGCCTTCGCCGCGATCTAGCTTGAAGACCACGCCGCTCTGACCGGGGCGCAGCTTGTTCGCGTCGTTCTCGTCCAGCTTGGCATCGCCCGTCACTTCACTCGCGTCCCGTTCCTCGGCGTTCGCTCGCGCACTCGCTGGTGCGGACAACTCCAGATTGCCGCGGCTCGCACCCGGCACCGTCACGCTCTTGATGCCCGAGGGCACGCCGTCAATCAGCAATTCCACGTCAATCGTGCGGTCCTGCTGCTGCGTATTAAGCAGCGACGCGAAAATCGTCACTTCCTGCGGATTCTCGTAACTGCGCTCGGCTTTCAGATTTGTGATCGCCAGATTCGGCGCATCGGGCTTGCCCAGTGCGACGTACACCACGGAGTTCTCAACGCCCGGCTTGGCCTCATTCGCGTCCATCAGCTTGCCATCGCTGTACAGCCGCATCGAGATCACTTCACCCTCGTTCACGCTTTCAAGTCCGACGCCTTCCACCACGCGCCGCTGCGGCTGGTGCGCCTGCGCCACGCGCATCGCTTCACTCACCGCGCTGCCCTTGTCAGTCTGGGCAATGCGTTCAATCGCCGCGCGAAGCTGACGCTTGTCATTCGTGAACGGCTGCAAAGGCTCGGCCGTCTCATCAAAGGCGATGACCATCGCCTGGTCGCCCTTGTTCTGCCCAAAGAACAAGTCACCTTCCGGCATCGCATCAACAAACGCCAGCGCCTGCAGCTTCGCGGCTTCCAGTCGCGACACGGTCGCGCTTCCTTTGCCTTCCGCATCAACGCTCGCCATGCTCGCCGAGCGATCAATCAGCAGCACATGCCGACTGCCCCGCACCGTCTGTCCCTTGATGAACGGCTGCGCGACCGCGAACAGCACCGCAGCCAGCGCAAGCAACTGCAGAAACAGTAGCAGATTCCGCCGCAACTTCTGGAACGGCGCGTTGGCCTGCAGGTCCTGAATCGCCTTCTTCCACAGCAGCGTCGTGCTGATCTCCAGATCACGCCGACGCAACTTGAGGAAGTACAGAATGATCAGCGACGGAATCGCGATCGCGGCGACGATGCCGGCCAGAAGTGGGGTGAGAAACGTCACTTGACGACTCCCTTCCGCCGCAGGTAGTCGAGCACCAGCGTGTCCACCGGCGTGTCACTGCGCACGGTCATCAGTTGCATGTCGCGCTGCACGCAGAACTGCTCAAGACTCTTGCAATACGCCGCGAGATTCGCCTTGTACCGCTTCAGCAGAGGCGCGGAGATGGTCACTTCCGCCGAGTCGTTGTCCTCGATGTCGCGCAGCCGCAAGTCGCCCGTGATGGGCGGCTCGAGCTCCTGCGGGCTCAGCACCTGCACGCAGAAGACGTCGTACCCATGCCCCACAAGTCGCCGCAGTCCTTCTTCAAACCCGTCCTTGAAGAAGAAGTCGCTGAAGACCAGCATGATGCCCTTGCCTCTGCGTGACAGCGCGATGCGCTCCGCCGCGTTGCGGAAGTTGAACGAGCCCTTGGGTTCCAGCCCGCACAGGAACGATGCGAGATCATGCAGCCGCCGCCTGCCGCGCAGATCGCGGAGCGAGCCGACAATACCAGAGCCGTCTTCGCGATCTCCCATCGCCGTCATCGTCACGCGATTGAGATTGACTAGCCCGATGTATCCAAGCGCCGCCGCGGCTCGCTGCATGAAGATGAACTTGTTGGGCTCCCCGCAGTCGCTGCTCGCTGAGCAGTCAATCACCACATGCAGCGACAGGTCCTCTTCCTCGAGAAACAACTTGAGAAAAAGCGTGTCAAGCCGCGCGTAGATGTTCCAGTCGATGTGTCGAATGTCATCGCCCGTGGTGTAAGGCCGATGATCCGCGAACTCAACCGACTGCCCGCGCTTCTTGCTCCGCCGCTCACCCTTGAGCTTGCCAAAGAAGACCCGCTTGCTGGAAAGGTCCAGCGGATCAAGCTTGGCGATGAGCTCGGTGTTGAGCAGATCGTCAACGGTCTTGGGACGGGAGATGGAGGCGGTCTTCAGCATGAGAGGCGGGTCGCGGAGGGGCGGAGGGGAGCGGAGAGACGCGGAGGTGGTGGAGTGCTATGACTGATCGTCGAGCATCTGTCGGGGAATCGATGCAGCAGAACTGAGCACGCGTCGATAGATGCCATCCTTGAGTCGCGGAACGTTGAAATTGAGCAGCAGCCCCAGCGAGAGTCGGCCTGAGTGCATGTAACTGACCAACTGATGAAGATGCACATCGTGAACGAGTTCCACCGACTTGATCTCGACCACGAGCAGTTCATCGACCACGACATCAAGCACATGCTCACCCAAAGACACACCTTTGTAGCTCATCGCAATCGATTTCTGTCGAGCAAACCCAACGCCGCGAAGCTTTAGTTCGTGGCACAACGCGGCTTCATACATGCGTTCGAGCATGCCTGGACGCAGCGTGCGATGAACCTCCATCGCCGCCCCGATGACCGCCTCCGTCAGCGCGTTCCACGCTGCCGGCACGTCACTCAGCTTGCTCGATGGACCAATCGCCACAAAGTCTCCTCACAACTCCGCGTTCCTCTGCCTCTCTCCGCTCCTCCGCGACCTCTTACTTCATCTCCGTCGGCGTCAACTCCAGAATCTGCTTCACCAGCACATCCGGATCAACGCGGTCGGCTTCCGCTTCAAAGTTCAGCAGCAGTCGATGCCGCAGGCACAGCGTCGCGACGTGCTGGATGTCCTTGAAGCTCACGTGGTATCGGCCTTCGACAAGTGCCTTGACCTTGCCGCCCATCAGCAGGGCCTGAGCGCCGCGAGGCGATGATCCGCAGCGCACGTACTTGTTGGTCGGCCCGCCTGCGCCGCCCGCCGCGAGTTGGCCTTGCGGGTGCGTCGCGAGCACAAGCCGCGCGACGTACTGCTTCACATGCGGCGCGACGATGCAGCCGCGCACGAGCTTCTGCATTTCCAGAATCGTGGGGCCGTCAAGGATGTTGCCCACCTCGGGCGTGACCGCGCCCGTCGTGCGATCCAGAATCGTCATCAGGTCATCAAGCTGGCTGTAGCCCACGACGATCTTGAACAGGAAGCGGTCCAGCTGCGCTTCAGGCAGCGGATACGTGCCTTCCTGTTCAATCGGGTTCTGCGTCGCCAGCACCAGGAACGGCTGATTGAGCTTGTACGTGGTGCCGCCCACCGTCACGCTGCGCTCCTGCATGGCTTCCAGCAGCGCGCTCTGCGTCTTGGGCGTGGCGCGGTTGATTTCGTCCGCCAGCACGATCTGAGCGAAGATCGGCCCCTTCTGAAATTCAAACTTGCGCCGTCCCGTGCCCGGGTCTTCCATCACCACGTTCGTGCCCAACACGTCGGCGGGCATCAGGTCCGGCGTGAACTGAATGCGGCTGAACGGCAGGCTCAACGTCTGCGCCAGCGTGCGCACCAAGAGCGTCTTGCCCAGTCCAGGCACGCCTTCCAGCAGCACGTTCCCGCCCGCAAAGAGCGAAATCAGCGTCGCTTCCACCACACTGCTGTGGCCCACGACCACCTTGCCCACTTCATCCTTCAATCGCTTGAAGGTGTCGCGGAACTTCTCGCACTGCGCCCGCACTTCGGCAGGCGTTTCAATCGGAACTTCACGACTCACGACAGACATGGGGCCTCCAAACCAGAGAACAAACCACAGCGACAAAGCTCAAATCGGAAATCGAACTTCTGAGAACCTGATACGACCAGTGAGAATGCCATGATCACTCACGCAACGGGCAAAAGGTGTCTCGACGACAAGCGAACCGACACCGCCCACCTCACGCGCGTCCGGTGGCACCGCCCGCGAACGTGTCCGGCACATCCTCACTTTTCGCATTTCACTTTCCGCTTTACTCATCTTCCATCCCCTCCCGCGCCTTCTTCTTCGCCTGCATCAGCCGGCTCATCCCCTCGCCGGGCTGCTGCGGCTGGTCCACAGGCCGCGCCTTTTCTTCAATCTTCTGCGGCTTGGCATCCGCGCCGCCCATCGCGATGTTGCCACTCGCACCCTTGAGCTGCTCGGTCGTCGCTTCAAACTTCCGTCCGGCGGTCGACACCGCGCGCTGCGCCTCTTCCTTCGCCTGCTTCGCAAGTTGTTCCGACGAAAGCTGTGTCCCGCCGCTCGCCGCACGCGCCTGAATCTTCGCTCGCGCCTGTTCGCGTGCCGCTTTCAATCCGCCCACGTTCCCTGTCGCCACCGCGCTCTTGCCAAATGCACGACGGAAGACATTGAGCACCATCTGTGCGTCCAGCCGCACGCGCCGCACGCCCACGTCAAGCACAAACAGAATCAATCCGATGATCGCGACCGTCAGCCAGATGGGCGTCTTCGCGACTGGCATCTCCAGCGCGGTCCGGTCCCACAGCGCGTCCACACGCGGATCACCCGTCAGCACGCGCCCGCCCGTCAGTTCCGCAATCTGCGTCAGCAGCGCGGTGTTGTCACGCAGCACGCGATACTCATCGGCGAATGGCCGCGAAATCGCCGCCTGCACCGCACCTTCCAGCACGCCTCCCGCCACGTTCGCATCACTCGCCGCGTATCGCGCGCTGAGCACATAACTGCCCGACAGTTCGGTCGGCACCGTCGCCTGATACCGCCCCGGCGCAACCTGCGTGAACTCCACGCCCTCGCCCGTGCCGTCCGGCTTGGCCAGTCGCCCGCGAAAGTTCGCGAAGCTCAGCCGCTCACCCTTGGTGTCAAGCGCTTCGATCGTCACCAGCGTGTTGTCGCCCTTGGTTTCAGTCAACACGCGCACATTTGCGCTGCCTTGCGGCCGCATCGTCCAGCGCACGTGCTGTTCCCAGAACTGCCGATATCCCTGCCAGCCCACCCAGCTCGCATTCCACTTCGTGCTCGCGTCGCTCGTGTACGCCACGACGCGTCCCAGGCCATACTGCCACTGTGCCAGCAGCGGATCGCCCTGATCCGGATCAGCCCCGATCACTTTCGCCGTTGTCAGCGCCAGCCCTTCGCGCTCCGCCGTCACCACGTATCCATTGATAACCGGCACGCTCGTCACGCCGCGCAGTGTCGAGCTCGCGCCGGGCAGCAGGCTGGGCGTTACACCCTTGCCGCTTTCCCAAATCAAACTCCGCCGCACCGTCATCGCTTCCTTCATGAAGATCTCAGGCAGCTTCGCCAACCCCGCCTGCGTGTTCACGAAGTAATGCCGCCCGCCCGTCAGCCGCGCGATCTCTTCCATGCGGCTGCTATCCGCCCCGCTGTGCGGAAACACCTCGACCGTGCTGCACGTGATGCCGTTGTCCTTGAACTCCTGCAACAAGCTCACGGGCGGCATGCTGGGGTCACCATCGCTGATGACGATCATGTGCTTCTGCCCCGCGTCCGCATCCTTGAGCGAGTTCAGCGACAGCTGAAAGCTGGGCGTGAAGTCCTGCATGTCACCGAATGTCAGCGCGTTGATCGCTCGCTTGATCGCGGTGCCGTCACCCACGGGCGACAGCGGATGCACCCAGCGATGCCCC
>DATGWV010000186.1:0-4206 GCA_035299305.1 Phycisphaerales bacterium | reverse complement strand
AGATGCCACGTCGGCTGCACCCGCCGCTCAACCGATCATCTCGCGCCTGCAACCCGTCATCGAGGCCGCCCAGGGCACGCGTTTTGATCCGCTCGACATCGCTACATGGCGCTGGGAAAGCGTGCTGTGGGGCAACACGCTCAAGACATGGACGATCGCCATCATCATCGCCGTCGTGTTGCAGGCGATCTTCTGGCTGTTCCGCAAGTACGCCGTGCTGGGCCGCGCCCGCACGCTCGCGAGCAGAACGAACAGCCTCGTCGATGACTTCGTCGTCGAGCTGCTCAGCGACCTGCGCTACTGGTGGGTCGCCACGATGTCGGTCGTGCTCGCGAGCAAAGTGCTGTACATGGGCCAGCCCATTGAACTTGGTGGCGTGCCCGTCGCCGTGTCGCGCCTGCACACGCTCGCGATCATCGTGACGGCGTTGCAGTTGCTGCTCAGCTCGCGCATCGTCGTGAAGTACGCGATTCAGGCGTTGCTCCGCCGCACGACACACGCCGATGGCACGGTCGATGAAACCATCAATACATCCACAGGCGTCCTCCGCGCCTTGGGCATGTTCGCCATCTGCACGATCATCGTGCTGCTCGCGCTCGACAACTTGGGCGTCAAAGTCACGCCCCTTCTCACAGGCCTCGGTATCGGCGGCATCGCCATCGCCCTCGCAGCGCAGAATATTCTGGGCGATCTGTTCGCGAGTTTCATCATCATCTTCGACAAGCCGTTTGTCGTAGGCGACTTCATCACCGTGGGCGACAAAATGGGCACCGTCGAGAAGATCGGCATCAAGACTTCGCGCGTCCGGGCTTTGTCGGGCGAGCAACTCGTCTTTGGCAACGCGTCTCTGCTGAACTCAACCGTGCAGAACTTCAAACGCATGCAGGAGCGTCGCGTCGCGGCAACGTACGGCGTGACGTATGACACTTCGCCGGACAAGCTCCGTGCAATTCCGGGAATCATCAAGGCAGCCGTGGAGCGGCACGAGCTCGCGCGATTTGACCGCTGCCACTTCAAAACGTTCAATTCGTACTCGCTGGATTTCGAGCTCATCTACTGGGTCAAGAGCCCCGACTTCATGGTCCACAAGGACATTCAGCACGCGTTGAACATTGAACTTGTCGAGAAGTTCGCCGCCCAGGAAATCGAGTTCGCGTTCCCGACGCAGGTTGAGATCGTGAAGGACTTCTCGCGGCCCGGCGAAGAGAAAACTACTAAGCGCGGTTGAGCGTTTATCCATCAATAACCGATACGCTCACGCATGCCCCCCGGTGTGTGGCCATGGATATCTCTCTCCCTCATCGCGCTCGATCTTGTCGTGCGCGTCGCACTGGCGGTGCGCGTCATCGCCAAGCGAACGCCAGTTCCCGACACGCTTTCGTGGCTCATTCTGTTGCTGTTCGCGCCGTTCATCAGTTGGGTGCTGTATCTGCTCATCGGCGAGCGGCGACTGGGCACGCGGCGGGTCGCGCGGTTTGAACGCAACACGCGCGACTTGGAATTGCAGGCCGTGCGACTGTGGGCGCATCAGCACTTGGACTGGTGCGATGTTTCAGGCAGCAACATCCCGCTCTCACGACTGCTCACGACAATGTCGGGCATGCCCGCCCTCGCGGGCAACAAGCTCGAGCTCATCGCCGACGCCAAGGCGTACATCGACAGCATCATCGCCGACATTGACGCGGCGACCAAGCACGTCCACCTGCTGTACTACATCTGGGAACCCGACGACGCAGGCACACGGCTGGTGGACGCGGTGATTCGTGCGTCAGAGCGCGGCGTGGCGTGCCGGGTGCTTGTGGATTCGGTAGGAAGCCGAGCGTTTGTCAAGTCGTCGCAGCCGCAGCGACTTCGCGCCGCGAACGTGCATGTCGTGGAGTGCTTGCCTGCGAGCTTGCTGCGCACGCTCTTTGCACGCATCGATCTGCGCAACCATCGCAAGATCGCGGTGATCGATGGACAGATCGCGTACTGCGGCAGTCAGAACATCACCGACGAGAACTTCCGGCCGCGCAAGCTGACACGCATCGGCACCAGCGGGGCAGGGCCAGGCCCGTGGATCGACGCAAGCGTCCGCGTGCACGGACCGGCGGCGCAGGCGCTGCAAAGCACGTTCATGCGCGACTGGCTGCACGACAGCGATGAGCACATCACTGATATCTCAGGATTTTTGTGCGAGCCGCAGCGCATGGGCGAGAGCGCGGTGCATGTGATTCCGTCCGGTCCGGGCCCGCGACCCGA
The DNA here is from genome assembly GCA_035299305.1 of Phycisphaerales bacterium. Lineage (GTDB taxonomy): Bacteria > Planctomycetota > Phycisphaerae > Phycisphaerales > UBA1924 > BJHL01. Next base: position 1,965 of record DATGWV010000186.1, on the reverse strand, counting down.
CGCGATTCATCAGGCGTTTCTCGCGACGTTGCACGGCGCGCGCGAAGAGATCATCATGACCACGCCCTACTTCGTGCCCGACGAAGCAACCAAGGGCGCGCTGGTGAACGCGGCCCTGCGCGGCGTGGATGTCACGATTGTCGTGCCGGAAGTGTCAGACAATCGCCTGGTATCCGCGGCGGCCCGCAGTCACTTTGAAGACTTGCTCGACGCGGGGATCAAGATTTTCCGCCACCGGCCCAAGCACGGCATGCTGCATGCCAAGTGCCTGACGGTTGACCGTGATCTCGCGGTGATCGGCAGCGCGAACTTTGACATGCGGAGTTTCTGGCTCAACTTCGAAGCGACACTGTTCATTTACGACGACGACTTCGCCGGGCAGCTTCGGTGGCTGCAGACCAGCTATATGGAGGAATCGGTGCAGTTGCGGCTGGACAGTTGGAAGCGCCGGCCGCGTCGGCAGCGGTTCTGGGACAACGTGGCGCAGCTTGCGGGGCCGTTGCTGTGAGCGGTTTTCCGCCGGTCGGCACGGCTCCTACCTTCAACGCGTGACCGACGACTACCGCGTCAAACTCGACTCGTTTGAAGGCCCGATGGACCTGCTGCTCTTCCTCATTCGCAAGAACGAGGTGGACATCCACGACATTCCCATCGCGCAGATCACGGATCAGTATCTGTCGTTTGTCGCGCAGCTGCACAGTTCGGCGGCCAACCGCATCGACATCGACGCGGCGGGCGAGTTTCTGGTGATGGCGGCGACGCTGACGGAGATCAAGAGCCGCATGCTCTTGCCCAAGCCGCCCGCGAGTCAGAATGCGGGCGAGACAACGCTCACGCCGACTGAAGACCCGCGTGCGGAACTTGTGCGGCAACTGATGGAGTACAAGCGATATCGCGACGCGGCGGACGCGCTTGAGAATCGCGGCGAGCAGTGGGGGCGGCGATTTGGGTCGGGCCGCGCTGGGATTGATAACGCCGCGCTTGAGGCGCTGGTGAAAGATGATGAGAATGTCGAGGTCGAGGACTTGAACATCATCGACCTGGTCGAGGCGTTCAAGAAGATCGCGGAGACGGTCAACTTCGAGCGGCTGGGCGACCACCAGGTGACGTATGACGACACGCCGATTGAACTGCACGCGGCTGATATCTTGACGCGGCTGGATGACCACGCCAAGGCGGCGGAACAGCACGCGGGCGAGCTGGACATGCGCGATCTGTTTATGACCAAGAAGACGCGCGGCGAGATGGTCGGCTTGTTTCTCGCGCTGCTGGAACTGGTTCGCAACGGCAAGGTGAAAGTCCGCCAGGACAAGGGCAGTGAGTCGATTCTGCTTCGCATGGCCCCGGCGGAAGAGCCGGCGGCGCAAGCGCCTGTGACGTGAGCACTATTTATGTCGAGTCGCACTTTGGCCTGTATCGGTCTGTTGGTTTTGTCCAACGTGTTTATGAATTTGGCGTGGTATGGGCACCTGAAGTGGTTTCCGCAGAAGGAAGGGGTCGCGACCACGTGGTTGGCGGTGGCCGGGGTTATTTTGTTTTCTTGGGCGCTGGCGTTGCCGGAGTATGCGCTGCAGGTGCCGGCGAATCGGCTGGGGCATGTGGACCATGGGGGGACGCTGACGGCGGCGCAGCTGAAGGTGATGCAGGAGGCGATCACGCTGGTGGTGTTTACGGGGATTTCGTTCTTTGTGCTGAAAGAGAAACTCCGCTGGCAGGATGCCGCGGCGTTTGTTTTGATTTTCGCTGGGGTCGCGATTTCGATGTCGGGACGCGGCAAGTGAACCGCGCGGCCGTGGGTGCGGCTTGAGCTTTTTGCTGTCTCTGTCCGGCTTTCGATAACCCGCGTGCGTGCGATGACCTGGGCTGCCTTTGAGGGCAGCGAGCGTGGCTGGCGCACCGGGATCGGCGGGCTTGGAACTCATCGTGCTTGCACGATGCCGCGGCATGGTCCGCGACGATTAGGGT
>DATGWV010000185.1:0-6881 GCA_035299305.1 Phycisphaerales bacterium | reverse complement strand
GGCAGTCACACAAGCCGCGACGGATGGCGGCGTCGTCCTCGACCACAAGCACTCGAGCCAGCGTCATGCGATTGCTCCGCGAGATTCCGCACCCACAACCGTGCAGAGGATCATTCGTCGTTTGGCGTAGCGGCGTTGCGTCGGTTCCGAGTTGGGGCGGTGTTTGTGCGTCACAAGTTTGTCACGGTGGGGTGCACGGACGGCGGGTTCGCGTCGCGAGTGTCTGGTGCAAAAACGTGGAAGGCCCGCAATGTTTCGGCTGGAGGGCCGAAGTTATGCGAGCCTGTGTGACGGGGAACGGTGAGATGTTCTGCAATGCCGAGGGGCGGACTCGAACCGCCGACCTCCGGGTTATGAATCCAGCGCTCTAAACCAGCTGAGCTACCTCGGCGTAGGGTCAGGATGATACGCAGGCTGCCCGGCGTTCGCAAGCGCGGGTTGGGGCGGAGGGCGGATGGGGGCGGTACTGTGGTTGGTGCGAAAGGTCGCGAGACATCCTCTGCGGGTGGCGATTGTCGGGTGCGGGACGGCGGGGCCTGCGGCGGCGTGTTTGCTTGCGCGGCAGGGGCACCATGTGGATGTGTTTGAGCGAGCGGCGGCGCTGCGGCCTGTGGGGGCCGGGCTGCTGATTCAGCCGACGGGCATGCATGTGCTGGACCGGCTGGGGGTGCTCGAGCGGGCGTTTTCGCTGGGGCATCGGATCAATCAGCTTGCGGGAGACACGGATGGCGGGCGGGCTGTGCTCGCGCTGTCGTACGAGGACTTCATGCCTGGGGCGTTTGGGCTGGGGATGCATCGCGGGGCGCTGTTTTCGTTGCTGCTGGAATCGGCGATGCGCGAGGCGACGGTGCGCGTGCATGCGGGGGTGGATGTCGCGGGGCTGCATCAGTCGCCAGGGCATTTGACGCTACGGACGCGTGGGGGCGCGATGCTGGGGCCGTATGACTTGGTAGCGATTGCGGACGGCGCGAAGTCGAAGCTGCGCGAGAGTCTGGATGTGGGGGCGAGGACGACGCAGTATCCGTACGCGGCGGCGTGGTGTGTGCTGCCTATGCCGGCACACGAGCGGTGGCATCACACGTTGCGGCAGGTGTATCGCGATACGCGCGGGATGGTGGGTTACTTGCCTGTCGGTAAAGCGGCGGCGGATGGGGAGCCCATGCTGAGTTTGTTCTGGAGTCTGCGGGCGAGCGATATCGCGACAACGCGGGCAGCGGGGATTGAGGCGTTTGAGCGTGAACTGGTGAGGCTGGATGCGCACGCGGCACCGCTCATGCGACATGTGCAGAGCATGGAGCAACTGGTGTTCGCGACGTATCACGACACCGTGTGCGAACGGACGCATCATCACCGGGTGGTGCTGCTGGGAGACGCGGCGCATGCGATGAGTCCGCAGTTGGGGCAGGGGGCGAATCTCGCGCTGGTCGATGCGCTCACGCTGGCGGATGTGATTGAAGCGAGCGGCGGGGAGCGAGATTTGGTGCCGATTGCGCTCGAGCGGCATGATGAGAGACGGCGCGAGCATGTCGCGTTCTACGCGCGGGCGTCGCGATGGCTGACGCCTTGGTTTCAATCAGACTTCACGGGGTTGTCGGTGATTCGCGATGTGATGATGCATCCGATGTCGCGCGTGGGGTGGGCGCGGCGGCAGATGGGGGAGAGCTTGGCGGGCGTGAAGACGGGGGTGTTTTCGTCGTACAAGCGGCTTGAAACAGCGGACAGCCGGGTCGCGATATCGTGAGGCTTGTGGGGCGCGGGGCGGCTGTGCGTGCATACAACAGCGACTCTCATTCGAACTCGACCAGACCAAGGAGATCAACATGCCTGCAAACGACCAGCTTTCGACTCGGACCAGCCCCATCGGCGTCGGCGACGTCGCGCCGGACTTCACGCTGCCGGACCAGGACCGCAAGGACTTCAAACTGAGCGATGCGGTGAAGAAGGGTGACGTGGTGCTGTGCTTCTATCCGTTCGCGTTCACGGGCGTGTGCTCAGCGGAGATGAAGTGCGTGAGCAGCGACTTCGCGAAGTGGAGCGGCAAAGGCGCAACCGTTGTGGGTGTGTCGTGCGACAGCATGTTCACGAACAAGGCTTGGGCGGAGAAGGAAGGCTACTCGCAGACGCTCTTGAGCGACTTGCATCGGCAGGTGACCAAGGCGTATGGCCTGCACTGGAACGATCTGAATGTCGCGAATCGCGGCACGGTCGTGATTGGTGCGAGCGCGGACGGCAAGGGGAAGGTGAAGTTTGTGCAGGCGCGCGAGCCGGGCAAGGCGATGGATTGGGATAGCGTGCTGGGGATGCTGTAAGCCGAAGTGATCGGGCGATGATCACGTGAATCAAGATACGACGACGCGGGTTGAGAAGGTTCTCGACCCGCGTTTTTTCATGTCTGGATTGGACTTGTGGAAGCGCTTTATGCTTACCCATGCGCTGCCTGGGCTGCGGCTACACGATCAATGACATCGCTCGGCAGCAGTGTCCGGAGTGCGGGCGCGTGTTTGATGCGCGTGATCCGCGGACGTTTGAGCGCGAGCCGTGGGGAAGTCAGCGGTTGCATGACGCGATGGCGCGGGTGATGATGTTGTGCTGGGTATGCGCAGCTTTTGGCGGGGTCGCGAGCGTGTTGCGCATCGCGGTGGGTGTGATGCGGGCGGCGCATGCCAAGCCTGGGGAAGCGTGGCGGTTCTACATCGGGATATCGACGCTGGCGGCGGCGCTAGGGCTCGGAGCGAGCGCGCTGATGATCACGGGGGTGAGTGAGCACTTGTCGCGGCTGAATGCGTGGCCTCGGTATCGCAAGCCGCTGGTGGTGATGGGCGCGATTTGGGTTGTGTTTCTTGTGATGATCGTGCTGGTGTGAATGCACGCGCGATCAATGGGCGTTGGGATGCGCGAAGCCGCGGAAGAGGGTGAGCCAAAGGATTTTGATATCGAATCCAAGGCTCCAGTTGCGGATGTAGAAGAGGTCGAGTTGAAGGCGTTTGCGCAGGCTGGTGTCGCCTCGCATGCCGTTGACCTGGGCCCAGCCGGTCATGCCGGCTTTGACGTGTTGGCGAAGGACGTAGCCGCGCCAGTCTTCTTTGAAGCGGGCGATGAGTTCGGGGCGTTCGGGGCGCGGGCCCACGAGGCTCATGTGGCCCAGCAGGACGTTGAAAAGCTGCGGCAGTTCGTCGAGGCTAGTGCGGCGGAGCAAGGCCCCCACTTTCGTCACGCGGCTGTCGTTGCGTGCGGTCCACGTGGCGGGTGGATTCTCGTCGCTTGCGTGTTCCATGGTGCGGAACTTGAGAATCTCGAACTCTTCGCCGCCGATGGAGACGCGGCGTTGCTTGAAGACGACGGGGCCCGGGCTGGTGAGTTTGATCGCGATGGCGATGCAGAGCATGGGGACGGCGAAGATCGCGAGGCCGACTGCTGCGCCCAGAAGGTCGATGCCGCGTTTGGTGACGCCCGCGAGGCCGTTCATGGGGTTCTCGCGGATGCTGAGGATCGGCATGCCTTCGAGCTCGCTGACGGTCATGGCGAGGGGCGTGTACTTGGGGCTGACTTCGGGAATGATGCGGACGTCGATGGGATAGCGCTCGAGTCGGCGGAGAAGTTCGGACATCATGCTCGCGCGGGTGTTGGGAAGAGCGAGGTAGATGGCGTCGGGCGGACGGAGGGCGAGGACTTGTTCGAGCTGGGAGATGCCGCCCAGCACGGGACGACCGACGACAGTCTCATCAGCCTTGATGTGGTCGTGGTGGTGAATGAAGTAGGCGACATTGATGCCCGTCCAACTGTTGCGGTCGAGCGTGCGGCAGGCGATGCGGCCGAGGCGACCGGTGCCGATGACGGCGACGTGGCGGAGGTTGCGGCCACGCTTACGTGCGGCGCGGAGAGCGACGCGGAAGCTCATGCGGGCCAGGACGAGGGCGGCGGGCAGGATGACGGCGAGCGAGAGGAGTTGGATGCGCCCCGCGTCGAGCGACATGCCTTTCCATGCGTGAGTTTGCGTGGCGTCAAAGCCGCCCACGATACTGGGGCCCAAGGCCCACATGAGGACGATGAGTGAGACGAGGGTGGCGAGGCTGGCTTTGAGAATTTGGCGACTTTCGGCGAGCAGGCGGCGGTCGCGGAAAGGCATGTAGAGACTGAAGACGCGCATCGAGGTGACGGCGACGGGGACGGCGAAGACGATAAGGGTTTCCTGGAGCAGCGTGCGGAGGGACTGGAGGCCCGATGCGGCGGGCCATGCACCGTCGACCACATCTCGGCGGATGGCCCACGCGAGCAGACAGGCCAGGGCGACGACGACCGCGTCGGCGATGCCGAGCATAAAGACGAAGAACTGATGTCGCTGCTTGAGCATGAGCTTCCTGCTTTCTTGCTGCGCACAGCCACCCACTTACACACGCCAGACCCGACTCGTGCTCCTCCCACTTCGGCGCGGGGCGTCGCGAACATCGCGCGACACGCACCCTTCCCGCGAACATTGTACTCGGATGAGCCCGCGTGGCATAGTGGGCTGAGACGATCCGGGTGGTTGGGCAAAAACATCACCACGCTCCGTGAGAGAGCGTGGTGAGAAGCTGCGAATTAGTCGGTGCACGTTGAAACGGAGACGGGTGCTGGTTCAAGGGCCGCAGGTGCCGCCCGCGAGGACGTTGAAGAAGTCGATGACGTCTTGATCCTCGGGGAAGACAGCGTTGTTGTTGAAGTCGATGTCGTTGCAGGGCGGGCAGGAAGCGCCGGCGAGGACGGAGAAGAAGTCGATGACGTCCTGATCTTCTGGGAAGACGCCGTTGTTATTGAAGTCGATGGAGTCGCAGCCCACGGTGCACGCGGCGTGGAACATGGCGACGTCGGCACATGCGATGAAGTGCATTTGCACGGCGGGCACGTAGGTCGTCAGAGCATTGGTGGTGAGGTTGATGGCGTAGAGGCTGTGGAAGGGGTAGAAGTCGTTGCCGATGACGACGGTGCCTTCGCCGCCGTCGGAGATGGTGGAGCGCATGAGAAGCGCGTGCAGCGGCAGCATGGGAGAGAACGCAGCGGGCCATTGGCGGAGGCCGCCACCTTCGGCGTTGGCTGCAACTTGTGGCGCGACGACGGTGATGGTGTTGGTTGATGGGTCGTAGCGAGAAAGGGCGTAGACGCGCGTGGTGACGGTGATGCCGTCGGGATTGGTGCCGCCTGTGAATGTGCTTTGGTGAAGCAGGATCATGTCGCCATTGCAATCGATGGTGGCGGCGTGAACGCGCTGCGTGGTGAGGGTGCCGGCGGTTGCGTCCAAGGTGTAGCTGGGCTGCGGGACGGAGACTGTCGCGACGGAACCGGTTGCGATTGGGACGGGCTGCGAACGAGGGATTCGCGCGAGGACGAGGCGGTTGGCGATGTAGATGTCGCCCGTGTCGTCAACGAGCAGGTTGGCGTGCGTGTCGGTCGGCGTAATGACGGGGTCATTCGTGATGAGCGTGCAGGTGTCGGTGACGCGGTTGTAGCGAATGAGCGCGGCGGGCCTGGCGGGTGTATTGAAACTGGCGGCTACGGCATCGACGAGCACGAGCACGGTGTTGTCGATGGGGTCGATAGCGATATCGGTGACGCGGGATTCGAGCAGGTTCTGAGCGCGGAGGAAGACAGTGAGTCCTGGCGCGCTGGCGGCGTCGAGCGTGTCAGGATTGATCATCATGACGGGCTGGCCGGCGAGCCAAAGGTCGCCATTGTCTTGCTTGTGCAAGCCGCGCCAGAGTTCGCCGCTCCCGAAGAACTGCACGGGGAGGGAATCGACACCTGGTTCAAACTTCCAGAGTCGATTGTTCAGGAAGCGGTCGATGCCAAGCAGGACGCGATTGGACGTGAAGGGAGGCACGCCGATGATGCTGTGTTCGCCGATGGCGATGGTGCAGCTTGCGCCGGAGATTTGGCGGAGGACGGTGAGTTGCGGCGTGCCCGTGAATGTCGCGGGCGGTCGCGTGCGGAAGGCGAGGGTTGGGAAGCCAGCGGCGGGGACATCGCCTGTGTATGTAATGGAGGTGCTGGCGGCGTCGTACGCGAAGCCGGTGGGGACGGGACCGATGAACGGCGGATCGGCGGTTGTCCACGTGGAGGGCAACGCGATGCGCAGGTTGACGGCGTTGATGGTGACGCCAGTCAGGTTGTCGAGCGTGAGTTCGTAGTCGAGATCGGGCGAGCCGCGCACGAGTTGTGAGGGGCGTGGGGTGGTGCTGGTGCCGGGAAAGAGCGGGCCAATCACGCCCGGCTGGGTGTTGGTGATGGCGAGATTGGCGACGAGGGGCGGTTGCAGCGCGAAGGTCTGGGTTGTGGGGAATGTGCCGATGGTGGTGCCGCACTCGGAGCGGATAGACCAGTCGAAGCCGTCGTTGAGGCGCGATGTGAGGCTCGAGATGGAGATGCACTCGGTGATCGTGGTGTCAAAGATGATGGTGGTTGATTGACCGATGGCGAGGGTGCCGCGCCAGTCGAGGGAGCGGCCGCCGCTGACGAGCGTGAGTGTGCCGACGCCACTGGAGACGACGTTGGTGATGGTGGCGCTAGTGCCGACGCGTGCGCCGCCTGAACCGCCAGAGAGGAAGATCTCACGAAGCTCGATGTTGGAGGTGTTGGTAATGGTGAAGGTGTGGCGGATGGTGCTGCCGGGGCGGAGGGGCTGCGGGGCGAGGGTGACGGATGTAACGGAGCCGCTTGCGCTGCCCACGTTGGTCTGTTGCTGGATGGCGACAAGGACCGAGGGGCCGGAGAGTTGAGCGGGCGTTTGCGTTGAGCTGATGAAGTAGTTGGAGCTGGACACGAAGATCATGGAGCACCCAGCTTGTACGCGGGCGCTCAGGGTGCGCGGACCGGATTGGGCGGCGAGATTGCCGATGTTCCAGGTGACG
>DATGWV010000184.1:0-8184 GCA_035299305.1 Phycisphaerales bacterium | reverse complement strand
GCGGGAGCGGGTTCTCGCTGTGGTGGGTGGGGGCGTGAGGCGCGAGATCCCAGCCAGGCATGTAGTGGAAGCGGCGAGTACGTGGCGCTTGCGGTAGCGCGTTGGGAGCGGCGGTGCGGGCCGACGAGCATGGGAATTCCGCGAAACGCGGGGCGGTGGGGATCGAAGAATGAGGGTGTGGTTGTCGGCCTTACGTGGTCGATGAACGCATGCCGCCGCTGCGTCCGCTGCGGTGGGTGGTCACTGAGTGAATTTCCTCACCGGAGTGCAACGTGAAGCAATTTTTCGCTGGTCGTGCTGGTCTTGGCCTTTGCGGTCGTGGCGGTGTGTGCCTGATGGTGGCTCTGGCTGCGTGTACGGCTGCGCCCGTGTTTGCGCAGGAGACGGCGAGCAAGGCGCGGGTTGCGACGCTGGAACTTGAGGGGGCGCTGAAGGATCGGCCTGATGAGATGGGGCTGATTTTCGGGAAGAGCGATTCGCACACGTTGCAGGATGTGGTCGAGGCGATCAAGCAGGTGGGCGACGATGATGCGCTCGATGGCATCGTGATTCAGATGCGCGATGCGGAGATGGGCGCGACACAGGTAGAGGAGATTTCCGCCGCCATTCGCGAGATTCGCGGCAAGGGGAAGAAGGTGCATCTGCTGGCCGATGCGTATGGCACGGTGGAACTGATGCTGGGTGCGGCATGTGATGAAGTGATTGCGCAGACGGGCGCGCCGGTGAGCATGCCCGGGCTGTACATGGAAGAAATGTTCCTGGCGGACACGCTGGCGTGGGCCGGACTGAAGGCGGACTATGTGCAAGTGGGCGATTACAAGGGCGCGAGCGAGCAGATGGCGCGCAGCAGCCCCAGCCCGCAGTGGAGCCAGAACATCGAAGGGTTGCTGGACAGCATGTACGCGAACATTCGCGGGCCCATGCTGCGCGGGCGCGAGCTGACGGACAAGCAGCTTGACACGGCGATGGAAAAGCTGTGGATGGCGGATTCGTCGGAGGCCAAGGACGCGAAGCTGATTGACAGCGTGATTGATCTGCCGCAGCTTTCGGCGCACTTGAAGAACGGGTACGGCAAGCAGATCGCTTGGAAGAATGACCTGCTTGGGCACGATGAAGAGATGCAGATGGACATGAGCAATCCGTTTGCGATGCTCATGAAGCTGGGCGAGAAGCCCGACTACACGCCCACGGGCCCCACTATCGCTGTCGTACACATCGACGGCGCGATCATGGATGGTGACAGCACCGCGCCGGGCATCATGGGTGGCAGCAGCAGCGTGGGTAGCCGCACGATTCGCAAGGCGCTGGAAGACATTCGCAAAGAAGATGAAATTCGCGGCGTGGTGGTTCGCATCGACAGCCCGGGCGGGAGCGCGACGGCGAGCGAAGTGATCTGGCAGGGCGTGCGCCGGCTGGCGGAAAAGAAGCCCGTGTGGGTCAGCGTGGGCGGCATGGCGGCGAGCGGCGGGTACTACATCGCCGTGGCGGGTGACAAGATCTATGTCAATCCCTCGAGCATCGTCGGCTCCATCGGCGTTGTGGGCGGCAAGATCGCGATGGGCGAGCTGTACGACAAGCTGAAGGTGAACGTGGTCGGTCGCGGGCGCGGCCCGAAGGCGGACATGTTCGCGAGCGAGAAGGTGTGGACCGATTCGCAGCGCGACGAAGTGCGTGCGAAGATGACCGAGACGTATGAGCAGTTCACGAGCCGCGTGACGGCGGGCCGGAAGGAGATCGATCTCTCCAAGACGGCGGAAGGCCGGCTGTTCACGGGGGACAAGGCGATTGGCCTGAAGATGGCTGATGCGATCGGCGGGCTGGATGTCGCGCTGCAGGACATGGCCAAGCAGCTTGAACTGGATGACTTTGAAGTGATGCACTATCCCGCGCCGCGGTCGTTTGCGGATGTGCTGGAAGAAACGTTTGGCGGGCTGGTCAAGGCTCCCGGCATGAAGGCCCCGATGGGCCACGCGGCACTTGGGCAGGCGCAGCTCATGGGCATGATTCAGGCGGTCGTCGGCGAGCGTGCGTTCAAGCAGCTTGAGCCGCAGATCAATGGGTACATGCAGATGCGCGAAGGCAAGGTGCTGCTGATGAGCCCGAAGGCGCTGATTTTCAAGAAGTGATCGGCGCGATGCGTGAGGAATGAATGACGGCCGCTGCGGGTGCAGCGGCCGTTTTTTCTTGTGGAGTTCACTTGGCCGAGGTGGGCGGCTGGACTTGCTCAAAGCCAATGGCGATCAACTCAGCCTTTGCTTCGGTCAACGTGTTGGCGAAGACGATGCGGGCTTGAGGGTCGTTTTTGAGTGATTGCTCCGCGTACGCGGACATCTCTCGTTCGAGTTCGTCGTTGGAGTCGCGATACTGCTTCATCTGCTTCAGCTTCTCGCTCATGCTGCCCCAGCGGCCGCAGAAGTGCTCACGTGATGTGTACCAGGTGCCGTCGCTTGTGAGGGCATACGCGAGGGAATAGCCGGGGTAGGAGTGCGAGTCGCGGTAGTCGATGACGATCCATGTACCGTCGGGAAGATCGATGTCGATGCCCAGACGCTCGGGCGTGGGCTTGCTGCCTGCGGAGACAGACGTGAGATTTGTCAGAATGCGCTCGCGGGCGTCGGCTCGCATGCGTGCACTGATGATGCCGTTGGGGACGATGGCCAGGATGAGGAGGCAAACGACAACCACCGCCGCGATAGCGAGGGGTCGTCGAATGGTCTTGCGGGACGGCTGCGGCTCCTGCACGAACTCCCCTTCGTTCCCGCCGGGGCGTCACACCCCCACTGCTTCGACCGCGCGCTTGAGGACGGGCGTCCAGCGCTTGATCTCGGCGGCCCATGGGTCGCGTGGGTCGATGGTGGGGTATTTCTTGGCGATGGCGGCGGCGATGAGGCCCATGAACATGGGCTGAGGACGCAGCGGGCGGCTGGTGAGTTCGGGGTGGAACTGGGCGCCGACGAAATATGGGTGCGTCACGCCTGGCTTCACGAGGCCCTCGGCGGCGGTGCCGGCGAGCTCTTGCACGCCTGCGCCGCTCGCGGCGCGGAGGACGCGGGGGAGCTCAAGGAATTGCATGATGGGGCGCGAGGGGTGGCGGCCGCTGAAGATGAGGCCGGCGGCTTCGAGCTTCTCGATGTAGGCGGGCTCGACTTCGTAGCGGTGGCGGAAACGCTCGCGGATGGTCGGGGCGTTGGCAAAGAGGAAGGCCGCGAGCGTGCCGGGCGTGATGGCGACATCTTGCGCGCCGAGGCGCATGGTGCCGCCGAGTCCTTCGATGCGCTTTTGTTCGGGAAGCTCAGAGATGAGCGGATGGGCGGAGTTGGGATTGAACTCGGTGCTGGTCGCGTCTTTGATGCCCAGGACGTTGCGGGCGAATTCGATGACGGCGACCTGGAAGCCGAGACAGATGCCCAGATACGGGACCTGCTTTTCACGGGCGTAGCGGACGCACGCGATCTTGCCTTCGACGCCGCGGGTGCCGAAGCCGCCCGGGACGATGATGGCGTCCATCATGCCCAGGTGCTGAGCGGCGTTGGCGTCGGTGATCTCGGTGGTTTCGATCCACTCGCGATTGATTTCGACGCCGAGCTGCGCGGAACAGTGTTCGAGAGCTTTGTCGATGCTGGCGTAAGCGTCGCGGAGTTCGGCGTACTTGCCGGCGATGGCGACGGTCATGTCGCGGGGCTTGTCCATCGCGAGTCGGCGGGCGAACTGCAGCCACTTTTCGCGGTGCACGTCTTCGCTGCGGGCATCAACGCGATCATGCAGGCCCAGATGGCTCATGATCTCGCGGTCGAGGCCTTCGTTGCGCATGTCTTCGGGGATCGAGTAGATGCTGGCGCGGTCGTGCATCGAGAAGACGCGACGCATGGGGACGTTGCTGAACATCGCGATCTTCTCGCGAATCTTCTCGCCCACTTCGTTGCTGGCGCGACACGCGATGATGTGCGGCTGGATGCCGGCTTCCATGAGTCGCTTGATGCCAAGCTGCGCGGCTTTGCTCTTTTGCTCGCCCAGCGCGGGCGGCTCGATGATGTATGTGAGAGCGACGAAGCAGACGTTCTGCGAGCCTTCTTCGAAGGCGAGTTCGCGCATGGCTTCGATGTAGAAGCCATTCTCGTAGTCGCCCACGGTGCCGCCCACTTCGACGAAGACGACGTCGGCGGGCTTCTGGCCATCGCCTCGCATGGCGAGTTCGCGGAGCTTGCGTTTCACTTCACCCGTCACGTGCGGGATCATCTGCACGTCACGCCCGAGATATTGGCCTTGGCGTTCGCGGCGGAGGATTTCGCTGAAGATCTGGCCGCTGGTGGTGAAGTTGTAGCGGGAGAGATTCTGATCGAGGAGGCGCTCGTAGGTGCCCAGGTCCATGTCGCACTCGGTGCCGTCGTCCAAGACGAAGACTTCGCCGTGGCGATAGGGGTTGAGCGTGCCTGAATCCATATTCAGGTAGCCTTCCATCTTGATGGGGGCGACGACGAGGCCTTTGTCTTTGAGCATCTTCGCGAGGCTGCTGCTGAAGATGCCTTTGCCCAAGCCGCTCATGACGGTGCCCAGCACGATGACGTACTTGTGGCGACCGCGGACGTAGCCGTCGGGGGTGGGGCTGAAGAATTCGCTTTCGCTCGCGCCGCCAGAGATGCTGGCGAGGTCTTGGGGGCGGTGGCCCCGGAAGAGTTCGGAGGGAAGATTGCCGCTGGGAGTGGCGGGCTTGCCCGCGCTGGCCATGGCGAGTGCGTCGGCGGACTGGGAGCGCGCGACCTCAACCAGACCAACCGCACCGTACAGCGGATCGCTTTCAAGCGCGATCGCTCGTTCAGTCGGTGGGATAACGCTGGAATGAGAACGCTGCGACGCCTGGGAGGGATCAAGCGCGGAGGGCATAACGCATCGTACCACAAAGCGGGCGAAAGGCGAAGCGCAAGGCGAACAAGGCGCGAAAGTTTCATCAAGTTTCCAACCGACGCCCGAGTCGGCAGGTCATACCGGGCGTTGGGGAGTGCGGGAGCGGTCGGTCGGGGAAGTTGCGGCGGGTCGGAACAGTTGCCCGGCACGGGTGGCGAAATGTCGGTATGCTGTGGGGCTGTTCTCGTTTCATTCGTGTGGCCCAATCGTGTGTGAGCGACACCTTCGAGATTCATCCGCCTTGTTCAAGCTGCCCAGCCATGCAACTCCCTCTTGCCGCGACGCTGTCTTTGCTCCTTACCGCTTCGGGTCTGGCCCAATCGACGGCCGATCCGCGCATCAACCCAGCGACGGGTCAATCGACGCAGGTGTGGCGGAAGGCGATGCCGATTGATTACAGCCATGTTCGGGTAGAGCTGGACATTCCGGACGTGTCGGCTCCGGCGTTGTCGGGGCAGGTGACGCTGACGGGCGACGTGACGGGGCTGCCTGTTTCTCGCATCGTGTTGGATGCGGCGGGGCCTCAGCCGCCGCAAGCGATCGCGGCAACGGTGAACGGGATGCCCGTGACGTGGACAGCGAAGGACGGCAAGCTGACGCTGATGCTGCGCGATGCGCTGCCGCCTCGGTCGGCGGTGGCGATTGTGGTGAAGTACAACCTGGCGTTTGATCAGAACAAGGGTGATGGGCTGACGTTTGCGCCGGCTGATCCGGAGTCAGACCGGGAATCGCGGCGGACGCCGGTGATTCATGCGCAGGGGCAGGCGGAACTGAACAGCTACTGGGTGCCCATGTTTGACAGCCCGGCGGATCGCGTGACGAGCGAGGTGATCGTCACGGTGGACGAGGGGTATGAGGTGCTCAGCAACGGGCGGCTGCTCTCAAGTTCGCCGGCGACGCTGGGAAGCGCGATGCAGCCCAGGACGCGGTGGCACTGGTCACTGGAAGGCGAGCATGCGCCATATCTGATCACGGTGGCGATCGGGAAGTTCGCTGTGATTGAGCTCGGCGGGCCGGAGAGTGCGAGGCCCGGGCTGTCGATGCCGTTGTACACGCCCTTGGGGACGGAAGAGCGGGCGCAGGCGATGTATGCGCGGACGCCTGAGATCATGGCGTTTTTGGAAGGTTACTTTGATGAGCCGTTTCCGTGGCCGCAGTATGCGCAAGCGATCACGCGAGGCTTCACGTGGGGTGGGATGGAGAACACGGGGGCGACGCTGATGAACGTGCGGTCGCTGCGAGGTGAGCCGGGCGATGCGGATGATTTAATTGTGCACGAGATGGCGCACCAGTGGATGGGCGATTTGCTGACGTGTCGGCACTGGGACCATGTGTGGCTCAATGAAGGCTGGGCGACGTTCATGGAGTCGTTGTGGGTGATGCACACGCAGGGGGAGGAGGCGTATCGGGCGTCGATCGGGCACACGCTGCGCGGGTTGATCGTGCGTGAACCGCTGACGGCTCCGCAGACGCCGGCGGTGATGAGCAAGCGGTATGCGAATCCGGATGACACGTTTGAGAAGGCGGACAATCCGTATAGCAAGGGATCGCTGATTCTGCACATGCTGCGTGAGGAACTGGGGCACGAGGCGTTTGACGCGGCGGTGCGGCGGTACATTGACGAGCATCGCAATCGGGCTGTGGAGACGGATGACTTTCGGCTGACGCTCGAAGCGGCAACGGGCAAGAGCCTGGAGCGGTTCTTTGAGCAGTGGCTGACGCGGCCGGGCATTCCGCGCGTGCAGTTGGAGCAGTCGTTTGATGCGTCCAACAACATGCTGACCATCAAGGCGACGCAGACACAGCTGATTGATCGATTCAATCCGGCGTATGCGCTGCGCATTCCCGTCGTCGCGACGTTTGCAGATGGATCGACGCGGACGTTTGTGCTGGAGACATCGACGCGCGAGGCGACGCAGGTGTTCGCGGCGAATCAGCGGCCTGTGACGATTGAGATTGATCCGCGACTCACGCTGGCGGCGAGCTTGCGGCCTCGTGTGTTTGACTTGACGACGGGCATGAGCTCGCTGGGTGATGTGGAAGGTGCGCAGGCGGAGCCGGTGGAAGCGGAGCCGACGAACTGAGTTGGCCGCAACCTGCGTGTTTGATTACGAGCCGCGTTGCCAGGCGGCGGTGCCGCGCGGGTTGCCGGCGAGGCCTGCGATGCGGCGGAGGACGTCTTTCTCGAGATCCGAGATGCCGTTGTCGGCAGGCGGGACGATGTGCATGATGGCGTAGAGGTCGCCTTGTCGGCCTGCATCGTCGCGGATGCCCATGGCATTGAGCTTGAGGCGTTTGCCGCTTGGGGTGCCGCTGGGGACTTTGAGCTGGACCGTGCCTTTGAGCGTGGGAATGTCGACGGTTGCGCCGAGGGTTGCTTCGGCGATGGTGAGCGGGACGTCGAGGAAGAGATCGAGGCCCTTGCCTGCGGTGGTGCCTTCGCCCCGTCGGAAGAGATCGTGGGGCATGACGCGGACGCGGAGGAGAAGGTCGGGCGAGTTGGTGCCCATCGCACCGATGTTCTTGAGCGCGCCGCGGACGCGGAGGCCTGCACCGTCCTCGACGCCTGCGGGGATTTTGACTTCGATGGTCTTGAAGGTTTCGTTGTTGGTCAGCACGCGAACTGGCGCGGTGCCGCCTTTGGCGGCGGTCAGGAAGTCGACGCGGACTTCCTGCACGGTTTCTTCGGCATCGTCATCGTCGTCGTCGTAGATGGGCTGGGCGCGGCGGCTATTGGGGCGGGCTGCGCCGCCGAAGATGCTTTCGAAGATAGAGCCTAAGTCTTCGGCGTCGATGTCGCCAGCATGATTGCGGCCGCCGCGTGCGGAGCCGGCGCTGGACCACTGGCCACCCCCCCACTGGGCGCGTTGCTGGGCGCTGGCGGAGCCGGGGCCGCCTTGGGCGAATGCGGCGTCGCCGTAGGTGTCGTAGAGCTTGCGTTTTTCGGTGTCGGAGAGGACTTCGTAGGCCTGCTGGACGGCGGCGAATTTCTTCTGGGCGTCGGGGGCTTTGTTGACGTCGGGGTGGAGCTGGCGCGCGAGCTTGCGGTAGGCGGATTTGATGTCGTCCGCGGAAGCAGAGCGAGAAACGCCGAGAGTTGCGTAGTGGTCAGCCACAGGGGAGGGTAGCGATCCCGCAAACGAAAAAGCCCGGCGATAGCCGGGCTTGTGGGTGAAACGTTGGGTTGCGAAGCTTACGAATCGGCGGGCTTCACTTCAGCGGGCTTTTGCTCTGCAGGAGCGGGCGCGGCTTCGACGGGCGCGGGCTCGGGGGCGGCCGGGG
>DATGWV010000183.1:0-15633 GCA_035299305.1 Phycisphaerales bacterium | reverse complement strand
GACGCCCAGTTCGGCGGAGGCGTTGCGAAGCGTGACGGTGCCAAGCGTGGAGAGACGTTGGAGCGTGCCGGTGGAGCTGAATTCAGCCGTGATCGGTGCGTCGATGAGTGAGAGGCCGTCAGCGACGCGCACGTCGAGTTCGGTGAGGGCGGAATCGATGGCGCTGGGCAGGATGGCTTTGAAGGTGGGCGTGATGGACTGGGCCTTGAGCGAGATGGTCGCGTCGACACTCGTGGCGGCGTCGGGCGTGTCGCCATCTTTGCTCCATGCGGCGTCGCCCCACGCGCTCCACTCGCGCGTGGTGAGACGCATGCCTTCGAGCTTGCCGCCTCGGTCGCCCAAGAGGTGGACGACGCCTTTGACTTCGTCGAAAGAAATCGCTTCGTCCTTCGCGACCATCGCGAGCGACTTGGGCGTAATGGTGCCGGTGACGGCGGTCGCGGCATCGCGCTGGGAGATGCGGAGGTCGGCGCTGAGCAAGCCGCTGGCTTGTAGCGTGATCAGATCATCGGCGATCCATGCCTGGCCGGCGTCGCGCAGCACGGCGTGCAACTGCGGGCTGGAGAAGTCGATGTCGGTTGCGGTGACTGACGTGTCGCCCAGCGTGCGCTCGCCTGAGGGGGCGAAGGTGAGCGTGCTGTTGACGTTGGCGAGACCGGCGCCGACGTTGGTTTGGCCGGCGAGTTCGACGCGTGAGCCCAGGGGGCCGAATGAGACGAGGACGCTTGCAGCGTCGTTGACGTTGAAGCCTTCGCCCGCGTAGACGATGGCGGCGTTGCGCGGCGATTGCACACGCACATCGCCAGCAGGTTCGTCGCCATCCATCCATGAGACATTCGCGGCAACGGCGGCAAGGCCTGTGGGGCGATGCTTGTCGCGCACTTGCGCGAGTTGGTTGGCTGCGCCGGGAGCGAAGACGCGCAGAGCGTCTTCAACGGGTGTGGCGACATCGAGCCCGGGAGCGGCGATCTGCACTTGGGTGCTGCCGCGCGTGCCGTCGCGCGGCATCGAGCTGACGAGGGTTGCACGCACGCGCGAGACGCCTGCGCCGGGCATGCGTGCGTCGCTGACATCGGCTTCGGCGGTGACGTCCACGCGTTCGCGTTGGACGCGGACGGTTGCTTGCGCGTTGTTCATCGCGATGCGCGACTCGCCCATTTCACTGCGGGGCTGCATCGCGCCGGTGTACCACGTCTTAATGTCGTAGAGCGTGGTGCCTTTGTCGCCCAGGCGAAGCTCGGCGCTGGCTTTGACGGTGCCTTGCGGTTGCAGCGGCGCGAGCCATGTGCTGAGCGGGCGCTTTTCACCTTCGGCGCCGACGCTGGGGAGGGCGAAAAGCAGCAGATCGTCGGTGGGAACGTTCTGCGCGGTGGCGTCAACGTCGGGGACAAACTCGCCGCCCGCCTTGCGAATCTTGTCGAAGTCGACGAGTGCGCCGATGGCGATGTCGCCGCCTCGCAGGCCTGTGTATGTGCCCCCTGAAACCGTGGCGACGTTGTTGGCCTGCGTGATGGTGACGTTGCGAGCACGCATGGGGTACGGGAGCACGTCGAGCAGCACGCCCACGTCGGGCAGGGCGATGTTGACTTCGTCGAACCATTCACCTTGCGGGCCGAACTCGCGCCAGATGCGCACGCCCACGTCGAGACGACCGCCCACATCGAAGACGGGCGTATTGACGATGCGGCGTTGCTCGCGGGCTTCGTCGCTGTCGCTGCGGCCATTGCTTTCGAGGGTCGCGAGCGCGGCGGTGGCTTTGGCGTGGGTGTCGCTGGAGACAATGAGCCCGGCGGCGAGCAAGCGTTCGTATTGCTCTTTGGAGAACAGTTGCGGCAGCACGTCTTCGAGGCCTCGCGCGTACATGGCGGCTTCGAGGCGGTCGTCAGTTGGAATCTGCATGGCGCGGACGTTGATTTCGACTTTGGCGTCGTCGGTGGGAGGGACGAAGCTGCCGGTTGCGCTGATGGTTGCGCCGCTGGGAGAGGAGCCTGTGATGTTGTCGAAGCGCACGGATTGGTCGTCGAAGACGACGGTGCCGCGGATGTTCTTCCATTGATACGGGAACTTGTGGAAGGCTGCGGTGAGGCCGTTGAGGGTGATTGCACCGCTGACTTTGAGATCGGGCGTCGGAGTGTCTTGCGTCACAGCGCTGCGCGCGATGGTGACGGTGGCGTCGACGGAGCCTTGAGGATCGGAGAAGTCTCGCAGGCGACGGCGGACCAGTCCCGGCGCGAACTTGAGAATCGCGGGCTGACGTTGGATGACGACGTTGTTACTCGTCAGCGTCATGGTCCACGCGGCGTTGGGTGAAGGGCCCGCGCTGGTGAACGTCACGCGATAGGGAAGTGCTTCGAGTTGGCCGCTGATGTCACCGCTCACGCCGTCGCTGGCGAGGCGAATGGTGCCGGTGGTGCCGTGCATGCGCAGCAGCTTGCCTCTTTCGCTTTCGGGCACGGGCAGGGGGTTGCCGTCGGGGTCTTCATCGGGCTGCACGTTGAGAGGCAGCGTGATGGCGACGTTGTCGAGTTTGAGTTGACCTTCCCACGTGCCGGCGAAGAGATAGGTGAGCGTGGCTTCGGGCACTTTGCCTTCGAGGGCGGTCTGGCGGAAGAGTTCGCGCGTGGCGGTGGGGGTGCTCTCGGGCGTGAGGGCGGTGAGATCGAGGCCTTGGAGCGCGACGGAGACGCCTTCGTCCCAGATGCGGCCTCGCACGACTAGCGCGTCGCCCGTGGCGTTGTCTTGGCGGAAGCTGAGCACGCTGGCGTCGCCTTCGGCGGATTGCTCAACCTGACCGGAGACGTTCATCTGTTTGAGCACGGAGTACGCGCCGGTGGCGGAGATGTGTTCGCCGACTTCGATGACGCCTTGCTGTACGCGCAGGTCGGGAATTTTGAAAGTCTCGCCAAGCTTGGGCGCGGTCGATGAAGGATCGCGGCGGGTCTTCGCGAGGCCCGCGACGTTGACCGCGCCGTCGTCGGTGGCGCGACTGATGCGGATGGTGGGACGATCAAGGACGGCACTGTGGACCCAAGGCGTGCCGGTGATGCACTTGCCGAGATCGACGGA
Source organism: Phycisphaerales bacterium (assembly GCA_035299305.1). Lineage (GTDB taxonomy): Bacteria > Planctomycetota > Phycisphaerae > Phycisphaerales > UBA1924 > BJHL01. The sequence continues at coordinate 12,567 of DATGWV010000183.1, read as the reverse complement.
GGCGTCGATGCGTTCGACGCGAGCGAGTTCGCCTGCAGTGCCTTTGACGCCTGGCGCGCGGACGCTGACACCTTGCATGGTGACGCTGCCGCCCGGGGTGACGCGGACGCTTGTGGCGGAGACGTCAGCACCGATGGCGTCACCAATTGCGCCGGTGACGACGAGGCGCGTGACGAAGGAATCGGTCGCGAGCCAGTACGCGCCGGCACCGAGGGCGACGGTGCCCAGCAGCCACGTGAGCCAGCGGCGTTTGGGCTTTGCTGCGGGCGTGGGTTTGTCGCTGCCTTTCGGACGCGCCATCTTGCACTATATGTGGGCATTTCGCGCGTCTGCCTCGCGAATCGCGACCCGCACGCCTACCAATCATCATGCAAGTCACTCGTCGCGCGTGCGCCAAACTCAACTTGATGCTCAGCGTGGGCAATGCGTTGCCTGCGGAGAATCCCAAGGCGGGCTATCACCCGATTCTGTCGTGGTTTCATGCGATTGATCTCGCGGACACGCTGACGGTGGAGAAGGCGAAGGGAGCGAGCGCGTATCACATTTCGTGGGCGAGCGATGCGCCGCGGGCGAGCATTGTGGATTGGCCGCTGGATAGTGATTTGGCGGTGCGGGCGCATCGCGCGCTGGAAGCGCTCGTGGGGAAGAGTCTGCCCGTCACCATGCGACTCGAGAAGCGCATACCGGTTGGCGGCGGGCTGGGCGGGGGCAGCAGCGATGCGGCGGCGGCGCTGCTCGCGACGCGCGAACTGTTTGCGCTGGACGTGAGTGATGAGGACCTGCACGCGATTGCGATGACGCTGGGGAGTGATGTGGCGTTCTTTGTGGATTCGCATGAAGGGGATGCGGAACCGAATGCGCCGCGTCCGGCGATTGTGGGTGGACTGGGTGAAGCGATTGAACGTGTGGATGCGCTGGCGGGGGATGTGATTTTGATCATGCCGCCATTTGGGTGCGCGACGGGGCAGGTGTACAAGGTGTTTGACGAAGTGCGCGCGAAGGAGATGCGCGATCATGAGATTGAGCGCGCGCTGGCGGGGAACAAGGGGCGCGAACGGACGACTGGTCCGCGCGAGACGATGGTGCGCGGGCGCGTGGAGCGAGCGATCAAAGCGGGCGCGGTTGACACTGATGATCTGTTCAACGATCTTGCGAAGCCGGCGTTCAGTGTTGAGCCGCGGCTGGGCAAACTCGCGACGACGGTGAGCAGCATCTGCCGCACGCCCGCGCATGTGACGGGGTCGGGGAGCTGCTTGTTTGTGGTGCCAGCGCCGAAGAAGGTGGAATGGACGATGGAGCGCGTGCGCAAGGCGCTGGCGGCGGTGCAGGAGGAGGTGGGTGAGTGTGTGGTGGTGGGGGGGAGGTTGGTGTGAGGGCGGGCGGGGATGGGTGGTACGAGTGACTTTTTGCGGGATTGCGGCGATCTCTTGAGTTCGTTCAGTGCTGGAATCCGGCGGCCCCGGAGGGGCGGGCCACCGTTAGGGGCACGTGCCGCCTGCGAGGACATTGAAGAAGTCGATGACGTCCTGGTCTTCGGGGAAGACCTGGTTGTTGTTGAAGTCGATGTCGCTGCAGGTGGCGCAGCTGCCGCCGGCGAGGACGGTGAAGAAGTCGACGACGTCCTGGTCTTCGGGGAAGACGCCGTTGTTGTTGAAGTCGATGCTGTCGCAGGCGGCGACGTCGAGCGATGCTTCGCTGGAGCGGATGACGCTTGCGCAGTTCATCACACGCACGCGGTAGAGGCCCATGTCGCCTGGCTGCACGTTGGTGATGGTGAGCGTGGGTGTAGTCGTGCCGCTGATGCGTGCGTCGTCGCTCATGCTGACGCCGTTGCGTTCCCAGCGATAGTCGATGGAGCCGCCGGTGGCAGCGACAGTGAAAATCGCGGTCTGGCCTGCGTATGTCACCTGCGGCTGAGGCTGCTGCGTGATGAGCGGGTCGCGTGTGGAGACGAAGGTGTCATCTTTCACAACGAAGTCGGCAGCGGAGCCGCCGGCGATGATCATGTCGCCCATGGGCGCGGTCGCAGCGGCGTGCGTCCACACTGCGCCGCCGGGGAAAGGCTCGCTGAGCTGCTGCCAGCCGGCGGCGGTGAGAACCCATTGATCGGCAAGCACGCCCGATGCGTCGCGGCCGCCGGTGAGCAGCAGACCTTGGCGCGATGGGTCCCACTGCAGCGAGCTGTAGTAGCGTGCTGACGGGCCCGGACCGACGAGCTGGACCCAGCTGCCCTGACCGCTCCAGACCCAGGTGTCGCCCAAGTGCTGCGAGTCGCTGTTGTAACCGCCGAAGAGGACGGTGAGACGCCGAATGGGGTCGTAGGCCATCGCGTGCGCGAAGCGCGGCGCGGGGCCGCTGGTCTGGCGCAGAGTCCAGGTGTTGGTAGCGGAGTCAAAGTCGTAGGTGTCGCCCGAGTAGGCGAAGGTGCCGGAAGTGTTGGTGAAGCCGCCGAACATGACGATGCGATCGCGTGCGATGTCGAGCGACATGGCGTGACCGCCGGTGGCGGGCGGGGGTGTGACGGACGTGATCTGTGACCATGTGGCGCCGTCAAACTTCCAGCAGTCATTGAGCGTGACGCCGGCTTGCGTCTGGCCGCCGAAGAGGTAGCTGTTGCCCGTCATGTCGGTGGCCATGGCATGATCGGCGCGAGCGGCGGGCGCAGTTGCAAGCGCAAGCGTTTGCCACGCACTGCCGTTCCAGCGGACGGTGTTGTTGTTGAACGCGCCAGTTGCGTCGCGACCACCAAAGCCGATGAACGTCGCGACTTGGCCGTTCCACGTGAGCGCCTGCTGCCAGCGCGGGGTGAGGGAGGCGTCGGTGGTTTGGGCGAAGCGATGCGGATGCGCGCACAAGCCCACGCGCCATGCTCGGGGCGTACCGCTGGGGTCGCGTCCGGAGCCGACGATGTACGAGGCATCGCGCGCGATGTCATTCACTTCGTTCAAGGTCCAGCCGGATGCAGCCGTGATGCCACGCTGAGCGAGGTACACGCTGAGGTCGACGATTTCGCCGTCAGGGCCTCGCACCCAAGCGATTTTTTCGAGTTGCGGGGTGTAGCGATACCCCGTGATCCATCGTTCGTTTTCCGACATGCCGTTGATGGTCAGTTGGTTTGGGATGGAGAGGATGACGCTGTTGGCGTCGACCACGCCATTGATGAGAATGCCAGAGACGGGTGAAGCCGTGGTCACAGCCATCCGATCTCCGCGTGCGTTCATGCCGGCAAAGTATGCGAAACCGGAGGACCGGCTGACCAGCGTCTGTCCGGAGATTCGCTTGGTCCACGCGGTTTGTGTATTGAGCCGCGAGCCGGAGTAGACACCGGCCACCGCCTTGCCATCTCCGCTGATCGCCTTTGGAGTGGATCCTTCGCATCGAATGTCGCTCCCCCAAAAGAAACCGACGAGCGTGCCGCGGGCGTTCCAACTGGTGACGTTCCACTGGCAGGAAGTCTGGGGCGAAAGCGTCAGTCCCAGAACGTTTGCGCCAAGCGAATCACACTTTTCGGGCTGTGTTTCCGAGAAGATGTCGCAGATGGGGTTTCCGCCGCACGGGTTGAATGGATATCCAAGCAGTTGCGTCCAGGTTCCGGCGAGCCACTTTCCGGCGCCGGGAGAAATCATGACGAGGTCGTTGTCACTGATGTCTGTCAGCATCGCAGGAAAGCTTGTGACGCTGCCGCTCAACTGCACGCGCTGGCCTGACCGCGTGACGACCGTGCCGAGGATGTTGACTGCACTGGGCTGATTGACGGGGAGGGTCTCGAACGTCGGTTGAGCGGTTGCGACGGTTCCTGCGACAAGTGACAACAAGCCCGCGAGAAGATGTCCGGGACGGTTCAGAGCGACAACATGCATGGCAAACCCCTTTCGGCGACCACGAGGATGAGCATCATCCTACCAATGTTGCCACGCCGCCACAATTGAAAATGGGCAGGCACGTAGACAATTTACTGAATGCTCGCGCGTGGCGTTGATGGAACGGGCTTAGTGCCCGAACAGATTGCGTTCGCCGAAGTAGCCGTTTTGCTCGAAGTAGGTGAGGGCTTCGTGGGTGCTGGCGAAGATCTTGGTTGCGGTCTCGGTGATGAAGGGGCTGGGCGCCTTCTTGGGCTTCCAGACGACGAAGACTTCCTTGGTGTGTTCGAAGGCGTGGTGCAGTTCGCGTTCGACGCCGCTGGAGAGGCCTGGGATGCCGCCCGGGAGTTCGGGGATGTAGCTGACGATCATGTCGCTCTGGTCAACGAGCTTGAAGTCGCGCATGTAGATTTGGCCGTCGACGTCGCCTGCGATGTCGAGGACTTCGCGCACGCGGACGCGGATGGGCGGGCCGCTGAGGTTTTTGCTGCCGCCGTAGCTGTGAGGCGTGACGTCGAGGTAGTCCTTGCCTTCCTTCGCGGCGAGGATGGCGCGGTCGAGCAGGAGTTTTTCGTCAACGTCACCCGGATCGAAGGTGATGAAGTGCTCGGCGAGCGAGGCGCGGAAGGCGTCGATCTCGGCGAGGACGTCGGGCATGTCGACCACGTGGCTCATGGGGAAGGAGGGATAGACCTTCTTCATGTTGGGCCGGCAGACCAGGCGGAACATGGTGCGCGTGGTGGAGACGTGGCGGCCGCGAGCCATGATGTAGAACTGGCTGCCCGGGATGGCCTTGCTCATGAGTTCGGTCGCGAGAATTTCCTCTTCGCGCCAGACCATGCAGTCCTTGAGCGTGGCGTCGATGTCGTGTTCGCGGTGCAGGCGATCGCTCACGACTTCGATGTTGTCGACGAGGGCGATGAAGACATCGGGCTTGAGGGCGGCGATCTGGTCGTAGTCAAACGCGCTGAAGAGGCCATGCCGCCAGCGGAAGGTGGCGTGGGTGTTCACGATGATGTTCTGAGCGTCGCGGCTTTCGCTGATGACGTCCTTGAAGGCGGCCCGGCGAAGCGAGTTGAGGCGCGAGAGGGGCAGATCGAGAATCTTGCCGGGGCGGACGTCGGGGCCTTCGCGATACATCATGTCGCCGACGTGATACATCGAGATCGCTTCGCCCTGTTCACCCGCGAATCGCGCGACGGCGTCGAGGTAGGGCTTCTTGTCCATGCCGATCTGACCAGTGATAATCGCTCGCATGCATGAGGGTAGGGAGATTGATCGATGTGGCGGAACGGGGCGAGGTATCGGGCGATGTGTGGGCAAGAGTGATGGGGGTCAGCCGGGCGAGAATCGGGTGATCGACACGCGGTGCGGCGTGCACTCAGTCACGGTGTCGCGGTGGGGGAAGCGGGTCGGTAGAGCCACATGAGCACGGGCGGCGTGATGTAGAGTGCGAAGCCGATGGCGGCGAACCAGCCGATGCTCGCGATGGTCTTCCAGCCGCTCGCGCCGTCGGGCCGGGTCCACTTGATTGCGCCCAGGACCGGGACGGACATCGACATGATCGCGAGCGCGACGACGGGCAGCATCCAGATGAACGCCCAGAGCCACCAGTTGCGGCCGATCGCGAAGGGCGCGAGGAGATAGCCGCCTTGCACGAGCAGCGTGAGCCCGAAGCCGGTGAGGAAGTAGCGCCAGAGTTGAGCTGTGCTGCTGTTGTTGCCTGCGAGCAGCGCGATGCCGATGCCCAGCGCCATGAGAAATGCGACGGCGATGGCGGACCACAGGATGACGCGCACCCATGTGGGGACGATGACAGGAGCGGTCGCGAGGACGAGGTTGGAGAGGGACGTGTCCATCAGCAGTCAGTGCGTTGAGCGGCGGGGAATAGGCTTGTGAATTGTGGTGGTTGAGCAGTGTGGTTGTGGAAAGACAAGAGGCCCGTTGAAAACGGGCCTCTTGTCGCGTTTTGTGATGTGTTCAGCGTTGGCATGCGGCCAACCCGGAGGGGCGGGCCACCGTTAGAGGCATGTTCCGCCTGCGAGGACGTTGAAGAAGTCGATGACGTCCTGGTCTTCGGGGAAGACGGTGTTGTTGTTGAAGTCGATGTCATCGCAGCCGCCTGTGCCGGCGAAGGCGACGTACTTGCCTTCTTCCAACACATCGAGATTGATCCAGCCGATGTTCTCGCCCCAGGCGTAACCGTGCACGCGGCGGGGCGCGTCGACGCTGATGCGTGCGGCGAAGAGCGGTCCAGCTTGTGCGCCAGCGGAGAAGTTGATCCAGCCGACGTTTTCGCCCCATGCCAAGCCGGTGAGCGCGCCGCTGTTGACGTCGATGTTGACGCCGAAGTCAGTGCCGGTTGTGTTGGCGTAGCTCGCGCCGTTCGCCGGCGTGCCGTCGCCCAGATTGATGTAGCCGATGTTCTCTGCCCAGACAAAGCCAGCGAGGAATCGGCCCGTGGGTCCGATGGTGACGCCCGCCGAGGCTTGCGGATTGCCAGCATCACGCCAGTTCATCCAGCCGCAATTTTCGCTCCACGAGAACTTGTTGGTGGTGTCGATGGCGGACTGCGCGAAAGCGGGCGCGGCGAGGCTGAGGGCGATGAGCGTCAGGGCGAGTTTCATAGCTGAAGTCCTTGTGTCGAGTCGGGTTCGTGTATTAGTGCGTAGAGCGAGCTGCGGAAGGCTGAACTTTTTGTTCCGCGGTTGTTGTGTGTGGAAGTGCATAGCGCCCACGCGGGACGACGCACAGGCGTTACGCGTTGGAGTGCGAAGCCGAGAGCTCGCTGAGATAACGATTTTCGCGACTCGAAGGCACGAGAAGCGGTATGCTGGACGCGCTCGAAACTGGCGTGCCGAGACAACATCCGGTAGCTGGGCACGCGGTTCGGGCAGTCTCTTTCGCGCTCGTGCTTATGAAAACAGCCCTTGCATTCGCAAGGGCTGCTTGAAGCGGAGAGGGGGGGATTCGAACCCCCGATGACCCGGAGGCCATACTAGTTTTCGAGACTAGCCCATTCAACCGCTCTGGCACCTCTCCGAATGGGGCGGATTATAGCGGCTGGTCTGCGGTTGGCATCTTGCTGAAATGAGCGACGCGAAGGCGGAGGACCTTCGCGTGCTCAAACTCACTCGACTCGGTTTTTCGGGACGTTATCTGCGTCGCGAAGTTCATTACGCGCGCCGGCGGCGGGCGGCAATCAGGCCTGCGGCGGCCAGAGCCAGCGCGCTGCTGGGCGCGGGCACGACGGTCATGGCGGTGATGATTTCGCCGCCGCCGATTTGGCCGACGAAGCTGCCAGCGCCGGTCTGCAGGTTGATGGTCCAGAGCATCGAGCGGATCTGGGCGTTGTCGCGGACGATGGCGTAGGCGGTGCCTGATGCGCCGCTGATGTCAAAGCCGCCAAGTTCGGTGAGGTCGGCGCCGACGGGGCCGACTGTGCCCAGCGTGCCCGCGCTGTTGGCCTGCGTGACGAGAATGTCGAGGCCGGTATCGAGGCCGTAGAGCTGCGAGGTGGTTGCGCCGGGGAAGGCGTTGGTGTACGCGCTGTGGACGACGTTGGGATCAGCGCCGAAGTTGGGATCACCCGCTTGGTAGAAGAGCGGCGTGGCGATGGTCTGCGCGCCGGTGTCGGGGTTGAGCACGTAGTTGTTGTTGGCGTTGCTCACCACGCGGATGCGGTCGATGGTGGGGTTGAAGTCGAAGCCGAACGACGAGCCGTTGAGCGGGTTGGCGAAAACGCCGCCGACCTGCGTGGCTTGGCCCGTCAAGGCGTTGATCGTGTAGAGACGATTGCTGCTGCCGATGGCGTAGAGCTGGCCCGTTGCGGGACGGATGTCCATGCCCAGGATGTCTTCATTGACTTGCAGGCCCTGAATGCTGATGCCCGTGAGAATCGAGCCCGGGGCGTTGCTGTTGAAGGAGACAAGACGATTCTGCTGCGTGACGCCATAGACGAGCTCGGCGTTGGCGACGCCGGCAGTCATGACAGCAAGTGCGGCGAGCATGATGGTGGAAAGACGCATAGTGGACCTCTCAGTTTGGGTTGGCAGGCGATAACGGAGGCAACGCCACAAGGCGGCCCAGCTCGCGCTGCGGTTCTCAAATTCCTCAGTCCGATCAACGTCCGCGGTACGCGGGCGGTTGACAATCTTGCAAGAAAATTGCGTCTGCTCACATCAGGGGGGCGGATGAAGAGTAATTCACGGTGATTTCACGAGCCGGGTATTTGCTCGCGGTAGATTGTCATCCGTGAATAGACTTGCATCGTTGATCATGGCGACCGGCATCAATCAACCCGGCATCCTTGCGCGGGTCGCGGCAGGCGACAAAGCCGCCACGCGCGCCATGTTGGATCGCTTCGGGCCCTTGGTGTGGTCGCTGGTGCGGACGTTCGCGAGTTCGCAGGCGGATGCCGAGGATGCGGCACAGGATGTGTTCATTCACTTGTGGAAAAAAGCGCACATGTACGACGCGCGGTTCGGCGATGAAGAACAGTTCGTCGCGGTGGTCGCGCGTCGTCGACTGATCGATCGCTATCGCAGTGAGCAGACGCGGCGCGTGACGCTGGTCGCGGATGCGGACGTGCAAACGAGTTTGCGAGGCGACGGCGTGGCGGAGCGCTCGCACGATGCGAAGATCGCGCGCGAGCAATTCGCGACGCTGATAGAGGAGGAGCGCACGGTGCTTCTGCTGTCGGTGGTGCGAGGCTTGACGCACGATCAGATCTCGCGGCATCTGTCGATGCCCTTGGGCACGGTCAAGAGTCATATCTATCGTGGCTTGGCGACGCTGCGCGATCGGCTGACGCGAAGTGACGCGCGAAACGAAAGGGGGACTGTCGTATGAGCGACCAGACCCCGCAGATGAATCGTGATGGTGCCCGTGATGGCGGGCGCGACATCGCCGCGATTGACGCGGCGGTGGGCGCGGGCAAGCCCGTTGACGTGTGGCCTGCGCTGCCTGAAGAGGTCGCGGCGGCTGCGCTGCACCGTGCGGCTGCGCCGAGCGAGCAGATGCCTGCCAACTTGTCAAACACCATCGCGAGCCGGCTGGACGCCGCGATGGATGAACAGTTGATGGCCGAGCGCGACGCGACGGCCGGGCCTTTGCCCATTACCAAGGTCGAGAAGACGTCGATGTTCCCGTGGGCGGTCGCGGCGGCGGCGGTGCTGGCGGCGGCGGTGTCGGTCGCGCTGCTTAGCGGGCGGCTGTCGGCGCGATCGAGCGAACTCACTGCGGCGCGCGAGCAGGTGAAGCTGCTGGAAACGCGCGTGAGTGAGAACGCGACGGTGCTGGCACGCGCGAACGCGCACATCGAGAGCCTGGCCCGTGACCTCACGACGCGCACGGGCGAACTGCGAGACAAGGACGCGCAGGTGCTGGCGGCGGCGCAGCGCAACACGCAGTTGGCCCAGCAACTGGCCGATGCGACGTCGAAGGCTGCGGAGAACGCACGCCTGCTGGATGACGCGAAGCTGACTATCGCGAAGCTCGAAGCGCCGATGGACCCGGCCATTGCGCAGCAGAATCGCACGAAGCTGCTCGAAGTGCCTGACACGATTCGCGTCGCGTGGGCGCCCTTCAACTTGGACGGCGCACCGGCGGCGGAACAGCCCAACATCACGGGCGATGTCGTGTGGAATGATCGTCTGGAGACCGGCTATCTGCGGTTTGTCGGACTCAAGCCCAATGACCCTGCCAAGGAGCAGTATCAGGTCTGGGTGATTGATGAACGCGGCATGGAGCAGAAGGTTTCGGGCGGCGTCTTCAACGCGACTGCCGATGGCGAAGTGATCGTTCCCATCACGCCCGGCATCGCAGTGGGGCGGGTCGCGCTCTTTGCCATCACGGTTGAACAGCCGGGCGGCACGTGGGTGCCTGACCTCAAGCGCCGCGTGGTGGTTGCGCCGCGAGGCAGTTGAGCTCGGCGATGTTCACGATCACTTCGCGCCAAATCGCTTGGCGATTTCCGCAAGCAGCACGTCGGGTTCGCTCATGCGGCCTGTGCCTGTGGTGCGACACGCTTGCCAGCCTTCGCCCGGGCCCACGATCTGAAAGCCGTCGGCGATCAGCGTCTGCAAGTTGCGCTGCGTGGACGGCTGGCTCCACATCGCATCGTTCATGCTGGGCGCAAGCAGCACGGGGGTCTTCGAGCGGTCGATCGCGCTCAGCACCAGCGTCACAATATCTTCCGTAAAGCCGTGCGCGAGTTTGGCCATGCAGTCCATGGTGCACGGCGCGACAAGCGCGAGCAACGCGTCGCGCGCGAGCGAAATGTGCTGCGGGTCTTTGCTCTCGACGTGCTCCCACGCGCTGGTGTAGACGGGATTGGCGCTGAGCGCTTGAAACGTGAGCGGCGTCACAAATCGCGTGGCATTCTCGGTCATGAGCACCGTAACGTGCGCGCCGGCTTGCGCGAGCCGACTCACGACGTGGCAGGTTTTGTACACGGCGATGCCGCCTGCCACGCCGATGACGATGCGACGACCTTTCACATGCGGAGCGAGTTGAGCGGGGTCAGCTGGGTTCATGCGATGTTCAGATGATGACAGCATGTGCGTGCACAGTATGTGGAGCCGCACAGCGTGCTGATGCAGCGACGCACGGCACTGACAACTGCTTCACGATCAGCGCGTCACGGTTTGTGATTGGGGCGAGGTCACGACATCAAGACGCGTGCGGAGGTTGTCGAGGACGTTCATGAAGTTGATATAGGCGTCGTAGGGACTGTCGTAGGGGCTGAAGTACTTGTGGACGTCGCCGTCGGCGAAGTACTTGGTGCACATGTAGTAGAAGTGGTCGCTGGTGGTGAGTTTGCGCCAGTCGTTGAGCAGGTGCCAGGCGTCGTGGCGTTGTTTCTGGTCGCCGGCGATCATGGCCTTTTGATAGGCGTCCTTCACGGCCTTCTCGAGGCCGAAGGTTTCGTTGAGGGCGTTGTGCTGCATGGCGTTGTCGCGCCAGGCGGAGAGGTCGCGCTCGGTGTCGGCCCAACTGATGTAGTCGTGCACGTCGTACTCACCCACGGGGGCGAACTGGTCGAAGGCCATGCTGGGGGTGATGAAGTGGTTTTCAGTTTCGCCGTTGGCTTTCTTGGCGACGTCGAAGACCTTCTCGGGCAGGGCGCTCAAGAACTCGAAGATGCCGGTGTCGGCCCACTGGTGTTCGCCGAAGGTTTCGTAGTCCATGAAGAGGTTGCAGAGGTAGCCGTCGCCATTGATCTGGTTGACCCACTGAGCGAACTTTTCGGCGCTGAGCGGCCACTCGGCCCAGCCGCGGTTGCTGAAGCGGAAGGCGATGTCATCGCTGAGGCGGTAGTTCTTGAGGAGGACGCCAAAGGGCTTGTTGTCGCGGCCGATGGGCTTGCCCGGCGGTGCGTAGACGTACGTAGGTTTGCGGAAGCCCAAGTGGCGATCGACGCCTTCGCACAGCATGCCCTTGAAGCGGCGGTTGCCGTCTTTGTCGGTCATGTTGCTGACGTGCCAGGCGAGATCGTTGTTGTAGATGAGCTCGGTGTTGCGGAAGACGCGGGGCGTCTGGCCGAAGAGCTCCTGGATTTTGTTGGTGTGCATCTGCACCTGCTCGTCAAACTCGACGCGCGAGTAGAGAGCACTGAGCGAGTGGAAGTAGGTCTCGCCCACGAATTCGCAGCAGCCGGTTTTCGCGAGTTCTTGGAAGGTCGCGATGACGTCGGGTGCCCAGCGCTCGAGCTGGTCGAGCACGGTTCCCGTGATGGCGTAGCTGACGCGGAAGTTGCCTTTGTGGCGCTTCACGAGGTCGAGGATGAGCCGAGTCGCCGGGCGATAGCACTTGTCGGCGACCTTCTTGCAGATCTCGCCGTTCTTGGTGTCGTCGAAGTAGAAGGGGTCTTGATCAAAGACGCTGTAGCGACGCAGGCGGTGGGGCTGGTGGACCTCGAAGTAGAAGCAGATGCTGGCCATGAAGGCAGTATACAGGCACTGGCAAGTTGGTGGGGCGACGAAGCGGGGAGGCTTTGGGGTACCCTTTCACATGGCCGGGACTTTGAGCATTTTTCCTGCTCGCGACGCAAAGCTCGCGGGCGTCGTTGTGCGCGTTCAGGGCGACCGCACATGGCATCAGGTCTTGGCGTGGAATTTGGGATCGGGCGAATTGACCCCCGGCGCTTGGACGACGAAGCGATTTCGAGCGCGGTATTGCAGACTTTCGGCCTGCGGGCGGTTCTTCCTGTACACGGCGTCGGACGGCGGCAGGCCTTGGCACCCGGAAACACGCGAGAGGCCGTTCGCGGGCGAAGATGGAGGCGGCACGGCGATATCCCGATTGCCGTGGTTGTCGGCATTGACGAGGATCCACAGCCGCGGTTTGTACGCCGGACCCATCGACGGCAAGCACGCGCTGTCAGAGAGCGACCAACAGGCGTTGTGGGAAAAGTTCTCCGAGGCAGACGAGACGAGCGCCGACATGGCATTTCCACATCAGCCGGGCTGGCAGCCCGTGGATGTTGAGCAGTTGCCCGAGTCGGCCCTGCCGACGAAGCGGGGCGTGAGCGACCGTCGGCAAAACTGCAAGGCAGTCCAGATCGTCAGTGAGCGGACGCCTGTTCGGCTGGTTGCCTCATGGAGGCAGCCGCGAGGGCGGAACATGGGGAAGTCGGTATGGACGCTGCTGGCGGCGACGGGGAACGCTCGCGAGCAAGATGATGTTCCATGGCTCGCCCTCCCGC
>DATGWV010000182.1:0-3115 GCA_035299305.1 Phycisphaerales bacterium | reverse complement strand
CCCGCCCGCCCCAATCACGCGCATGAGCGTGTACTCCCCCACCGCGTCGCCAACGCGAGGCATGCGCCCCGCATCCACCGCCATCACCAGCGGCCCGGCCGGTTCTTCCAGCCCATCCCCCGTCCGCACAAATCGCGACAGCGATTCAACCTCCGCCGCCACGCGAGGCTGCGCCTTAGCCAATTCCGCCAGCCACGTCTCGCGCGATGCCGGCTCCAGCGCCTCCCAACACGCCAGCGCATCCGCGACGCTCGTCAGCGTCGCCAGTTGTCCATGCTGCGTCACATCGCCGCTTCGCGTGTCATGCTCCATCGGTCCATCCTCGCGTTTCAATCACTCGCCGAATCGACGCCCGCGCAAACAGCAGCAGCCGCCGCACGCTCGACTCACTCATCCCCAGCGCCCGTGCCGCCTGCTCATGCGTCATGCCTGCGAAAAATCGCAGTCGAAACACTTCCGCGGCATCGTTGCCCTCGCCCCCTCCCGCCGCAACTTCCTCCAGCGCGCGCGTGATCATCTCCAGCCCCGCCGCATCCATGCCGGGCTTCATGTCGGGCACGTCTACATCGTCCATCGTCACGCGCCGCACCGCACCGCCGCGCTTGAGCGCATCACGCTCGCGCGCTCGGTCGATTACGACCTGCTGCATCGCCCGCCCCGCAAGCCGCCACACGTGGACTTTGTCCATCCCGCGCAGCCGCTGCGGATTCAACTTGACCACCACCTCATGCACCAGCGTGGTGGCTCCCATCAGGTCGTGATTGTCCGTCCGATGAATGTGCGACCGCGCCGCCGCCCGCAGTTCGCGATACAACTCCGCCAGTATCTCTTGATCAAGAGCCTGCTCGCCCTCACCCCGCGCCCCGGACTGCACATCATCACTCTTCACGCAACTGACTGTACAACTGCCCCGCGCACCACAACCAAAGAAAAATGCCGCTCGCGATTATCGCAAGCGGCACGTGGTGCGAACCCCCTATGGACCGCACACAAAGAGGCAGACGCGTCGCGCAATGCGCCCGTCTGTCACATCAACTAACGCAAAGCGACACCGCCGGTGTTCACGAATTCGAGCGATCCGGTAAAAAAGCTCACACTTCCCCGACACGGGTGAAGAACACCCACCTCTCCCGCCGCGCAACAAAAAACACCCACGTAAAACGCGGGTGTTCTCAAGTGAGCGATATTGGACTTGAACCAATGACCTCTTCCATGTCAAGGAAGCGCGCTAGCCAACTGCGCCAATCGCCCAATCACATTGTCCTGACAACACGCTCTCACAAGCCGTGCCGCAGTCCCGCCATCGAATCGGCGGGAGGTGATTATACCTCCCGCCAACCCGCTTGTCATCTTCACATCGCTCAGGCTTCCCCGGCCGCTTTACGGGCACTCGCCGCCCGCCAGCACATTGAAGAAGTCCACAACGTCCTGGTCCTCAGGGAAGACGCCGTTGTTGTTGAAGTCAATGTCGCACGGATCGTTATACGGGCACGTCCCGCCCGCCAGCACGTTGAAGAAGTCCACAACGTCCTGATCCTCCGGGAAGATGCCGTTCTGGTTGAAGTCGATCCCGTCGCAGGCAATCACGCCAGGGTTCACCGTCACCAGCACCGTGTCGGTGTCTGTCGCGCTGTTGTTGTCCGTCACGCGCAGCGTCACCGTCGTCGCGCCCACCGGCAGGCTCGTGCTCAGCGTCGAGCCCGTCCCCAGCAGCGTCGGCCCGTTCAGCCACTCATACAGCACGATCGTTCCATCGTCCGTGCTCGCCGTGCCGTTCAGCATCACCACTTCCGCGCCCGAGTTGTCGCTGTCCGTCACCGTGATGTCGTTCCCCGCGTTCGCATTGGGCGGCTGATTCGGCGGCACCACCACGCCCGTCAAGTTCACCACCAGCGTCGGCTGCTCGGGCGAATCCGTCACAATCACGAGCGTCGCGTTCTTCGTCCCCACCGTTGCCGTCGGCATCGAGATCACATGCGACACACCGCTGCCGCCCGGCGGCTCGATGAAGTTCGCAACCGGCACCGAAAAGCCGCTCGCCGCAGGCAGGTTGTAGTTAAGCGTGTCGATGCCATTCGCGCCAAACAGCGCGACGTCACCCGTGTTCGTCACCGTCAGCACCTGCTGCGGCGCCGCGCTCCCCTGCGTCACCGTTCCAAAGTTCAGCGTCGTGCTGCTCACGCTTGCCTTCGCCGGCACACGGAAGTCCGCATACACCGGCAAGTGCCCGCCCGCAGTCGTCGCACAGTTGATCAGTGCCTGCGCAATCGCCGGTCCAACCATGGTGTTGCCCGTCGTCGCCAATGCGAGGTTGTACGTGCTGCCGTCATTGCCCCAGCAGCGATACGTGTGATTCGGATCATTCCACGTGCTCGTGCTGAAACTCAGCGAGTTGGACCCGATGTAGTGCCACCCCGCCACGTCGCGCAGACTGCTGCTGATCAAAATCTGATCGTGCCGGTCATCCATGCCCCCGCCGCCGGCTGCCGCCGGGTCCTGCGTGTGAATGAACCGGAACGCCGCACTGTTGTTCCAACTGCCAGGCGTGTTGATCGGGTCAAAGAACTGCCCCGCGTTGTTCGCCTGACTGCCCACAAGCTCCACATAGCTCGTCTGCGTCGAGCTCTGCATGTTCATGTCGCCCGCAACAATGAAGTTGTACCCCGCAGGCAGCGCCGTCCCCGGACCGTTCGTGTTCACGCCTTCCGCATTGGAACGAATCCGCTCCGACTCCACCAGTCGACGCGCATTGTCCGAGCTCGCGCTCCCCGCCTTCATATGAATGCTGTAAATCGCAACCACCGACTGCGGCGCGCTGTACCCCACCGGTCGCAAGTCATACCGGTACGTGTTCCGCGGCTGGTTGTTCGTGGCCGTGCTCCCCAATGCGATGGTCGTCGTCGCGATCAACTGAAACCGGCTCGTGCGATACACCAGGTTGTTCTCAGCGTCGCCATACGCCGGGCTGTCGATGTACGGAGCCGACGCCCAATCCCCCGGGCTGCCGCTCGCCGTGTTCAGCGTCGTCACCAGGTTCGCCAGCGCACTCGCGTTGTTCATTTCCTGCACCGCGATCACATCCGGCGCAAACCGCTGCCCCGCCAGCGCCAGACCC
>DATGWV010000181.1:0-2493 GCA_035299305.1 Phycisphaerales bacterium | reverse complement strand
AGCGCGACGCAACTGAGAAGAGCGAACCCGTTCGCTATCCGCTCTCCCAGAGTCGAGCCGGCAAACCAAACCATTCTCCCGCCTCGCAGCGCCGCGTATATAAACAACCCCAGTACACTCAGCGGAATCGACACTCCCATTGAGATCGCCATCGCGCCCGTAGTCAGCACACGCCGCTGCGCCCGCGCCGCAAACACTTGAACGGCGAGTTGGGTCCTGCACTCTGGACACACCGCCGCCGTAAGCCCGCGCAAGTTGTACCCACACTGCGGACACGGCTCGTCCCGCTCCGCCAGAAACACCCGCAGCGCGTCATTCGCCTCGGCCCCACTCACGGCGTCTGCCCACTCATCAGCGCATCTCGAATCAGCGACATAGGCCACGCCATCGCCAAGAGCACGCAGATCGCGCACAGCACATAGATGCTGCGATGAATCCACTTTGACAACATCTCAGGCGTCGCGCTGCCCGCCAGACCAATCACACACACCGCCGCGCCGATCCCCGTCACCAGCGATCGCATCACGTTGAAACCCTGCAGGGCAAGCAAGTTGCCCACGCCGCGGGTATCCCCGCCCATGCTCGACGCGATCTGTCCAATCCAATACAACGTGTCTTGCAAGTTCCCCGCAACCAGCAGCCCAAACACCACCAGCAGCCGCGGCCCCCACGCAAGCCAAGGCATGCTGGACGTCGCACGCCACGTCGCCCACGTCGCCGCCCGCTTGCGATACCACAACACGCCAGGCAGCGCGAGCACAAATCCCAGCGCGAGGATCGACACCGCCACACCAGCGCCAAACCATCGGTCGTCACCACCCGCCTGCGCACCACGCCGCGCAAGTGGCACCAAAATCGCCAAGTATCCCAGAATCGTCGCGACCAGCAACCCCACCGCCGCGACCATCGGATTCATCAGCGGCCCCTGCTGCTCTTGAGGTGATTCATGCATGGGCGGCGTCATGATCTGCGTCATGCACAGAGCATACCAGATATGACAAGAGCCCACAAAGCCCACAAAGCACGCAAAATCGCCGCGCAATCACCCCTACCACCACCCCATCGCCTCACCCATCAGCCACACAGGCACCGCCATCAGTCCCAGCGTCGTCATCGCCCCCACCACCGCGAGCCCACCCAGCACCAGCCACTTCGTCACTGCAGGCAGCGCGAGCACGCTTAGCGGCCGATACGCAACCACCCACAGCACCGCCGCGCATGCCAGCACGCTCAAGAGCACGAACAGCCCCTCCACCGCGCCAGGCAGCGTCATGTTCGCAACGAGCGCGATCATGCACGCCGGTCCCACAATCAGCAACTGACACGCACCGACAATCGCCGCAACCAGCGCGTTGCTTTTGGGCAACCCCGTCCGCACGCGATAGTCTTCTTTTCGCACATGCTTGCCGCACTCCGGACACACAGGCGTCAAGCTCGCACTCATGTCATACCTGCACGCCGGGCACGCGAGCCCCAGCCGCTGCATGAGTTCGACCATCTCTGCATCCACCGCCGACAAAGGCTCGGTCGACGGCTTCGTTGCGGCCTCCGCGCGCAGCGACGAACCCGCGCCGTTCACAGCGTCACCGTCACGCGCTTGATCGACCCCGCCAGCGCCTGCACACTCTGCAGCCCGCCTTCGCGCAGCCACATCTCCAGCTTGTACTTCACCGCTGCATCCGTCGCCACCAGCGTCAACGTCCCGCGCGACAATTTCTCCGCTCGCACTCTCGGCCCAATATCAGCCGGCAACGCAGGCCGCCACGACTCATCCACCGCCTTGACCGCCTTCGCCACCTTCTTCGCGTCGCGCAGCAGCGCATCAACCTCACCCACAATCGAAACATTGCGAGGCGTCACCGCACGCAGCCGCCGCAGCGTCTCAATCCGCGCAAGCGACGAGTTGCGCGCCGACGAATTGCCCTCGGACCGGCCCATACCAAAGGATACGAGCGCGACTTCTCCCGCGCAATCACTCGCACTGCCCGCCCGCAAGCACGCTGAAGAATGCCGTGATATCACGGTCATCCGGAAACACGCCGTCACCATTGAAGTCAATCGAGTTGCACGTCGCGCAGTCGCCTCCCGCGAGCACTGCAAAGAAGTCAATCAAATCGCGATCATCGGGGAAGACCTCATCGTTGTTGAAGTCCACGTACTGACACGTCGTGTACGTCAGCGTCAGCACAGGCCGCGAACTTAAAACCGAAGACTCGCGCGAGCCAAACCGCTTCGCGCTTCCGCTCAACATGGTCTCAGTCGCGATGACGATCCACCCATGATTCTGCTGCGAGTGCTGCAGCCACGCGCTCACATCTGCAACCATCTCGCTCGTCGACGGAAATACGAACGCGCCGCTGCGCGAAAGCTGCACGCTCGACGACGCCTGTGCCACATAGTCTCCGCCCGCATTCACCCACGCAACGCCTGCGCCCGGCACCGCGCTGTACTCGCGATACGTCCACGTCACATCACCGCTCTGCGGCTCCGCAC
>DATGWV010000180.1:0-18440 GCA_035299305.1 Phycisphaerales bacterium | reverse complement strand
CGCTCAACCCCTCCCCAGCCCCGCCACGATCTGCATCGCCAGTTGCTCAATGCTCATCGGCGCGCTCCCCTCCGCCTTGTTGTTCACAATCGTCAGCACATCGCGCGACAACCCCTGCGCCGCCATCACCAGCTTCGCGATCTCCCCGCGCGTCCCCGGATCCTCATCGCGCAGCACATGAAACGGAAAATACTTGTCCCGCGCCTCTTCATACCGCTGCGACGGATGCAGCAACCACCGGCACGTCACGGGCCCGCGCGACGCCACCAGCGGAATCATCTCCAATTGCGTCCCCACCGTCGGCATGCTCGGATGCCCGCTGTAGCAGTGCTCCACGCCCGCCTGCCGCAATGCGCTCACATACCGCTCGCGATGTTGATTGCTCAACAGCTCGCGATTGCGCACCTCCACCGCGCACGGCACCGCTTCGCCGCCGCTCGTCGTGGGCAGACTCGCGAGAAACGCCGCAAGCTGATCGATGAACGCCTCAATCCCGCCCGCAAATCGCGAAGGCCGCAAATCCATGGGCGGAAACTGAAATAGCACCACGCCCAGTTTGCCCTTGAGCCCCTGCACCGCAGGCCCCAGCACTTGGTCACGCGCCCACGCGATATCCAGAAACTTGCTCCCACTTTCGCCCGTCTCAGGAGGCCGCGTCACGTCGCCATGCGCTTTCACCAGAAATCGAAACGTCCCGGGCACGCGCTCCGCAAGCTGCGCCATGTCTTCCGTCGACATCGGCCGATAGAACGTGCGATCAAGCCCCACGCCGCGAAACAGCGGATGCCGCGCATACGCCGACAGCCCCTCATACGTCAGATCATCCTGCCCGTACTTGCGGTCATACACCAGCCCCTCCCACGACGGAAACGTCCACGAACTCGTCCCCATCCGCACACCCGCCGGCAGCTTCTCCCCAAGCTCGCGCAAGCCCGCCACCCGCGCCGCCAACGACACAACCGGCGTATCAAAATCCGCAAACAACGCGGCCTGCGGATCATGCTTTGGCTTACGCGCGGGCATGGAGAATCATTGGCTCGCACCCGCGCTCCACGCTGCACAATTCAATTCGTAAGCGAACGCTCTCGCAGTTCGCTCACGACAAAGACGTCGTGGTGTGGAACAAACTGCAGTGACACGACGTCCGACGAACTTCCCTTCACGGTCGCTCTCACGACGCTCCACCGACTCACTTCACGCTGACAGGCACCGGGGTCAGCCGAAGCCTCACAGACAGTGCGATGAACGTCGGCGCCCACAGGCCGACAAAGATGCCGAAGCGTTCCGCGTGCGCGGCGTCCGCTGCTTCATAAAAGAACCAGATGCCAATCGATGCAATGATCGACACGAATCCGAGCACGAGACACAGCGTGCTCAGGACGCCGCTTGGTGCAGTTGTCATATTCACTTTCTCCGTTTTATCAAGGGTGTGGTTCGGAACATCAAGACGTGCATGCGGAATACTGATCAAGCCGCACCGCGCCTGCCTGCGACGCGCAGGCGCACCGCGCCACGTGTCGCAATGCCGCCGCCGACTCGCCTCGGTGTGTTGCACACGTACAACGCGCGGGGCTGCATGGCCGACATGACGAGTCTGAGTATCCATAAAGTCAGTTTCACAGTGAAATCTCCAAGAGCACTCGCGTTGCGCTTCACTTCACGCCTCGCTTCTCCGGCGCCGCGTGCCACTCGGCCACGCGAGCGTCATCGCCTCTTCGCGGCCGCTTCGCCGGACGAAACCAATTGAACATCACCGCAAAGAAGCTCTCCGGCCGAGTTTCCCCGCGCGTCGCGCCACCTTCGTTCTCCCATCGCGCCGTCGCGAGTGAGTCCGTTGTCGCGTCGGCCTCCACCTTCTGGGCGGAAGTCGAACTTGCACGCGTGTCCATGGTCACGTCCGATCCGTTAGAAACCGCGAGGAATGACGTTGGCCAGGATCAGCACGATTACGACCACCAGCAACAGTCCCGCGATGCCGGACGGGTAGTAACCCCACTT
Source organism: Phycisphaerales bacterium (assembly GCA_035299305.1). Classification (GTDB taxonomy): domain Bacteria; phylum Planctomycetota; class Phycisphaerae; order Phycisphaerales; family UBA1924; genus BJHL01. The sequence goes on along the minus strand of DATGWV010000180.1, from coordinate 16,442 downwards.
GCGGCTGTAAGGCCACGAAGGAATCGCGCCCACCAGCAGCAGCACGATAACGATGAGCAGAATCAAACCCATGAGACATCCTTTCCATGTCGCAGGGCGACATGAATACTTGAACTTGCGTTGCACTTCACACGCGTCGTCGCTCGATGCGTCGCCCCCTCACGGGCTCCGCGTTCACTTGGTCATCTTCACGACCAGATCGATCAACTCTTGATACATGGCGTCCGCCTCCGCTCCGCCATTCTTTATCGCCGCCTCATGACACGACAGCAGGTGAGCATGCAGCAGCGCCCTCGCAACCACTTGCAGCGACGCCCGCGCCGCCGTGATCTGCACGATGATGTCGGCGCAATACCGATCATCCTCCAGCATGCGCTTGATGCCTTCCACTTGGCCCATCGTGCGCCGCAACTGAAGAAGATTGGCCGCCTTCGCCGCAGGATCAACCCTCACGGCAAGGCGACCAACGCTTCTCTTCGATCCGGACGCTGAAGAAACCCCTGGAGCAGACTTGGTACGAATGGTCCGACGAGCCATGAACTTCGCCTCCGGATGCGTGCAGATGCCGCATCACATCTTTGGCGCAGCATGCTGGCCGGGCGCGGCCACTTCCGCCATCGGCTTGGTTTCCTTGCCCGCGTTGCCCGTCGCATTCGCGCCGGCAGCCTTGTTCTCCACGTTCGAACCCGGCTTGCGGTTCTGCGTGTCGGTCGTGCCGTTCTTCTCCGTCGCGCGATAGCCCGCCGCGCTGATCGCCGTGCACGCGGCGTCACAGCCGTGCTGATCCGCGCCGATGACGGCCGAACCCACGGAAACGGACTCAGTCGTGACCGAGGGAACCGCCTTCAACGCCGATTTGACTTTGGTGACACACCCATCGCCCGACATGCCGTCGATGGCAAGCGTGCGAGAGTGTGCGTTTTTGGTTTCAGTCTGCATATTGGAACTCCTTGTCGAATGATGAGAGGCGAGCAACATACCCAACCCCGGTATGCCAGTATACCACCGGGTGGTATACAACCCGGCACTTTCGCTTCGCGCTGGCGTCATATGCCTCGATCGAGTCATACAAACCGCCCCTCACGCCGCGCCCTGACCGTGTGGATAACTTAAATCGTGAAATGCTCACCCGTAAATACGTGGTTTTCTCGCTCCGCGCGAGCGGCGTTCACGCCACCGGGTCATACCCACCCTTGCTGAACGGATGACACCGCGACAGCCGCTTCACCGTCATCCACCCGCCCCGCACGCCCCCATACTTCCGCAGCGCATCCAGCGCATACCAACTGCACGTGGGCGCAAACCGACACTGCCTGCCAAGCACGGGCGACAGCGTGAACTGATACACCTTCACCAGCGCGATCAGAGGCCACGCCAACACGCGCTCCATCGCGCTCACTCGCCGCAATGCCGCGCTCGCGTCAACAGCGCCGCCGCCGCTCGCGCTTTCACCACACGCAACATGTCTGCCCTCGCAACACATCACGCCTCTCGCTTCTCGCCGTCCGCGCGATTCTCTTGCTTCACCCCGCGCCGCACCCACTCGCGCTGCGCCAGCCCCGCCAACTCCAGCACCACCGCCTCATACGCCTTCGCCCCCAGCCCCGCATGCGCATGGGCCGACAGCACCATGTCACACCCCTGCCCATCCGCCAACAAAGGCAGTTCATGCTGCACATGCCGAAACGCCTCGCGCAGCGCCCGCTTGACCGTGTTCCGCGCCACCGCGTTCCCCACCCGCTTCCCCACCGCCAGCCCCAGCCGCCAATGCCCGCGCCCATTGGGCGCGACAAACGCCGTGATCGGCCCGCGCTGCTTCTTCATCCGCGCGCCGTACACCGCCTGATATTCCAGATCATGACACAACCGCCGCGAACGCGGCAGCGACAAATCGGACTTGGATGACGAGCTTTCCGTCAACGTCAAATGCTACGGAGCGACTTGCGCAACGCGCCTCCGCAGTCTTAGCGAACCGCCGCAGCCGCCTTCGCCGCCGGCTTCACTTCCACCGTGCCGTTGCTGTTTGCAACCGGCGCGGTCCGCGCGGGCTGAGGCGGCATCTCCACGCTCTCGCGCATCAGCCGGCCAACCTTGAACTTCACCGCGCGCTTCGCCGGCACTTCCACCTTCTGCATCGTCTTGGGGTTCTGCGCAATGCGAGCCGCGCGTTCCTTCACCTCAAACACGCCGAAATCACGAAACTCCAGCCGATTGCCCCGGCGGAGCTCGATGATGATCTGATCGAGGAACTCCTGGCAGACATCTTTCACTTCGTGACGCTTCACACCAGTTTTGGTGGTAATGCGTTCGACGAGGTCCTTCTTCGTGATCGTCGCCATAGTCGTCCTTTTCAGCCGCAGGCCGTCCGCAGCCGTTTTGTTCCAGTCGGGGCCCTGCAAGGCCCGCCCACACCGACAGCCACACCAACTTTCGCTGTCCAAAGTAGTTGCGCACCGTAGCACGCACCCAAGCCACCACACAGTCGCAAGTTGGGTGGGAAGTATCCCGGGGTCGCCCCCTTGCGTCAACCCCTTTCTTTGCATTGTCTTGTGATGTGTGCAGGTGTGCAGAGTCGGTGGAAACTCCGGCACCGGTTATAAGACGACCACACCCCCTACAGATACCCCCTCCGCCCCTCGGCACGCCACTGGTATGATCGACCCATGCCCCTCCTTTCTTACGCCACCGCCGGCGAGAGCCATGGACCCTCCCTCGTGGTCTCCATCTCCGGCATGCCCGCCGGCGTCGCCGTCGACACCGCCTTCATCGACGCCGAACTCGCCCGCCGACAAGGCGGCTACGGCCGAGGCGGCCGCATGGGCATCGAAGAAGATCGCGTCACCATCCTCACCGGCGTCCGCCGAGGCCTGAGCATGGGCGGCCCCATCGTCTTCGCCATCCCCAACAAAGACTCGCGCCTCGACGACCTCAAAAAGACCCCCGCCATCTCGCGCCCGCGCCCAGGCCACGCCGACCTCGCCGGCAGCGTGAAATGGCTCACCACCGACTGCCGCGACACGCTCGAGCGCGCCAGCGCGCGTGAAACCGCCAGCCGCGTCGCCGCCGGCGCACTCGCTCGCTGCCTGCTGCGCGAATTCAACATCGAAGCCTTCGGCTTCGTGCGCTCCATTCGCGATGCCGCCACCAGCGCTGAAGTCACTCTCGCCAACTGGCGCGACATGAAAGCCCTACGCGACGCGAGCGAAACCTACTGCCCCGACCCCGCGCTGGGCGACACGCACAAGCAACTCATCCGCGACGCCAAACTCAGCAAAGACACCGTGGGTGGCCTCATCGAAGCCCACATCTTCGGCTGCCCCATTGGCCTGGGCAGTTGCATGGACTGGCGCGACAAACTCGACGCCCGCCTCGCCTACGCCGTCATGGGTATCCAAGCCATCAAGAGCGTCGAGATCGGTCTTGGCAAAGACGTCGCCGCCCGCCCGGGCAGCGAAGTCCACGACGCCATCCGCTACGACGCCGCAGCCCGCGACACCGCGCCGCACCTGGGCTTCACCCGCACCACCAACAACGCCGGCGGCACCGAAGGCGGCATCACCAACGGCATGCCCGTTGTCGTCCGCGCCGCGATGAAACCCATCGCCACGCTCCTCCGCGGCATGCCCAGCGTTGACCTCAACACCAAGGAAGAACAGCACAGCCAATACGAACGCAGCGACATCTGCGCCGTCCCCGCCGCCAGCGTCGTCCTCGAAAACGTCGCCGCCTTCGAAGTCGCCCGCGTCTTCTGCGAAAAATTCAGCGGCGACTCCCTCACCGAAGTCCGCGTGCAATACGACACCTACATGAGCCTCGCCCGCCGCCTGCCGCTGTGATGCAGCACACGATCACCCCCGCCGCAGATTCTCCCGCGAGATCATCAGCTCCAGCGTCCCACCCACGATGTCCACATCCTTCTGCGTCATGTCGTTGTAAAACGGCAGCGCAATCGTGCGGTTGCTCACGCTCTCTGCGATCGGGAACATGCCGGGTCGGAAGCCCATCTCGCGGAAGTGGTTCTGCAGGTGGATGCACGGGAAGTAATCGCTCGCGCCGATGTCGTGCCCGCGCAGTCCGCGGATGATGCGGTCGCGCTCATCGCTCGTGTACGTGGGCGAAAGCCGCACGACAAACACGAACCAGCTCATGTTCACATCATCTTCAATCGTCGGCAGCGCGATGTCCTTCACGCCCGCCAGTCGCTCCATGTACCATCGCGCCACGCGCTGACGCTTCGCGATCATTTCATCCAGCCGACGAATCTGCGCCAGCCCCAGCGCCGCGTTGAGTTCGCTCAACCGATAGTTGTACCCCAGCCGCTCGTGCCGCAACCAGCTTCCCGTCGCCGTGCCGCCATGCGTGGGCTCGGCCGCTTTCGCCGCGGTCCAACCCATGGGCCGACCTTGGTTGCGCAAGCTGCGACACATATCCGCCAGCCGCGCATCATCCGTCACGATCAGCCCGCCCTCACCCGTGGTGATCTGCTTGTTGGGGTAAAACCCAAAGACCCCGCACCGCCCAAAGTGCCCCGCAGGCCGACCCTTCAGCGTCGCGCCCAGCGCCTCGCAGCAGTCCTCAATCATGGGCAGTTCATGCCGCGCCGCGATGCTCGCATACTGATCGAAGTACGCCGTGTTGCCAAACGTCTCAACCGCGAGAATCGCTTTCGTCCGCTTGCCAATCGCCGCTTCAACCTTCGCCGGATCCATGTTCAGCGTGCGCGGACAAATGTCCACAAACACCGGCGTCGCACCCGTCATCAAAATGCAGTTCGCGCTCGCGATGAACGAAAACGGCGTCGTAATGACCTCATCACCCGGCCCGATCCCCAGCCCCTGCATGCACAAGTGCAGCCCGCTGGTCCCGCTGTTGACCGCGATGCCGTGATTGCACCCCACCCGCGCCGCCACCGCAGCCTCAAATTGCTCCACCACCGGCCCGATCGACAACCGCCCCGACCGCAACGTGCGCAGCACCAGCTCTTCCTCCAGCGACGTGATGTCCGGACGCGAGAGGGGAATTTCATTCGGCGAACTCATGCCGCATTATCGACCAAATCGCGAATCACACCGCAATCGTGCCACATCGCACCCACATCGCACCCCCCATCGCAACCCCGGCCCGTCTCGCCTGTACCAGCTTGATCGACCAAGCCCCAGCAGGAGAGACCCATGCGATCCAGCCCAGTTCATTGTCTTCTCGCGTGCATCCTCACCGCCACCACCGCCTGGGCCCAGCCGCGATTGCGCGCCGTCCAACTTGTGACCGTCGCCGAAACGCTCTTCGTCGCCGCACCGCCGGGAGACACCTCCCGGCTTTTCAGCGTCCAGCGCAACGGCACCATCCGCGTGCACAGCATGCCAAACCTCACCGTGCGTCCGACGCCCTTTCTCACCGTGCCCGCCGTTCACACCACGGGCGAACGCGGCATGCTGGGCCTTGCGTTTCACCCCCTGTACGCCCAGAACGGCTGGTTCTACTTCTACTACTCACGCCTCGAATCCAACAACACCATCAGCACAATCATCGCCCGCTGTCGTGTCAGTCAGTCCAATCCCGATCTCGCCGACCCCTCCACGCTGGAGATCGTTCTCAGAATCCCCACCGCCGGCAACAACCACGTCTCCGGCTGGATCGGCTTCGGTCCCGACGGCTTGCTCTACATTCCGTACGGCGACAACGGCGTAGACCAGAACAGCCAGAACATGACCACCCTTCGCGGAAAAATTCTCCGCATCGATGTCGATGGCCCCGACAACATCCCCGGCAACGCAGACGACGACGGCTTCCCCACCGACAACGACAAACTCTACACCATCCCATCCACTAACCCCTATGTCACCGACCCCAACGTCCCCGACGAAATCTGGGTCGCTGGCGTCCGCAACCCCTACCGCTGCTCCTTCGATCCTGAAACGGGCGACCTCTGGGTCTGCGATGTCGGGGGCGGATTTCGCGAAGAAGTCAATCGCCTGACCACCAGCAGCGGCGGAGCGAACCTCGGCTGGCCCTGCACCGAAGGCAACATCGTTCGTCAGCAGCAGTGCTTCCAGCAAATCGTGAACTACACACCGCCCATGTTCGACTTCCGCCAAAACGCCAACCCACCCCCGACTATCCCCATCCCCGGTGCGTGCGCAATCGTCGGTGGACATGTCTATCGCGGCTCGGCCTTCCCATGTCTGCGCGGCACTTTCGTTTTTGCTGACGCATGCACTGGCGTGCACTCACTCTGGGTGCGGGGCATCGGTCAAGTCAGTGAGGTCTACCGACATGCTGTGGCCCTCAATGGCGGCGGCCAGAGCATGGGGGTTGATGCCGCAGGCGAACTCTACTTCATCACAGCCACAGGCGGTATCTCACGCCTCGTTCCCGACGGCCTCGTCCCCGGCACGCCCGACTGCGACAACAACGGCTACTACAACCTCTGCGAACTCCGCTTGGGCCTCTCCCTCGACACCAACAACAACGACATCCCCGATGGTTGCGAAGGCCTCTGCACCGACATCGACTTCAACAACAACCGCGTCTATCCCGAAGATCAGGACGTCATCGACTTCTTCAGCGTGCTCACCGGCACTCCCTGTCCTTACCCCGCCTGCGACACCGCCGATTTCAACCGCAACAGCATTTTTCCGGAAGATCAAGACGTGATTGATTTCTTCACTGTCCTCGCCGGCGGCACCTGTTCATGAGTGGCGCCGAGCGCGATTCACAAAACACTCGCAACCCAAGCCACCCCGCCGCGTACCGCAACAACGCGTCATCACGGGAAAGAGGTGAAAATTGCGTTTCAATCAGCACGTCCGCGGACGGATCATGGTCGGTCTCGCCGCGCTCTCGAGCATTACCGGTCTTGCACAGCACGCCCACGCTCAGGTGCGTCTCACCGCATCGCTCAAAGCCACGATCGCCCAAACCGTCTATGTCACCGCGCCCCCGGGCGACACCTCTCGCCTCTTCACCGTCCAACGCAACGGCGGCATCCGCATCCTCGATCTACCGGGCTATACCCAGCGTGCGACACCCTTCCTGACCGTCCCCAACGTCACCACAGGTGGCGAACAAGGCATGCTCAGCATGGCCTTTCACCCCAACTACACCTCCAACGGCTGGTTCTACTTCTACTACACACGGTTGAACGGCCCCATCAGCACCGTCATCGCCCGCTGCAAGGTCAGCGCGACCGATCCCAACGTCGCTGACCCCGCCACGCTTCAAGACGTGCTCGTCGTTCCCAACCCCACCAGCATCCATCAAGGTGGCTGGATCGGATTCGGTCCCGACGGCCTGCTCTACATCCCGCTGGGAGACAATGCGGCCTCGCAGAACGGCCAAAACAACACGTCGCTCCGTGGCAAAATCCTCCGCATCGACGTCGACGGCCCCGACAACATCCCCGGCAACGCGGACGACGACGGCTTCCCCGAAGACGCCACCAAGCTCTACACCATTCCACCCACCAATCCGTTCCTCAACGACCCCATGCCCGACGAAGTCTGGGTCACCGGCGTGCGCAACCCCTTCCGCTGCTCCTTTGATCGTCTCACAGGCGACTTCTGGGTTGGCGATGTCGGCAACGGCTCGCGCGAAGAAGTCACGCGCCTCACCATTAACAGCGGCGGCTCCAATCTCGGCTGGCCCTGCGCCGAAGGCAACCTGATCACCAACCCATCGTGCGTGCAGCAAATGGGCGCGAACTACGTTCCCCCCACCTTTGACTACCGCACAGGCGCCACGACGGTGTCCATCACCGGCGGCTGCTACGTCATTGGCGGCTACATGTATCGCGGCAGCGCGATGCCCTGCCTCAAAGGCACCTACGTCTTCTCCGACGGTTGCGCGGGCGTCTTCTCGCTCGTCCCCACCGGCATCAACAGCGTCGCCGAGTTCACGCGACAAAGCACCACAGGCTACCAAAGCATGGGCGAAGACGCGAGCGGCGAGCTCTACCTTGTCCGACTCAACGCAGGCGGCACCATCTCGCGCATCGAACCCGACGGCCTCATCCCCGGCACGCCCGACTGCGATAACAACGGCTTCTCCAACGCCTGCGAACTCCGCCTCAACATCACCCTCGACGTCAACAACAACTCCATCCCCGACGGCTGCGAAGGCCTCTGTTCCGACATCGACTTCAACAACAACAGCGTCTACCCCGAAGACGCCGACATCATCGACTTCTTCAACGTCCTCGCCGGTGCAGACTGCGTCTACCCCCAGTGCGACACCATCGACTTCAACCGCGACAACGTCTTTCCCGACGACCAGGACGTCATCGACTTCTTCAACGTCCTCGCCGGCGGCACATGTTGACGCCAGCGGACGAGTCTTTCACGTGCCGACAGTCACCGCTCTTCGGTTGTCCGTTCCCTTGACCGGCTGAGCGTTCGGGCACGCACGGTTATCACCCACATAACGCATGTTATGAGCACCTACTCGCACGTCAGCTCCCCGAGCGAAGCGTCCGTTCGCCGTCGTGCCGCACGCGAGTCTGCACGCCACCGCTCGCAGTTTGTGGCGCCGTGCCGGCCCGATTTGCCATGCGACGACTGGTACGTTGTCGCACGTTCAGATGATTCTCAGACGATTGACGCATGCAGTAAGCTGCACGCACTCGCGTTTCTCCCGGCCATTGCAGGAGTTTCCATCATGCGTCGTCTCGCGCCACTGCTCGCTCTCATTCTCGCCGCCCCCGCCCTCGCCCAGTCCTTCACCTACCAGGGCCGCCTCGATGCCAACGGCTCCGGCGCAAGCGGCAACCACGACTTCGAATTCCGCATCTTCGATCTCGCCACTGACGGCGTGCAGCAAGGCACGACAACCTCCACCACGCAAGCCGTGACAGACGGCCTCTTCACCGCGACGATCAACCCCGTCACCAACATCTTCACCGGCGCTGATCGCTGGCTCGAAGTCCGCGTGCGCCCCACAGGCTCCGGCCCCTTCACCACGCTGCCGCGCCAACGCCTCGCCGCAGCGCCCTACGCCCACCGCTCACTCAACGAGCGCTGGTCGCCGCTCACCAGCAACTCCATCCGGACCGACGCCGGCATCGAGCGCGTCTTCATCAACACCACCACCGCGCCCTTCTCCGACTCCGTCCTCACCATCAGCCGCACCACCGCACCCACCGCGTTCGGCGGCATGTACATCAACACCACCGACCCCGCCAGCAATCCCTACGTCGGCTGGTCCACCAACAACACCCCGCGCGCCGAAGCCTACGTCTTCGGCGCAACCGGCAACTGGCAGCTCAACGTCTCAGGCACGCCTTCCATCATCGTCACCCCCGCCGGCAGAACCGGTCTGGGCTTCGTACCCACCGGCACCGAACGCCTGCAAGTCAACGGCGATGCCTCGATCACCGGCACCGCCAAAGCCGCCGCATTCACATACCCCACCCGCCAGACCCGCACGCTCATCATCCCCGCTGCCGCCTTCACAGGTCCGGGCACCACGCACGCCAACCTGCAATACACCATCGACGGCGACGGTGCGTACTACTTCACCAGCGTCACCAGCGCGCGCATGCTCGCCCCGGTCAACCTGCCCGACGGCGCAGTCATCACCGCCTTGTCCTTCACCTACGTCGACACCTTCTTCGACGAGATGGTCTGCACCCTTCGCCGCTCCACGACCACCTCTAACGGCGGCACCGTTCTCGCCACCATCACCTCCACGCCCACCGGCACCAACCCCGGCTCGACCACCGTGCCTATCGCCAATATTGCCATCGACAACACCACGCAGTACCACCACGTGGAAATCTTCAGCAACGACTGGGGCGGCCCCGACTCGCTCGTCAAATGCGTGCGCATCACGTACACCATGCCGGGACCGCAGTAAGGACAAAATTACCTGAGCACCTGCGTGCTGAGTGCCTGCCGAGCGGGACCATTTCCCACGGCTCGCTGCCTGCCTGCCTCTTGCCTACTGGCCTTGTAACAGCCCGTGTACGTTTCATGCGATTGTCTTCTTTGCGCGCCCGCGCTCGTCAGGGATGGAGGTGCCGGAGGAAGGGCTTCCCTTCCTCTGGCATGAGCAGCGCACGAACGCAAGCACGCACCAATCCGCGCACACGCCCCTCACGCCCACCTTCACTCACGCCGCGTCACGAATCGACGCACGGCACACGGCCAGCAAATGAGCACAGGCAGCCGCAAAGCCGGCAACCTGTGGCACGTGTTCAGCCCATGCTCAACATTGCGCCGCCTGCCACGGGTTTAGTCAACGTGCGAGGTTGGGCCACCCGCCCCACAGTTCCGAATCATGTGTCATCCGCGCTCTGGACAAGGCGTGCCGCAATCGCCTGCATGAAGCTGTTGCTCGTATCGTGATTCATCGGATAGATAACAAAGTCGTGCTCGCGATCACCAGGCCGAGTCGGAAGACGAGTAATAAACAGCATCGCCCGTTGACCGTCGTAGTTGGTCACGATGTACTTTACGTCTTGCTGTTCTTCAACATCGGTTGCACAAGTATCCCGAACCACTTTCACATCCAAACCGCCGCTTCGAAGCCAAGCCTGTGGGTCGCGTGCCGCGACTATGTCACACCATGACGGAAGGTCTTTAGGACTCATGGCGGAGTTCTCCATCCTCTGACGAAGCCTTTCACTGTGCCGGCGGGTCGCATCACTTCCGAACCAACAATTGTCTGCGTGCCACCGGCTGCTGGCTTTTCGGCTCTTCCCGTGTGCCTTTCATGCGGTTGTCCCTCTTGCGCGGCCTCGCCTTCTGGAATGAAGGCGCCGGCGAAAGGGCTTCCCCTCCTCCGGCATCAGGAACTGACAAACCTATCACCCCAGCCCCCACGCCGCCCCTCAAATCCACAAACCCCGCAGCGTCGTCGCCCGTACAACCACCCGTGCGTCGCGTCGTCCAGATCATCCTCATCGCCGCCGGCATCCTGCTCGTGCCCGCGCTCATCGCGCCTTTCGCCGGCTTGCGCCCGCCGCAGTGGAAGCGCGAATCACCGCTCGCCAACCCCATACCCGTCACCACTGTTCGCGATGGCACACTCACACTCGCCGACGGCCGCACGCTCCGCCCCGCTGGCATCACGCGCCGAGCAAACATCACCCCCGCGCAGTTCGACGAAGCCCTGCGCATCATGACCGCCCAAGGCTTCACCATCACGCGCGATCTCGGCGACGGCACCGCCCTGCTCCACTGCGAACCACGCTTCTACAACACCTGCGGCACCAGCCAGCAAGGCCGCTTCTTCCGTCCCGGCTGGGCCGGCTCGTACCTCCCCTGCCCGCTCAGCGAACTCCTCATCATCGCCGCCTACGCCGACCCGACACCCGCCGACTCGCAAGCCGACCAACCCACATCACGCGCCACATCACTCACGCCGCACGAACGCTGGCGACTGCAAGCCACCGCGTCCCAGCGCAGCGAACTCGACGAACCCGCACGCCTCATCCCGACCCAGACCGCGCTGCGCTACGGCACACAATCGCTCGTTTCCGAACCCGAGTACGACGCCATCATGGAAGCCATCTGGCAACCACCGCCATGGACACTGCCTCGCGATACGACACCGCGCGGGGCCGATGCAACTGCAACCTACGCTTCGACTTCTCTAGTCCAAACACCGATGCATCCGACGAGATGCCACATCGAGCGGATGTACATCCGCCCGTCATGAAGAACCTTCATTCAAGCCGAGCACAAGCGTGTCACTCCTCACGTTTCGACTCCCCCCGTACTCCATGTCCGCCAGCGGCGAACGCGACTCCCGGATCCTTTCACTTCGCGGCGATCATCGAGGCCTTTTCAGCACGGCGATCACAGTCGCACTGACTGCTGTCGCGATCTATCTCCATCTCATTGGCACGCACATCGTGAGTCTGATCAGCGTCATGCCCTTCGCGATAGCTTTCGCCCTTCTTGCAGTCTCCCGACTCTCCACTCGGCTGCAAATCCAACTCAACGACGCTGACACGGCCATAGTCACCCTGAAGTCACTCTGGCGAACACGCCGGTGGCATCTCCAACTCGATGGCGTTCGCGCGCGACTTGAACTCGCGCCACTGCGTGTCGTGGGCCGCGCGGTCGGAGGCCCTTGGCACGGCTGGGCCCTCATGTTGGTCGGTCCCGATACGCCGCGTCTGGCGCTTTGTGCAACGCTCTCACCGGAGCAATCACTCGCGTTCGCCCGCGAGAATCTCTCCGCGCAGATCACCGCGCACGTGCATCGTTCGGACGATCCCATCGTCGCCTTCGCTGGCATCCTTTGACAAACGGAGCCACTCGCGCCAGCGATCAGCGAACCGCCACTGGGATGGAGGTGCCGGAGGAAGGGCTTCCCTTCCTCTGGCATCACGTAGGAACCAACTGCCGCACGTACAAAGTCGCCGCAACGCCGGGACCGAAGCATCACACGTCGGCAGGTGGGCTGCGTTCATCTCAACTTCGACGGTGCCTATGGCGAGAGGGGAGTCGCCCATGCCAGAGGAAGGGCTGGCCGCCCTTCCTCCGGCACCTCCATCCGGCGAACACCCGCCCACTTCTTTGGCGGCACAGAAGTCGCCGTAACATTCCGTTGTGATCGCACGTAAGGGGACCAACACCGAACCATCGCTGTTTGACGTGCCGTCGGAGCAGCCGACGACACGTCCAACGCGGCTTGGGCTCACGGTGATTGACTACAAACAGGCATCGAGCATTCTCACCGTGCCCAAAGGCTTCATGCAGGGGTACGACTTCACGATCAATCCATACTCCGGCTGTGCCTTTGGATGTGCGTATTGCTACGCGGCGGCGTTCGCGCCCGATGAGTCGCTTTCGAAAGACTGGGGCACGTGGGTCAGAGTCAAAGAGAACGCGCTTGATCTCTTGCGGCGGGTGAAACGAGACCTTCGCGGCAAGTCCATCTACATCAGCAGCGTCACCGACCCATATCAGCCAATCGAACGGACACTTGAGCTGACACGGTCATTGCTCCTGGAGCTCATCGCGCACCAGCCTCGCGTGATCATTCAGACGCGAAGCCCGATCGTTGCACGCGACATCGACGTGTTGAAGCAGTTTGAGGTCGCACAGGTCAACATGACCGTGACCACCGACAATGAAGATGTGCGTAAGGCCTTTGAACCGGGCTGCCCATCCAACGCGCAGCGACTGCAAGCCATCAGTGAAATTCAAAAAGCCAAGGTGCGAGCGTGCATCACGATGACGCCGCTGCTTCCAGTTGTTGATCCCGATGGCTTCGCGGATGCTCTGCTCGCGACCGGCGTGACGCGATTCATCGTGCAGCCGTTCCACGCCAAGAAGGGACATTTTGCCGCAAGCACTCGCGACGCTGCAACCCCGTTGATCGAGAAGTACAGATGGAACGGTGAGGGATACGCGGCAGTACGCGATGTGCTGCGGCGGAGACTTAATACGAAGTTCACGGGGCTGGGAGAGGGGAAAGAGGGGTTTGCACCGGTATGAGAAGTCGGATGGAGTGGTTTCGCGGCGTGAAAGATCGCTTGGAATGCGCTTTACTTGAAGGCATTCGCAGCTATTGGGAGAGCATGCCCTTTGCAAAGATCGATGACCTCAGGAGTTCGTACCTAGACCTCAAAAATCTTGCCCACGACCTGGATTGTCACTACGACCACCCGAGCGTCGGGCCGTTCTACGCTGCGATCTATCATCTGAAACGTTCGCACGCGGCGGCTCGGATGTTTGATCGTTTGCTCGGCACTCAATTCCGTGACTCCAAGTCGATGGGAATTCTGGACGTTGCGAGCGGTACTAGCTCGACACTATGGGGAATCGCGATCGCATTGCTTCATCGTCGAGCGACGGGCCAGTCGCTACCTCGGGTCATCGTAACCGAATCCGATTCAAGCATCTGGATGCTGCGGCAAAGTGATGCCCTTTGGCAGGCACTGCTTTCGAGCTTTCCCGAACTGAGCGATTTGATCGATCGACGTCCATGGCTGATGACAAGTTGGGACAGAATCTCGTTCGATGGCGCCTTTGACACACGCATTCTGACCGCGTCCTTTGTGATTCATCGAACACACATCGCAGACGAGGGCCGGGACATGCTTTCCGAGTCGCTTCAACGTGTGGCGGTACGATGCGAGTGTGAAGCCATAGTTGCGTGGCAAAGTCCAAAGAAGACACCGGCTATGGTCGAGTCTTTGTCACAGTGGTGCGACATCAAGTCGGAGTCGTTTAGCCCAAGCTTCGCATCCGAACATGAAAGGGCGACTGCGGTTCAACAGTGGCTTCAATGCACGCTTGCTGGTCACGTTGACTCGACAGTGCATGCGGGATATTGGACTGACTATTCCGACACGTACACGATTGCAAAACCACGACGCGTTCATGAACAACTGCTCTTGATTCCCGATGTGCGTTTACGTTTCGACAAGGAACAGCAAGATGCAATTGCAAGCGACAAAAAGCACCTACTGTGCGTCGGGGCTGCCGGAACAGGCAAAACACTTGTCCTTGCAAGGCGTCTGGCCAAGTACATCCAAGGAGAGATGGGATCTTCGCGCCGAGTCTTGGTGACTGCATTCAACAAGGCGGTACTCGATAGAATTCGAAGTGAATTCAGCTTGGCTATACCGAGTCATCTTCAGCAGTACCTGATTGGCAAAGAGCTCAAGCCCGTCTGGTTTGAAATGGGCTCACTGAGCGTGAGAGGACGACATTTAGATGACCTTCCCACAAGTGTAAAGCTTCCTCCCTTAAGCGATATCACAGAACTCCTCGAAAAATCACCCTTCTCATCTCTAGTTCGCAAATATGGAAATTCATTTCTCGCAAACGAGTTTGTTCAAGTGATATACGGGCGCGCAGAGGGTCAGCTCGAGAACTATCTCAAGCCCAACATCCGTCGCGGTCGGTCTCAGGGCGTTGGGCTGACTCGCTCTGAGCGACAACTGATCTTTCAGAAGTTTGTTGAAGTTTGCGGTACCTTCAAGAGCCCCACTCATCCGACCTTCCAACATCGACGTTTGCTGTTTGCATCGCAGCCCCGATTGAACGAGGATGATCCGCGTTTATACAGTGACGTGTTCGTTGATGAGGCACAGGATCTGACTCGCGCCGATTGGCGAATGCTGCGAAGGCTCGCGAAGGAATCGGCTTCCTGGACTATCTGTTGGGATCGCGCCCAAGCGGTTCAAACCGGTGCCGCCTTCGACTCTCCTCGACGTGCAATCGAAAAACTCCGATCAGAGGAACTCACAATACTGCAGAGCTCACATCGTGTTCCCGCTCGCATTCTCAGATTTGCTGAACAGCTTCGGTCTGCGGTCTCAGGACCGGAAGATCTGGCATTCGTGAGGGATGAAGCATGTGCCCATGCACGACCACACATGCACTCATTGCCCGGTTCGCGACCGATCATTTCGTTCGACGAGCGTCCGAAGGCTTACAACCAAATTGTCAATGATCTCACCCACTTTTGGAGAGCAGAGAGCACGTATGGCAGTGTACTAATCGCGGAAAAGTGCGACCGCGATGATCGTGATGATCTGGAAAACTCAATTCGACAGTCTCAGCCGAAGTGCAAGTCGATCGATCGATCAAGTGTCTTTCGCTTCAAGGGATGCGAGTTTGACGTTGTCATTTGGGATATGTTCTGCGCACTGCCGCAGGATGAACAGTGGACTGAGATTGCATACACGCTCTGCACCCGAGCACGAACACGGCTCTACATCGCAGCGGGTCCAGACATTGACCCTCGAGCATTCTCCTTTCTCGTTGATCTGCAAAACGCGGGTCTGCAAGACCTGCTAGTCTGGACTCCAGGGTCATGGGCCCGATTCATGCGGCGGTAGGACCCTCTGGACAGCGAGACGCCTCAGTTTGAGCCATGAGCGCAGGTGGCACACCTTCATCCAAGCGCCGCCCTCACATCCACGCCACGAGCTTCCGCCTCTGCAACTGCCCGTGTTCCTTCGCGCCCCACCAGTTCGCACACCAGCTTCACCCAACCCAGCCCAGCACCCACCACACCACCGCGCCGCGCACAACCACTGCCCACACAGCACACTTCGTGCGCGCGCCGCAGCAGAAATCCCAACCTCGCGGCCAGAAATTCCAACTTTTTCTTCTTCCGTGCCGCCAACCACTTAGCCCCCGCAAATCCGGATTTTCAGCAGACCTGTGCGCGCGCACCACGCCACACGGGGGTACATGTGGAGGGCCACAAAAATGTGTCTCACCGATTACGACCGCGACCTGATCAAACTCATCAAAGCCGCCAAGGGCGACATGCAAGCAGTCTCCTACGCGCGCGACCTGCGTTACTACCTGGTCCTCTGGTGGTCCCGCCAACCCCACATCGCCGAGGCACTCGCTGAAGCTCTCGCCCCAACCCACAGCACACCAACCCACGCCAAACCAGCCCTGCACACTGCAGCAGGACCAACCACACCACCAGCCCAACTCAACACGCCCCAACTCAACACCCCCCATCAC
>DATGWV010000179.1:0-14149 GCA_035299305.1 Phycisphaerales bacterium | reverse complement strand
CCCGGGCGTGCCCAGCGAAGAAGCTGTGACCAAGCAGGGCATCGGCTTCGGTCTGCACATCAAGGACAGCAGCTTCATCAGCGACTACCAGCTCGTCAACGAAGTCGAAGCGCTCGCGAAAAAGAACAAGATTCCGTATCAGCGCACCATTCTCGCTGCCGGCGGGCAGGACGGCGCTGCCGCCCAGCAAGCCGCCGCCGGCGCGCGGGCCGTGGGCATCACCGTCGGCACGCGGTACATCCACACCGTGACCGAAATGATCGACAAGAAGGACCTGTACGCCGCACGCGACATCCTCGCGGCGTACTGCGCAACCAAGTGATGCACGGCCTCCGCCGCTGTCGCAAGACACCACGTGGATCGTGACAACCTGTGTTTGGTTCAATCACTCCGGCTGCCGACCCGCGTCGATTTCGACGAGCATCGGCAGCCGGAGTTCTTTTTGCCGGCGTGCGCTGATCACATCGCCCACACGAACGAGGCGAATGAGTCAATCGCCACCGCGCGTGTCAACACGTGTTCAGCACCACCACGCATCACAGATCACGCCTCCTCCAAATCGTCCCCGGCAGCGGGTCATCGTTGTATCGCTCGCACGCCACAAACCCCAGCGAGCGATACAACGCACACGCCGCAGTAAAGTCCTCTTCCGTGTCGAGCTTCATGCTCGCATACCCCGCACGCTTCGCTCGCACAAGCAGTTGCTCGCCAAGCAATCGCCCGATCTTCAACCCGCGCGCATGCGGCTGCACATACATCCGCTTCATCTCACACGCAGGCCGCGCATCGCCCGCGCGATATCCACTCGCATCCAAGGGCCGCATCGCGATGCACCCCACCCACGCACCTCGCAACTGCGCCAGCAAAATACACCCGCCCGGCGCCGCGTACTTCCCGGGCAATGCCGCAAGTTCAGCGTCAAACCCCTGATAATCCAGCGCAAACGGCAAGCTGGCCGCGTACTCGCGAAACAAAGCTCGCGCCGCATCCAACTGCTCGGGCGTGACGGCGTCCACTATGCGCACATGATCATCCATGAATCATCGTTGGCGACCCGCTCGCACGGCGAAGCCTCGCCGCACGCTCAGCCCTGCTGGCGCTTGACAACCTGCCGCAACCGCCGAAGTTCCTCCGCAAGATCATCCATCGACTTCCCACCAGCCGCATTAAGCAGCATCGACACAAACAAGCATGCGCAGAACACGTGATGCCAGCGCAGATTGCCAATCTCAGTGTTGCTGACAAGGCTCGCCAGACGGTCATCAAAGCAGAACCACACCAGCGACGCGATCAACGCACAACCCACTGCACGAATCATGGTCGTCTCCTTGCGAAACGAATCGGCTAGCACCGATTCGATGATGCCGATGGGAAAGCGAAGCCTGATCAGTCACGCACCGAGCGACTCGACACTGCCGCACATCATCACTCCACCGCCGCTCACGCAATCCTACACCGCCCCGCGCCTGTACCCTCCAACATGGATTTCTCACCAGCTACGTTGTCTATCCAGGATCGTTACAAGCTGATGATCGGCGCGATCGTGCCGCGCCCCATCGCGTTTGTTTCCACGATTTCTCCCGCGGGAAAGCTCAATCTCGCTCCATTCTCATTCTTCGCGGGTGTGGGGAGCAATCCCATGACGCTGCTTTTTTGTCCCGCCAACACACCTGAAGGTGAGGAAAAGGACACGCTCCGCAACGCCAAACCGACGAGCGAAGGCGGCGTGGGCCAGTTCGTCGTCAACATCATCACTGCGGACATCGCCGAGCAAATGGCGCTGTGCGCCGAACCACTCGCCTACGGCGAAAGCGAGTTCGACCTCGCCCGCCTCACGCCCACGCCCTCGCACACCGTAAAGCCCCCGCGCGTAGCAGAGTGCCCGGTGAGTTTCGAGTGCATCACACGCAACGTCATCCGCACCAATCCGGGCGAGCCCGCAGGCGGCAACATCGTGCTGGGCGAAGTCGTGCACATCCACGTCGCAGACGGCTTCGTGAATGACAGATTGCACATGGACTACACCAAACTCACCGCAATCGGCCGCATGGGCGGCATGTCATACTGCACGACCAAAGACCGCTTTGACCTACCGCGGGGACGTTCATGACGAGTCAGCGATGTCGCCACCGTGATGCGCCACTGCGGTAGCGCAGTGAAGAGTGTTCGCTTTCGCCAGCCCGATCCGCGCATGACTGCTTATCGCATGCGTCCGACGCGAAGCGATAGCAAACGCCGATACCTCTTAAACAACCCCGGACGCCCGCGTCTTGACCCAGTGCCGGCGACCGGCTGCCCGCACACGGAGATTGATATCCGCAAACAGATGGCCGTGAGAACATTCTCACGACAGTTTCATCGGCTTCCGAGCAGTTTCCCTCACTATGTTCGCACTGTGGCAGTCCGAGAAGGGGCATCGGCACTCACACGTTTCGTGTTGTGATCTCGGGGCCGCATTCGTCAAGTCAACGTAACGCACAGCCACCCGCCGGGTGGCCAGAACGCGTGATGTCGCGCAATCGCTTGTCCGTTGCTTCCAGCACGGGGACAAGCATGACGCGCCATTGCCGCAGGAGTCAACTGCATGAAAATCACGTCGACCAAAGACCTCTTCATCGCGCAACTGCGCGACCTGCACAGCACTGAGAAGCAGCTCGTGAAGGCCTTGGAGAAGATGGCCAAAGCCGCTGACAACCAGGAGCTCGCGCAGAGCTTCACGGCTCACCAGGAAGAGACCAAGGAACATCAGAGTCGCATCGAGAAGATTCTTGCAGCCGCAGGCGTCAAGCCCGGACGCGAGAAGTGCAAAGGCATTGAAGGCATCATTCTCGAAGGTGAAGAGCACATGGAATGGGAGGGAGAGGCCGCGGTGAAAGACGCGGCGCTGATCGCCTCGGGCCAGCGGGCGGAGCACTACGAGATGGCGGGCTATGGCTGCGCCGCCGCGTATGCCGAGATCTTGGGGGAAACCGAAGCGCTCGAATTGCTTCGTCAGACGCTTCAGGAGGAGAAAGCGACTGATGAAAAGCTCTCGAAGCTCGCGGTGACGATCATCAACCCGCAGGCTCAGGCGATCAGCGAGGGTGACAACGAGGGTGAAGACAAAACGGAGGGGGAGGATTCGGAGTCTCAGAAAGGGGCAAAGTCCACCGCTCGTGGTGGCAAGAGCTCATCGTCGAGCGCGGAGAGTTCCTCCACGACCGGTGGTGCGCGCAGTGCAGGCGCTCAATCAACGTTGGTGGGCGCGGGATCTCAAACTCAAAGGAGTATGTCGATGCCTCGATATGACAATGACGACAATGGACGCAACGGACGTGGTCGCGGCTCGCAGTCG
Organism: Phycisphaerales bacterium; assembly: GCA_035299305.1. GTDB lineage: Bacteria > Planctomycetota > Phycisphaerae > Phycisphaerales > UBA1924 > BJHL01. Next base: position 10,815 of record DATGWV010000179.1, on the reverse strand, counting down.
GGTGACTACGAGTACGGCCAGTCCTCCAGCAGCCGCCGTGGTTCATCCGGCCGCTATGACTCGAACGACGAGGACAGCCGCGAGTACTCGAGCCAGAGCCGTGGCGGCCGCTCGTCCTCGTACGACAACGACGATGACGATTACCGCAGCAACAGCGGCGGCAACAGCAGTGGCCGAGGCTACGAAGGCCGTTCAGAAGGTGGACGCGGTTCGTCGCAGATGCAGGAACGCGACGAGTACGGCCAGTTTACGGGAAGCCGTGGCGGTCGTAGCTCACGCTCGAACGACGACGATGATGATCGCGGCTACAGCAGCCGCAGCAACAACGGTCGTCGCTCCAGCAGCTCGTACGACGATGATGAAGATGATCGCGGCAGCTCGTCGTCGTATAGCAGCCGTGGCTCGTCGTCCTCGCGCTACGACAACGACGATGACGAAGACAGCTACTCCAGCAACCGCAGCGGCGGTAGCCGGCGTTCGTCCTCGTACGACAATGACGACGACGACAACCGCAGCGGACGCGGCTCGAGCCGCAGCAGCAGCGGCGGTCGCTCGTCCTCACGTTACAGCGAAGACAGCGATGATGATCGGGGAAGCCGCTCCTCAAGCAGCCGCAGCGGCGGTGGCAGCAGCCGTGGCTCCTCGCGTGATGATGACGAGGACGATCGTTTCGGCGGCTACGAAGGCCGCAGCCTCGGCGGTCGGCACTCCGCTCAGATGCAGGAACGCGATGAGCGCGGCCGGTTCATCGGCGGCGAAGGTGATGACGACAGTGGCTCATCCAGCCGAAGCGGCAGCCGAGGCGGTTCCTCGCGCGGCGGGCGCAGCGGCGGCGGGAATAGCGGTAACGGTGGCGGTGGCCGTGGCAACAGCGGTGGCGGCTCCAACGGTGGTCGCGGCAACAGCGGCGGAGGTCGCGGAAGCGAACACGTCGACGCGGCCGGTCGTCACTACAGCCGCGAGTCGTGGGAACGCGCCCAGCGCGGTCGCGCTCTGGGTGGCCAGCACTCGCACAGCAGTCGCTAATTCGCATCGATAGTGCACATTGATGACATCGATTGATGTGCTCCATCGAGATCTTTGAGACACGCCCTCTCGTCTGAAACACGGCGAGAGGGAACTTTTGACGGGAGACGCACTCATGGCCGGCAACGACGCCCTCGCAACCAATCTCTACGAAAACGGTGAACAGATCACCGCCTCCATCACCATCCAGCAGCCCATCGCCGCGGTCTTTCGTGGCATGACCGGCATCCTTGAACTGCCGCAGTTCGGCGGCGAGTTGCGCAACGTCGCCGCGATTGGGCCCGACGCCGACAAGTTCAAGTTTGCCGCCGCCGTGACTGCGGGGCGCACCGATGAGCACAAGTTGGAGATTCTCAGCCAGGAAGTTGACCGCAGAATCGCCTGGCGCAGTCTGCCCGACTCCCCCATCGCTCACGCCGGGTCGATGACGTTGCGTGAACTGCCCTTCCATCGCGGCACCGAGATGCGAGTCGTCATCGACTACATCTCGCCCAAAGGCACCATCCGCCAGCAAGTCGACAAAACCCGTAAGCGCGATCCCGAAACCAATCTCCACCTCGCGCTCTGGCGCTTCCGTCAGTTGCTCGAAACCGGAGAACTTGCGACCACCAAAGACCAACCGGCATTTCGCGGCACCGGCCGAGATGAACTCGGCTCAGGCGACGAACAGAAGTTCAACAACGCGAAGGAGCGCACATGAAAGCTGTCTGCTGGCACGGCTCGCAAGACGTCCGCGTGAACGACGTCCCCGAGCCCACAATCATCAACCCGCGCGACATCATCGTGCGCGTGACCTCCACCGCGATCTGTGGCTCCGATCTTCACCTGTACAACGACTTCTTTCCGGGCATGAAGTCTGGCGACATCATGGGCCACGAGTGCATGGGTGAAGTTGTCGCCGTTGGCAGCGCGGTCAAGACGCTCGTTGAAGGGGACCGGGTCGTCGTCCCTTGCACCATCGCATGTGGCGGCTGCTTCTACTGCAAGCAGCACCAATTCTCCGCCTGCGACAACAGCAATCCCAATCCCCTCGAATCCAGCGCCGTCTTGGGCTGTCCCGGCTGCGGCATGTTCGGATACTCCGCCGTGACCGGCTCATACGCCGGCGGTCAAGCCGATCTCATCCGGGTGCCATTTGGCGACTTCGGCCCGATCAAAGTTCCCGACGGCGTGCCCGATGAACAGGTTCTCTTCCTCTCCGACATTTTGCCCACCGGCTGGATGGGCGCGGCCAACTGCAACGTGCAGCCGGGAGATGTCGTTGCGGTGTGGGGTGCGGGTCCTGTTGGACAAATGGCGATTCGCTCGCTCTTCGCGCAAGGTGCGGAGCGTGTCATCGTCATCGACCGCGTACCCGAGCGTCTCGCCATCGCCGCCCGTGCCGGCGCAGAAACTTTCGACTGCACCAACGGCGGCGTGTACGAGTTTCTCATGGACCGCACCGGCGGACGCGGACCCGATGCAGGTCTTGACGCCGTGGGCATGGAAGCGCACGGCCAAGGTCTCATGGGCGTGGTCGATCGCGTCAAGCAAAGCGTCGGCATCGAAACCGATCGCCCAACTGTGCTGCGCGAAGTGATCCGCTGCGTGCGCAAGGCAGCCACTGTCTCGGTTCTGGGCGTGTACGCCGGTGTCGCCGACACCTTCCCGATAGGCGTCGCGTTCAACAAAGGGCTCACCTTCCGCATGGGCCAAGTCCGTGTGCAAGCCCTTCATCACATGCTGCTCGACATGGTGATGAAAGGCGCGATCCGGCCCGCCGAGATCATCACGCACGTCGTTTCGCTTGATGAAGCGGCGGACGCGTACAAGATGTTCAATGACAAGAAGGGCGGCTGTCTGAAAGTTGTCATGAAGCCCGGCTTGCGCACACGCCCCACCGAACACGCTGACATGGTGCGTGAAGTCAATTACACCGGCCCTGTGCCCGCCTGAATCTCACCGTTCGCAACAAGGAAGCTCCCATGCGATTCCTCACGACTAACGATCTCATCGCCGCGATGGTGCAACACCTCTACGACGCCGAGAATCAACTCGTCATCGCCTTGCCACGCGTCATTCTGCGAGGCAGCAACCCCGCCATGCGCGAGGCGTTGAGCGACCACCTTGAAGAAACCAAGGTTCACTCCGCGCGGCTCGAAGAAGTCGCCAGCTCACTCAACATATCTCCCTGCGGCTGCAAGTGCTTCGCCATGCAAGGCCTCATCAAGCAGGGCGATGAAATGGCTGGCTATGGCGGCGATCCCAAACTCGTTGATGCCGCCGTCATGCAGATGTGCCACAGCGTCGAGTTCTTTGAAATTTCGCAGTATCGCTCGCTCATCGAGCTTTGCCAAGGCACGCCCTCGCAGGCCGCCAACCAACTTCTGCAGCAGACGCTCACCGAAGAAGAAAGCGCCGCCGACAAGCTCAGCATGCTCACATCTGACTCACTTGCTTCCACCGCCTGACCGCGCTGCGTCGCATCCATCAACCGCTTCTTGGAGATTCAACCATGACCACCATTCCCGCCAATGTTGCCGCCGCGCACGACGTCGCTCTGATCGGCGAACCCGCCGCAGTGTGCTGGGGCCGCTCCTACTGGGGTCCCATCCTCATGGGCGCGACCTGCGCCATCGCCATCCAATTCATCTTCACCGTTCTCGGCATCGCGATCGGCGCAACCATTGGTGAGGAAACCCGCGGTATCGACGGCAACCTTGTCCGCACAATGGGCCTCTCGGCGGGCTTGTGGTGGCTCATCACAGGGACGATCTCCCTCGCTCTCGGCGCCATCGTGCTCGCTCGAGTTTCGGGCCTTCCTCGCTCCGCCGCGCTCAAGTTGCAAGCCGCATCGATGTGGGGCGTCGTTGCCATTTTCGGTTTCCTCGTCGTCTGGTCCGGCGCAGGCATGCTCTCACAGGCCGCGACCCCAATCGGTACCCTCATCTCCACCTCACTCGATCCCTATGCCAATCGCTCCGGATCAATGACCGATGCCATGCGCGACATGGGCTCAGCTTCGCAAGGCACCAGCACCCCCTTCAGCGACACCAGTCTGGCCGACACCACCACCGACGCCATGACCATCTCCCGCGAAGACGCCCGTCGCGCCACGCAGTCCGCCGCCTGGTGGTCGGTCATTGGCATGATCTTGGGCCTTGTCGCCACCGTTTCCGCCGCCAACGCCGCTGTCCCGATGCGAAATCGCGCCGCCGTCCGCTCCTTGTGATCGCAGCATCCCCGCACTTCCACTTGAGTTTCCCGCCACCGCGACGCATTCCGCTCGCGGTTTGGCCTTATTTTCGGGCCTCGCAGCTAGCCCGTCGCCTCGATCAACTTGCTTGGTGCGAAGGACACCGTGCCGTCCAGCGCGGAGTCAATACCACAACCGTGAGTGCCCCCACGCTATGATGCCCTTGACGCGTTCGAGCTCAGTCGAACTGCACGAGGTCTGTATCCGTTGCATCATCACTCGCGCCACCGCGAGCAACACATCGTCACGCCGCCCGCTCCCGACACGGAGACTCACATGTCGTATCGCGCTCTTGTCGCTCTGTTCCTCGTGACCCTGTCGGCCTTGCACACGCTTCAGCCCGCGCAGGCGCAGCAAGTCGTTCCCGCGGGTGCGGGCAGCTACTACAACGGCATTCCCGAGGGTCGCGAGCGCCCCGTCGACAACAACGGTGCTCCCGTCACGCCCAAAGTCTCGCCTGCCTTCGTCGGTGCGCCGCCCACCAACGAGTTCTGGTCCAGCCTCATCTGGAAGCGCGACCCCACACAGCCCTTCGGCGCACCAATCTACCCGCTCCCGCTCGCCATCAAAGCTCAGCCCGACGGCTTGGATCTCGGCCGCGTCATTACACCCGCCATCAGCCAACGCGGCTATTCGTACGGCTTCGGCAACCCACAAGCCGCGATGCGCATCACTGTCAGCGGCTTGACCGCGCAAGATGTCTTGGTCGACAGAGCTGGCGACTGGTCAGCCACCGCGCTGTGGAAATCAACTTCCCCCGCGCGCGAGCTCCGCGTCACCTTCGCACGCGGCTGCCCGTTCGTATACGCCACCGCAACTGGCGGCACAGTCGTCATCAAGTTCAACTCTCTCGCCGGACCCGCAACCGTCTGGGCCAACACGGGCAGTTCACTAGGCGTCACGATCGCCGGCGTGCCCTACGCCCTCTTCGCTCCCACAGGCCGCACATGGAGCGTGACCAGCACGCAAGCCAGCCTGACTTTCGCGAGCCCGACCGCCAACTACTTCTCCATCGCAACGTTGCCCGCGCAAGGCGCCCCAGTTCTCTCACTCTTCCAACAACACGCCTTCGCCTTCGTCACCGACACCCGCGCCTCGTGGACCTACGACACCGCGAACGCGAAGGTCAACGCTTCCTTCCAGTTCATCACGCAAGCGATGGAAGGCACGCAAACCTCGCCGCTCGTCTGTCTCTTCCGCCACCAGTGGCTCAACAGCACCATGCCGCTCACGACATGGATCTATCCCTCCCCACGCGGCCAGATGAAACTTGCCGCTGCCGCGAATGTCACGGCATCGTTCCCCTTTGCTGGTCTTGTTCCCAACTTCCCCGACACCGGCGCGATGTCGCAGGCCGAGCTCTATTCGCTCATCAATCAAGTCTACTTGGAGTCCAACCTCAATCCTTCGGGCGATAGCTATGGCTCAGGCAAGGCCTACGGCCGCATCGCGCAGCTCATCCCCCTCGCCGATCAATGCGGCCACACGCTCGCCAAGCAGCGCTTCCTCGATTTCCTCCGCACCGAACTCGCCGACTGGTTCAGCGTCGGCGCGGGCCTCGCGGGCACAAGCGCATACACCGACATCCAAGCTGAAAACTACGCACAGGCACAAGGTGTCACCGTCGGCGCATCACCGACCGGCCAAGCTGTGCTCGACTTTGGCGCCAATGACTGGGTCCGCATCAACAACGTCGACTTTGGCTCCTCCACTCCCACGCGTCTGCTCCTCAACTTCGCCTCCGGCACGTCCGGCAGCGGCCTCTTCCAGTTGCGACTCGATTCTCTCACCGGTCCCATCCTCAGTGAAGGCGGCGTCGGCTCCACGGGCGGCGTCAACACCTGGATCGAAGTCGCGCTGGGCCTCACCGCAGCCGGCGTCGATGCCATCGACGGCGTGCACGATCTCTACCTCACCATCAACTCGCCATATCAAGGCGAACTCATACGCATCGACTCCCTCCGTTTCGATCGCGCCGGCTCAGGGGGCACCGACCGCGTCTTCACCTACGAACCCGCATGGAAGACGCTCATCGCCCAGCCCGCATCCTTCGGGCTCGGATCAGAGCTCAACGACCACCACTTCCACTACGGCTACTTTCTCATGGCCGCCGCGACCGTCGCTCGCTACGACTCGAACTGGGCCGACCAATTCGCGCCCATGATCGATCTCATGATTCGCGATGCCGCCAACTGGGACCGCACCGACGCTCGCTTCCCGATCCTCCGCAACTTCGATCCCTACGCCGGTTACTCCTACGCGTCGGGCCACCAAGCCTTCTTCGCCGGCAACAACCAGGAAAGTTCCTCAGAGTCCATGAACTTCGCCACCGCCTGCGTCCTCTGGGGCGTTCAGCGACAGAACCAGGCCGTGCGCGATCTGGGCCTCTTCCTCCACGCCACCGAAGCCGCGGCGATTCATCAGTATTGGTTCGACGCAGACAACCAGGTGTACCCGCCCAACGCCAACTATCGCATGGCCGGTCTCATCTGGTGCAATGGCGCCGATTACGCCACATGGTTCACCGCCAATCCCGCCCTCATCCACGGCATCAACTTCCTCCCCATTACGCCGGGCTCCATGTATCTGGGCCTCCGCCCCGATGCCATGAACAAGAACTGGAACATTCTCATGAGCCAGACCGCCGGCAACCCCGACGCGTGGCTCGACATCAACTGGTCGGCCCGCGCCATGGCCAATCCCGCCGACGCTCTCGCGCGTTGGACGGCCAACCAGAACTACACGCCCGAAGCCGGCGACTCGCGCGCCCGCACTGTCCACTTCCTCCGCACCCTCGCCGCGACGGGCACACTCGACCCCACGATCAAAGCCGACATCCCCACGTTCCTCGCTCTCTGCTCCAACGAAATCTCCCACCGCTTCGCGTACAACCCGGGCAACACCCCGCTCCTCGTCACCTTCTCCGACGGCGTGCACACCATCGTCGCGCCGCGCGAAGTCGCGCACGTAGTCGTCACCCCCACCGCCGCCTGCGATCCCATCGACTTCAACAACAACGGCGTTTTCCCCGAAGATCAAGACGTCATCGACTTCTTCGCCGTCCTGGCCGGCGGTTCGCCCGCCTCGTGCGACCCCATCCAAGGCTGCAACGACATCGACTTCAACAACAACAGCATCTTCCCCGAAGACCAAGATGTTGTCGACTTCCTCAACGTCCTCGCGGGCGGCGTTTGCCCGTAAACGATTTCCGCCGACCTCTCACAGCATCGGACCGATCAATCTTGCCAACCTGGCTTGAAACCGATGCCACGCCCCCAGTTCCTTCCACCACGCGTCAGGCAGCCGCGCCGCCCGTCGCATGTCCGTCTCCAGCATTCTTGCCACGCTCGCAGCGAACTTTCCGTCGCTCACCAAGCCTGTGAGTTCAAAGTTCAGAATCATCGAGCGGTGATCGACGTTGGCACTGCCGATCGAAACCAGATCGTCGCAAAAAATGACCTTCTGATGCGTGAACCCGCGCGTGTAGTGGTACACCGCGATGCCGTTCGCAATCGCCTCAGAGATGAACGAACTCGCCGCGTGCTTCACCAAGAAGCTGTCAGGCGTTGCCGGCACAAGAATGCGCACATCCACCCCGCGCAGCTTGGCCAGTTCAATCGCATGCATGACTGCTTCGTCACACACAAAGTAAGGCGTCGCGATCCACAGCCGCTTATCCGCTTCGGCGATGAGTTGCAGAAACAACTTCAGCCCTGACTCACGATCATCGATAGGTCCGGATGGATACAGCAGCATCGCATCCACGCGCCGCTCGTCGTCCGCCTGCGCGTGCTTGCTGACCTCCCACACGAACTCTTTCGGCACCGTCCGCTGAGCCCAGTACCAATCCTCCAGAAATATCATCTGCCCCGCTAGCGCAACCGGCCCCGTTGCTTTCGCATGCGTATCGCGCCACAGGCCAATCGCCTCATCCCTGCCGCAGTACTCGCAGCCCACGTTCATCCCGCCAAAGAACACGGTCGACCCATCAATCACGACCAGCTTGCGATGGTTGCGAAAGTTCAGCCGCAGCAGTCGCCGCCGTGATGGCACCGTGCGAAACCCGCTCACGTTCACACCCGCTTGCTTCAGCGATTCAAAGTACGCCTTTGGCGTACCCGCACAACCGATCTCGTCGTACATCAGCCAGACACTCACCCCCCGCGCACGCGCTCGTATCAGAGCATCGCGAACGCGATGCCCGATGTCATCATCGCGATAGATGTAGAACTGCATCTGGATTGTCGTGAGTGAGCCGTCAATCGACTCGATCAACGCGTCGTACATCTCGTCCGCATTATCAAAGTGCTTCGCCGTGTTGCCTTTGGTCCAAGGCAGCTTCGCCAGCTTTGCCAGCACACGCAACCCTTCGTCGTCAGGTTCAACCTTGCTACGTCCCAAGGCATTATGCATTGCCCGCAGTTGCACATCAAGCTTGCGAAACCCGCTCCGACGCGCCCGAATATACCCCTCGAGTCTGCGATCACCCATCAGCCAGAATAGCGGTATCGCAATCGGCGGCACCAATATCAGCGTGATGATCCAGCACAGCGACCCCTGCGATGTGCGTCCCTCGTGCACCACTCTCCATGCGAGGTACAACCCATACAGCCACACGACTGCTATCAGTAACCACCACATGTCGCCTCCTTCACGTACTCAGAAAAGAAAGAAGTGCCTTGCAGGGCACTTCTTTCGAGATCAACTGCGCTCTGTGATCGCAGTTGCGGGTCCACTAGTAGTTGTTACGACTTCGTCGCAGCCGTCATATCGCGCCAGTCGCGCACCGTGTTGTGAGCCGACTGCACCTGCGTGAACTGCGACTGCAGCACCCGGCGAAGTTCCGGCGTCAGTTCATTGCTTTCCAACACCTTGCGATACTTCGCAACCGCCGCATCTTCGCCGCGCTCGCACTCGGCCAAGATCGCATGATCACCCGAGGTCACGGCGTTCTTGATGCCGATCCAACCGCGGTGCAGTGCACCGCGAACGGTGCCGCTGCTCTCAGGCTTCTCGCCACGGCTTGCAATTAGCGGCTTGAGCTCACCGATGAACTGCTCACGTTGCTGCGAGAAACGACGCAGACCGTCCTTGTAGGTCGGATTCTTGACGGAATCGGCAGCCTGCCCAAAGCCCTTCGCGCCGTCGTACAGGAACTCAACGAGATCGTTCGCGGTCTCAGCGGCTTCATGCTCGCTGTCGCTGGTGTTGCCCTTGCTGCGCTTGGCCAGGCGGTCCCAGGCATCCTTGCTCGCATTCCGCGCATCGATCCACTCAAGGCGCGAGTTCTTGCGGTTCTTCGTCCACGAACGCTGAAGCTCCGGTTCGACTTCTTCAAACGGCTTGCCCCAGTACGTGTCATACATCGAAGCTGAAGCGAAGTACGCGGGTTCAAAGTCATCCCAGCTCGCATTGCGGGCGTAGGGACGATTCGCGAACTCAGTCTTCCAATACTCAACTTCGCCCGTCGGGTTGACAGCTTCCGCCGTCGACTTGCCGACCAAGCCGCCAGCCACGCCGCCGATGGCAGCACCTGCAGCGACGCCGATCGGGCCGCCGATCGCTCCAACCACGCCGCCGACAGTCGCGCCGATTGCAGCGCCGGTGCCCGTGCCCACTGGGTGCGAACCCGGCGCACCGGTAATCGGATCACGATTCATGTCAACGCCCGCGCGAGTCTGCTTGTCACTGTCGTACTTCTCGTTCGCCATAGAGATGCTCCCTTGTCATGAGATGCTCACCTCGGCAGAGCATGCGTTGCCCTACTTGTTCGGGCCGACATGCCACACACTGCCCTGTGAGACCGCTTATGTGATGTGAAGCCTTTACGAGCGCACCATGAACGCGGCGTGAATTGCCGCTCATTCGCACGTTTGCCCGCATCACTCCCACTAAAACAGAACTGCCCGATCATCTCTGATCGGGCCAGTTCGAGAGAGGAGCCACACCTACGTCTCGGTGGGTTGAGCTCCCCAGGTCAGACTGCGAACTCAGCGAGGCTTCGCGTCGTCCGCAGCGTCTTTCAGTTCATCCTTCGCGTCTTCAGCCGCGTCTTTGACTTCGTCCGCCACGTCTTCCGCAGCGTGCTTCACGTCATCGACCGCTTCTTCGACTTGATCACCCGCATCGCGCCGATCGTCGCACCCGCTCAACGCGAGAGCACCGGTCAACAGTCCGACCGCAGAGATGATGGATGTTGCAAGTTCACGGTTCATGTGGTTGCTCCATTGCTGCTCGTCCGAAAGCGACTGCATGCGTCGCTCACGGCTTGATGTTCGGAGAGCCCTTCTTGAAGAAGCTCAGAGCCGCCGAGATGAGGAACAGCACGATGAACACGAAGAACAGAATCTTCGCGATATCCACAGCCGTTCCAGCGATGCCGCCGAAGCCAAGGACCGCGGCGATGAGTGCGATGATCAAAAATCCAATTGCCCAGTGAAGCATAATGCGACTCCTGTTCTTCTGTTAGTTGGGGTGCGAACGCTCTGACTCAGTCCTTGGCATCGCGAGCCGTGTCAGAGATCGCATCGCCCGCCGCTTCGATGTCTTCACCC
>DATGWV010000178.1:0-5416 GCA_035299305.1 Phycisphaerales bacterium | reverse complement strand
GTGAGTCTCGGTTTGGTCAGACGCTGGCGCGTCTGGCAACGGGCGAGCGAGGGTTCGCCGCTGAAGAAGGTGATGCGGCGTCGCTGGGTGCTTTTGCATCAGGGTTGCAGAGCCAAGCCTGATGGCACAGCATCTGGTCGTCGTTGACGTCGCGCCGCTTGCCGGGGAGGAGGTGGGGTTTGTGCAAGTCGTACGATGACCAACAGAAGCAGACGGGCAGCACGCTGGGAAGTCAGTCGGACTGCAAGTGAAGTCGTGCCGCGTGCTGGAGATGCGACGAGCTTCTGTTGACGTCGAGCTGGAGAGTCATTTCTATGGGGCAATCCGAGACACCCATTCAGCAAGTAACGATTCGGATTCAGGAAGCCATCAGGGACAGGATGGCCAACCTCACGCACGAGAAATTTTGGGTGACGTACTACGGGGCGAACAACATCGATCCCAAGCACTTGGTTTATTGGATCGTCGTGCAGTCGGATCGAGAAAAGTGGCGCCTGGCGTTTGACACTGCGGTGGATCGTGAGCTGCGGGCGTTGCTGGACCTGCACGAATATCCGATTGAAGGAAGAGCTGGTGTTCACATTGGGTTTGAATCTCACGAAACCGTCAACCGCGAGTCTGACGGAAAATTCTGGCTTCACTGGAAGTAAGTCATTTTGTTGTTTCGGCGGGTTCGCCGGTGACATCAGTTTGTCGGTGCCATCATGGTGGCTTTGCGAGTGTGATGCTTTTTGTCACTGCTCGTTTGCATCAGGCTTGCAGAGTCAAACCCGATGGCACGGGGTGGGCGAATTGAGGGTGTGACATCTGTGGGGCCATCGCGTAAGTAATCACATCGCGTGCGCTTGAGCACGACCTTTGCACATATTCCTTCGTGTTGATCTGCAAGATGGGCCCCGCGGCGCGCCACTGGTGTTGGCGGCGATAACCGCACGTCGCACACTCACCACGAACTTTCGAAGGAGTCTCTCATGCTTCTCTCTGCTCGCACACGTCATATCGCTCTTGTCGCTGGTTCCGCAATCACTGCGAGCTGTGCGCTCGCGCAGGGCACGCCCGGTCTTTGGTCGCGCGGCTTCTTGCACACGCCCGATGCCGCGACCACGCTCACGACTAGCGGACCAGGCCGCGTGCTTGCGAGCAGTTCGGGCGGCGGGCTCGTACTTGCGACGTCCGTGCAATGGCCTTTCAAGCTCGGCGGCAGCGTCACCTGCGACACGAGCAACCTCGACACGCCCACGCCGGGCTTGCCCATCCGCAGCATCACGTCAACTTACTACGACGGCTCAACGCAAATCGGCACGCTCATCGCTCGCGGCAAGCACTTCACAGGCCGCCCGCCGCTTGAGGTCAATCGCATGATCGCCTGCGACTTCTCGAGTTCCGGCGCGATCGAGGTCGAGTGGCGCTGCATCGATGCGTCGGGCATCGTCCTGGCCCAAGGCGTTTCCAGCGGCCCTTATCTCGAGTGCGATGATCTGAGCGACTACCCGCCCGGCGATGCTTCCAGTTACGGCCTTGGAAGTGGTAAGGCCACCTTCAAAGAGTTCACCATCACCAAGCGCACGGGCTCGGCCCGTGTCTACTCGACTACTGGTCCCGTGTTAGTCGCTGACGTCGCCACGATCAGCTTCCGGCCCATCTGGTGCATCACTTCGCCCTGCCCGGGCGATGGCCTTGGCATCAGCAATATGGACATCAGCACCAACAATCTGCCGGAACTCGAACTGAGTGATGCCGTGTGCAGTTGGTCGTGGGGCGTGTGCAACACCGGGAACAAGGGCGGCAATCGCATCACCCTGCACGGGACCGAAGGCACGAAGATCACCGAAGCTCCCGCCGCTGACCTTGATGGCGATGGACAACTTGATAGTGTGATCGGCGCGGGCGCGGTCAGTGGCATCACGGGCGGCGCAGTCGCCGGCATCGTCGTCGCTCGTCCGACACTCGCGCAAGATACAGAGCCGACCGGTATCAGCTTCAAGAAGAACTACGTTGGCCACGTCACGCTCATCAAGCAACGCACCGCCGCTGGCTTTACCAGTTCCATCACCACGCAGACCGACCCGCTTACCGGCCAGATGACCATTTCTCCCGACTTCTCTTCCGTCGGCAGCACGGAGTGGGAAGTCACTGGCTACGGCCCCAATGGCGAAGTGATCGGTACCGCGGCGGTCTGCTGTGCGTCGGGCGTTTACCAGAATCTCTGCCCGCAAGGCAGCTACGCCAACTGGGCTTTCTACCCGCCCAACTGGTACTTCCTGGGCTGCATCATCCCTAGCGACTTCGTCCTGCCGAATGGCAACGTCCTCAGCGGCGTGACCAGCTTGCGCTTTGGCCCCGTCACCGGCGCGAGCCTGCTCAGCGATGTCGAGGAAATCGAGATCCTTGACCAAGCGCCCGTCGATCCGGATGGCATCGCCACGCCCATTCAAGTCGGCCAGATCGAAGTCATCACCGCCGCGCTCGTTGGCACGCCAGCGTGCGACACGGTCGACTTCAACAACAATGGCGTCTTCCCGGAAGATCAAGATGTGGTTGACTTCTTCGATGTCCTTGCGGGCGGCAACCCGGCGACCTGCGATGCCGCGCTGGGCTGCCAAGACATCGACTTCAACAACAACGGTGTGTTCCCGGAAGATCAAGATGTTGTGGACTTCTTCAACGTGTTGGCGGGCGGCAGTTGCCCGTGACCGGCGCGACCGGCGAAGCCGGCCGTAAAGCGATACACCGATAAATGCTGAGAGGGCCGGGCCCGAGCAACTGCTCGGGCCCGCATTCATTTGCGAGCATGTCGCAGCTTCGTGCGATTCTCATTGACAATCACGGAATCACGAGTATCTTGCGTTCCACTCAGAAATGCGGCCGTGGATCGGCGAATATTGGTTCGTGGATGGAAGTCCGGGAAGAACGTCATGTCTGTCAAGTGCTTCATCAGCGTGGCCGCGTTCGCGGCCGTTACCGGCGTGGGCGCATCGTTCGCGTCCGCCCAGATCACCATTCCCACCGTGCTGATCGGCAACCCCGGCAACGCAGCGGACCCGGCAACGGGTAACCTGTACGGCGCGGTCGCCTATGAATACAGGATCGGCACCACCGAGGTGACGAACGCGCAGTACGCGGCGTTCCTCAATGCCAAGGCCGCGTCGGACCCGTTCAACCTGTACAGCGCGGAGATGGCCGAGTCGTTCGGCGGCATCATCCGCTCCGGGGCTCCGGGCTCGTACACATACAGCACGGTCGCGGGCCGGGCGAACAACCCGGTGAACTTCGTTTCCTTCTGGGATGCGACGCGCTTCGCCAATTGGCTGCACAACGGTCAGGGAAACGGAAGCACCGAGACGGGCGCGTACACGCTCGGAGGAGCGACAGCGCCGGTGAACGCCTCTGTCACCCGCAACGCGGGCTGGCAGTGGGCGGTGACCAGCGAGAACGAGTGGTACAAAGCCGCGTACCACCAGCCCGCGAGCCAAGGTGACGACATCGACAGCTACTGGCGGTACCCGACCCGGAGCAATACGGTGCCGACAACCGCGCAAGCGAACTACAACGGTGCCAACACCAGGCCCGTCGGCTCGTATGCGGGCAACTTCTACGGCACCTTCGACATGGGCGGCAATGTCTTTGAATGGAACGAGGCGATCGTTGGTGGCGAGCGCGGCAATCGTGGCGGGGCTTACAACACCGTTGATACCTCCGAACTGGAAGCCGACAACCGCTACGACGCGACCGCGTCGGTCTTCTTTTCCGACTTCGGGTTTCGTGTTGTCCAAGCCTCGAGCCCAACTGCGGTCTGCGACGACATCGACGTCAACAACAACACCGTCTTTCCCGAAGATCAAGATGTGATTGACTTTTTCGACGTGCTTGCCGGCGGCAGCCCCGCGACGTGCGACCCCGTGCAAGGCTGTAACGACATCGACTTCAACAACAACGGCGTCTTCCCTGAAGATCAAGATGTCATCGACTTCTTCAACGTGTTGGCGGGCGGCAGCTGCCCTTGAGGGTCGTCTTTGCGATTGTGATGCCGGGCGCTTCGTGTGTCCCTCGCTGGCGCTCGGGCTCGCAAAGAGTTCAGCGTTTTTCGCGGCTGACGACTTTGCCTTCGATGATGACGCCGATGCACTGCGTGGTGTATTCGAGGGGGTCGCCGGTGTAGAGGGCGAGGTCGCCGTCTTTGCCTAGTTCCACGCTGCCGACGCGGGTGTCGATGTTGAGGATTTTGGCGGCGTCGATGGTGATGGCGCGGAGGGCGTTGGGGTTGCCTTGGGTGTCCTGGCCCATGTTGCCTTGGCCTGCGGCGACGCCGGCTTCGAAGAGGACGACGCGGGCTTTGGGGACGTAGTCCTCGAAGCCGCCTTGGATGGCGACGCGGATGCCGGCGGCTTGCAGTTTGCCGGCGGTTTCGAAGCTCTTGTTTTCCATTTCGCCGTAGCCGCGTGCCATGGTGGGATGGACGAGCACGTCGATGTTGGCTTGTTTGAGTTCGTCGAGGAGGAGGTAGCTTTCCGCGCCGCTGTCGAGGATGACGCGGATGTCGAACTCTTTGGCGATGCGCAGCAGTGACTGGATGTCTTGCGAGCGGTTCGCGGTGACGAGGAGGGGCAGTTCGCGCTTGAGAACGCGGCTCAGGGTTTCGAGGCGGAGGTCGCGCGCGGGGGGAGTTTTCTTTTTGGTGTCGTCGGTGGTGGTGTCGGTGGTGTTTGATGCGGATGCGGCGTCGGCGGGCTCGGCGAGTTTGCGTTGGTACTCCTGGGCTTTGAGCAACTGGTCGCGGAGCATGGCGATGGTTTTGGCGCGGGTGCCGGGCGCGCCGCCGGGGCGATTGGCACCGGGGCCGATGGTGGCGGCGACCATGGCTTCGCTGACGACGACGGCTTCTTCGACGGTGTCGCCGGAGGTTTTGAAGATGGCGGTCTGGCCGCTGATGAGTTCGCCTGGTGCGTGGCCGGTGTTGACGGTGGTGATGCCGTAGCTGCGGAGGTAGGCGACGAGGGGGTCGAGGGGGTTGTAGGCGTCGATGGCGCGCAGTTCGGGCTGCATGGGCGCGCTGGTTTCGAGCTGGTCTTGATCTTGGCGCTGGTTGGCGATGCCGCTGACGCCCACGGTGCAGCGGGCGTCGATGAGTCCTGGTGTGACGACGGCGGCTTCGAGGGTTTCGTAGCCGGCGGGGATGGCGGTGGATGCGGCGGGGCCGATGGCGGCGATTTTGCCGTCGGTGATGACGATGACGGCGTTCTTCACGGGCTCGCCGGCCATGGTGTAGAGCGTGCCGGCTTTGACGGCGACTTGGCTGGAGGCGGTGCAGCAGGTGGCGAGGGATGCTGCGGCGAAGGCGAGGAAGGCCAGGGCGCGTTGCACGGGGTGTGCGAGGTCCATCATGGGGTGATGGTAACGGGGTGTGAGGGGGCGTGAG
>DATGWV010000177.1:0-13160 GCA_035299305.1 Phycisphaerales bacterium | reverse complement strand
ACCCCGTCGGTTACCCAGTGGGGATCGAGCACTGATGTATCTCGCAGGCGCGGATCGTCCACAAAGTGCAGCACCGCGCCCAGTCGGTGCAGGATCCGAGCGAGTGATTCCTGTCGTTCTTTCTCCGTGATCTTGTTGTCTGCGCACAGTGTCTGAAACTCGGAGAACTTCAGTTTGTGTTTGACGCCACTGCCAGCGTTTTTAGCAGTTGGCCCGCCGTCGCGATTGCCCATCCGCCAACAGGTGTCTTTGACCGAGAGCCATTCGCGCGGCACGTCGAGCCACGGCAATTCGTCCTTGGGCTGCGCCTCGATCACCTGTGTAATTGCCTGCAGCAGGTCTTCACATCCTGCCCGTGACTCGCAGTTTGTCGGGACAAAGCTGCGAATCTGCGGATAGCGTTCCAGCAATTGATTGCGGTCAACGTCGTAGCCACCGATACGAGAATCCTGACGGTTCAGCGCGACGACAACAGGCGCACCCGGCGCAAACCGGCTCAATTGGTCAAGCCAATAGAACGCGTCGGCCATCTCGGTGTTGGATCGCGGATCAAGGACGAGGACATATACACTGCCGCCAGTCAGAAAGAACTGATGCAGAGCGTGCGTGATCTCCTGCCCGGCAAAGTCCCATAGGTGCAGTTTGATCCGTTTGCCGCCGCAAGTCCGCTCCAGCGTGTCGAGCGCGATGCCGGGCGTCTCTGCTTCCTTGGGATCGTGACGCTGGCCGAGGAAGAACCGTCGTAGACTGGTCTTGCCCGCACCGCCACGACCCACAAGCATCACTTTAACCTCGTGAATCGGTGCGAGTTCACCGCGAGCGGCGGCGGCACTTCTGGCGAAGTAGAAACTGAGAATCTCCTGTGGCTTAGCAGGTTCGGCAGTGCCACCATGTCCTTTGCACTCAATCCACGGCGGGCCTAACACCTCCGGAGGGAGTTCCAATGCGGGGTTTTCATGAAGGAACAGAGAGCGAAGGCTCCGCATCTGCTCCATGCTCGCCGGTAACGCACTGAGCCGATTGTCGGACGCAAAGAAGGTGGTAAGTTTCGAAAGGTGTCCTATAGAATCAGGCAATGAGTCCACGTGATTTCGTGCGATCGACAGCACCTCCAAGCTGCCAAGTGTCCCGACG
Organism: Phycisphaerales bacterium; assembly: GCA_035299305.1. Classification (GTDB taxonomy): domain Bacteria; phylum Planctomycetota; class Phycisphaerae; order Phycisphaerales; family UBA1924; genus BJHL01. The sequence continues at coordinate 12,026 of DATGWV010000177.1, read as the reverse complement.
CCTTCTGGGAGCGTTTCAAGTTGATTGCCTGCAACGAAAAGTTCGGCAAGGGAAGGCAGTCGGCACGCGGTTCTCGGCAATGATCGAAATTCGTTGCGGCTGATGTTGAGATGAGTGAGTGCTCGAAGCTCATTGAAGCTCTGTGGCAGGTCATGTAACTGGTTCAAGTGTGCGTCAAGGTACCGCAACGCCGTAAGCTGTCCGAATGTCGCTGGCAAAGCCGTTAGTCGATTGAAATGGAGGAAGAGCTCCTCAAGGCATCTCAGGTTGAAGAAGCTGTTGGGTAGGGCTGTAAGTTCGTTGTTGTACAAATAGAGCGACTTGAGGTCGGTAAGGTTGCCAATGCTGTCGGGGAGCGATGTGAGCCGATTGCGGGCGAGCGAAAGTACCCTGAGCGCGGTGAGGTTGCCAAAGCTCTCGGGCAGCGTGCGCAGATCGCAGCCGCCGAGTTCCAGGTTCTTTACCTTGCTGAGCGCCGTATCGCGCGATTCAAGTGCGGAGAAAAAATCACTTACCTCAGACGGTTCGATGCGGAGAGAGACGCTTTCGCCCGTACTAATGCCGTCAAGTTTGCGTTGAAGCTCAAGTGACCCCATACGTGAAGGTATGACGTGACCGCTGCCTTGGTAGGCTCGGCGATTGGTGCCACGCAAACCGTTCCCAATGCCACGGGAACCAAATCCAATGCCACGGGAACCGTTCCCGATGCCACGGGAACCAAATCCAATGCCACGGGAGCCGTTCCCAATGCCATTGGAGCCGCATCCAATGCCACGAGAACGGTTTCCAATGCCACAGAAACCGTTCCCGCAGTCGCGCCGCGCGGGGGGACGGCGTCCAAAGTCGTTGATTTGGTCATGTTCTTGCGCGTTTTTGCCCTGATTTCGCCCGCGTGGACGGAATTTTCGTCGCAAATGGCGTGAGCGGCAAAGTCGCGCGGTGGTTGGCTCGATGGGAAGTTTGGGAAGCAGTACCGCAGTACCTGAGTACCGCAGTACCGAAGGAAAATGCAGGAGCATGTTGCTCTTCACTTCGGTACTTCGTCTCTCCGGTACTTCGGTACTTCTCTAAGGAATCTCTCATGCCAACCGTTCCAACACGCACGGAAGATTACATCAATTGGGCCGAGCAGCGGGCGCAGACCTGGCAGGCGGCGCCTGCGGCCATTGGTTTGTCAGCGAGCCAGGCCAGCGCCATGGTTTCGGCGGTGCTGCTGGCTCGCGCCAAGTTCATGGATCGGGCCAAGGCGGCGACGCTCGCGCAGATCGCGACCAATGAGCAGGAGCAGGCCGTGCGCGATTCGCGCCGCTTGACCAGCGACCTCATTCGCACCATTCGCGGCTTCGCGGCCAACAGCGACAACCCCGATGCGATCTACAACCTTGCGGAACTGCCGCTGCCGTCGAGCGGCTCGCCCATGGCCCCGCCGGGCAAGCCCAACAACGTGACGGTGGGCATCACGCCCACGACGGGCGCAATCACGCTCAAGTGGAAGGTGACCAATCCGCCCGGCGCGAGCGGCACGAGCTACATCGTGCGGCGGCGCGTGGGCAACACGGGCGAATTCACGTTCGTGGGCGTGACGGGGACCAAGGCGTTCACGGATTCAACGCTCCTCGCCGGCCCTGACAGCGTGAGCTACACGATCCAAGGCCAGCGCAGCGACGTGGCCGGACCGGTGAGCGACATTCTCACGATCAACTTCGGCCGCATGGGGCCGGGCGTGACGAACGCGGGCGGGAACAACGTGACCGTCTCGGGGGGCGAATTGGAAAAGGTGAAGGAGCAGGTGGCGTAAAAGGTAGTGCCAGAGTGCGGAGTGCCAGAGTGCGGAGTGAAGGCGGAAGACATTGGCTTTCTCGACGCACTCGGGTACTCGGGCACTCAGGCACTTCGTCACCCAGTCACTTCGTTACTCCGTCACTCCGTGACTTCGTGACTTCTCGATCAAGCGGCGGGCATCTGGTATGTGCGTCCGCCGGGGTAAGTGCAGAGTGCCTTCCGATTCTCATGCGGCGAACCTGCACGTACGTCCTTTCACAAGCCCCGCACTTGAAAGAGCGCGGGGCTTGTTTCGTAAGCGAGTTGCACAAGCGACGGCATCGCGCTGAATGCCTTTCCTTCGGTACTCCGTCTCTCCGGTACTTCGGTACTTGGACTTCCCCGCACTCAGGCACTTCGCCCTCCAGCACTTCCCCAACAAAAATGCCCGAGCCGCCTGGAGGGGCAAGGGCTCGGGCTGGGGGAAAGGGGCAAGTGGTAGCTGCCATGTTCTTCGCGATGCGTTCCGCGCCGGATGCAGCGGAGCCGACCGAAATTCCGCCAGTCGATTCGATGCATCGTTTTGATGAGTCGTTCGCTGCGCGTCTCACGGCCCAACACACCAGCCCCGCGCACACCGCGAACGCAGCCCTCACTTCCGCCCTCCCGCCACCCACACTCCTCCCTCCCTCTCCTCCCTCTCCTCTCCGCGCCCTCCGCGACCACGCCTTCACCCGCGCGACTTCTTCGCCAGCATCTCGCGGTCCAGCGTCCACATCTGCCACGCGCTCCACACATACGCACCCGCCGCGATCAGCAGCGGCCATGTAAAACTGTGCGTGAGCGAATACAGCCCCACGCCCGCCGCCTGAAAGATCGCGCCGCGCACGCCTACCAGCGTCGCGTGAATGCCCACGTACTGCGCCACCTTGTCGCGCGATGGCGCGAGCGACACGGGTCCCAGCATCCATCCCACGCTCGCCCCCGCATGCGCGAGGCCGAACCAGATGCTCGCCAGCAGCAGATGATGCTCGCTCGCCGTGAAGATGAGCGCGAGGGGATAGAAAGTCAACATCGCAAAGCTGATGGCGCAGTTGCGAATCGCGCCGATGCGATCCATCAGCCATCCAAACGGCAGCGCCGCCGCGACGATGGCGATCTGATACGCCACCTGCGTGCTCTTGGCGATCTGCTCGTAATTGAGGTTGAGCTTGTCAACCACCAGAATCGGCACCAGCGCGTACGCGATCATCCACCCCACGCCATACGTCATGTACGCCGCTTCATACTTCGCGAAGACCGGATCAGCCTTCAGCACCTCGCGCATGTGCGTGATGGGTTCAAACGCATCGCGCAGCGACCAGCGCACGCGATCAACCGTCGCATCGCGCGCCTGCGTGTGCCCCGTCGCCCGCCCCAGCCACATCAGCAGCAGCACGCCCAGCAGCTGCAGCCCCGCCGCGATGGGCATGTAATACCGGAACGCATGCGCGTCGCGCGTGAGCCACTGCCCCATCGCAAAGCCGAAGAGCGCACCCGAGATCATCCACCCGCCCCACACAAAGCTGTACACGCGCCCGCGCTGCGAGTCGGGATACAGACTCCGCAGCAGATCGCCCGCCGGCGGGTGATACGCCGCCACGCCCACGCACGACACGAGCTGCAACGCAATCAGCGCCCAGATGTTGGGCACAAGCCCCGCAAACGCGAGCGGCAAGCAATACACCGCCCAATACAACAGCAGATACCGATCCAGCCGCGAGCGTGCGAAGAGCCCGTTCCAGAAAATCGCCAGCACAAAGAAGACCGTCGACGAACTGGTGATGATCACCACCTGCAGCTTGGTCGCAGCGAATTCCTTCTGCGCGATGACCGCCAGCATCGCCAGCACCGCATTCGCCGTGCCTTGGAGCAACGCGACCGCGAGCATGTGCGTCGCGAGAATCTGCCAGCGCGCAAGTCCGCTCGCTGGGTGCGGGGCGGACGACGGAGCGGCTGGAGGTTGACTCACGGGTGTAGGATGCCTGCGACGCGGAAATGATTCGAACACGCCCGGCGATCAGCCGAGTGATGGAACGAGCGACAAAACGAGTGGCAAGAGTTCAGCACGTGGTGCCGCGTGCAACACCACGCCACGCTCACACACCCAGCTTCTCCGTCAAGAACGGCACGACTTGATCCATGCTCATGCGCGTCTGCTGCCCGCTGTCGCGATCGCGCATCGTCACTGTGTTGTCCTTCGCGGTCTCGCCGTCGATGGTGAAGCAGAACGGGCAGCCGGCTTCGTCCATGCGCGCGTACCGCTTGCCGATCGTCTGCTTCTCATCAAACTCGATGAACCCGATCTTGCCAAACTTCGCGCGCACGTCGTTGTACAGCTTCTCCGCAATCTCCGGCATGCCGTCTTTCGCGACGAGCGGGAAAATCGCAGCCTTGATGGGCGCGATGCGCGGATGCAGCTTCATGAACTCAGGGCTGGGGCGCGACTCGTCCTTCGTATACGCCTCGCACAAGAGCGCCAGCACGCCGCGATCCAGCCCCGCCGCAGGCTCGATGCAGTGGGGGAGGTAACGCTCGCCGCGCCGGCTGCCATTAGGCAACAGTTCGCCGCGCTGCTGATCAAAATACTCCAGCTTCGCGCCGCTGTGCTTCTGATGCTGCGTCAGGTCATAGTTCCCGCGGTGTGCGATGCCCTCAAGCTCGCCAAACCCCGGCGCGGTGAACGGGAAGCGATACTCAACATCGCTTGTGCCCACCGAATAGTGCGACAGCTCGTCCTTGTCGTGCTCACGCAGGATGAGGTTGTCACCCGCGAGCCCGATGGACTGCCACCACGCCATGCGGAAATCACGCCAGAACTTGTACCACTCAAACGACTCGTCGGGGTGACAGAAGAACTCCAGCTCGGCCTGCTCAAACTCGCGCGAGCGGAACGTGTAATTGCGGGGGGTGATTTCATTTCGAAACGATGTGCCCGTATTGCCGATGCCGAAGGGGACTTTGACGCGCGTGGTGTCGACCACGTTCTTGAAGTTGGTGAAGACGCCTTGGGCGGTTTCGGGTCGAAGATAGACCTTGTTATCTTCGCTGAAGATTGCACCGGTGTAGGAAATGAACATCAAGTTGAACTGGCGAGGTTCGGTGAGGTGACCAGCTTTGCCGGTGAAGGGAGATGGGATCGTTGCCGCGTACTTCTCGAGTTGCTTGATCGGCATCGCGCGAATCACGCAGGCTTTCGGGCCTTCACCCCAGTCAACCTCCAGCAAACGTGCAGACACGGTGCCGGGCAACACGCCCCGCTCAGTGATGGAGCGGATACCAATTGACTTGCGCAACTTCGAGTCGGTCTTGAGCGCCTCGATCGCATCGCTTTCAGACGCGGCCACAACCGTCTTGACAACCGAGATGAGCAGCCCCGCCCTTTCGGCCTCTGCGAAGAGCTGCTGATACCGGGCAGTATCCTCAGGGTTCACGGACGAACAATCAATCAAGGCTTGCAGGTGATCCGCTCGGAACCGCTGCTTCGTCTCCTTGTCATCCACCATCGGATCATTAAACCCGCCCACGTGCCCGCTTGCCTCCCACACCTTCGGATGCTGAATGATCCGCGTCTCCACCGGCACGCACTCCACGCGCTGCCCGTTGGGACCCTTCTGCCCCCAACACGGATTCAAAATCATGTCCTGCCACCACGCCTCGCGCAGATTCTTCTTCATCTGCGCCCCCAGCGGCCCGTAATCCCAAAAGCCGTTGATGCCGCCGTAGATTTCGCTCGCCTGATAGATAAATCCCCGCCGCTTGCACAGCGACATGATCGCATCCATCGACTTGGGAGCGGACGAGTTGTTGGCGTTGGCAGAGTCAGCGGTCATAGGTCGCGATGATATGAGCCCGCTCGTCGCCGCACGCGGTCGGTCTTGTCTTGGGTGGCACAGGCGTCCCCGCCTGTGCCTGCCCGCGGCCTCCACCCAATCTTCTCTCCGCGCGCCCGCGCTCGTTTCCAGTATCATGCCCTCCATGTGGCGACGCCTCCTCATGCCCCGCGTCGACCCCGCTCTCACGCTGGGCGTTTTTCGCATCGCTCTCTGCATCGCATGGCTCGTCGAAGTCTCGCCACGACTCGTCCGCCACTTCGCCCTCTACCCGCCGCAACTCTGCTTCCCGCCCGGCATCTGGAGCCGCTTCGTCAGCCATCTGCCCGTCAACATCACATGGCTCCCCGCCATCTACACCGTCTTCGTCATCGCAGCTCTCACCGCTGCCGCCGGCATCTGGACACGCCGCTCGCTCGCCCTCATGCTCCTCGCGGGCGGCTGGCTCCTCACCATCCCGCAGTTCTTCGGCCATCTGGTCCACTACAACCATCTCATCTGGTTCGCCCTCATCATGCTCGTCGCACCGTGTGACGACCGCGTGAGCGTGCGCGCGTTGCTCGCCGCCCGCCAAGGCCACCGCGAACCCGCCGGCCCCGCCCACACGCTCGCCCTCTGGAGCATCTTCGCGCTCTTGGGCGTCCTCTACTTCTTCCCGGGCTTCTGGAAAATGATCCAGACCGGCTCCTACTGGCTCACGCCCAGCAACCTCATCACCATCATGCATCACAAATGGTCAGGCGAGCCCGCAGGCACATTCTTCCTGCGCGTCGACCACATTCGCTGGCTCTGCGGCGTCGGCGCAGTCATGACCGTCGCATTCGAGCTCTTCTTCTGGTTGCTCATCTTCCGCCAGCGCACCCGCGTCGCCATCCTCGCAATCGGCATCGCGTTTCACCTCGCCATCTGGCTGGTGCTCGTCATCGATTTCATCTCCCTCATGGTCTGTCTTGCCGGGCTGCTCGTCGGTGTCATCGCATCCGAGTTCACTCGCCCACCCTCCACGACTCCCACGAAGCTCCCCACCCGCCGCATCTGGCCCATCACCCTCGTCGCAGGCACGCTCCTGCTCGCCAACATCTTCGAAGGCATCTCCCGCCGCAACGACTGGCCCCTCGCCTGCTACCCCACATTCGGCAAACGCTCCCAGCCCACGCGCGACTTCCTCATCATGCACGTGCGCCTGCCCTCAGGCGAAATCCTCCATCGCGACGAAATCGCCCTCAGCGCCTACAGCACGACCTCCCGCGCCCGCTCCCTCTGCGATCGCGCCGACGCGATGGACCATGACATGCCCCAGCAACTCCGCGCTCTCTACACCCTCTGGACGCGCCTCGAGCCCCAACTCGCGACCGCAACCGAAGTCTGGTTCACGCGCCAACACAAACTCGTCGATCCCGACGCGCCCGACCCCATCCTCAGCGAAACCGAATTGCTCCGCTTCTCGCCTCTACCATGACCCATGGCGCAGGACGCTGTCGCACACGCCGAGAAGATCACGCTCGTGGGCATGCTCGTCAACGTCGCCCTCGCCGGCATCAAACTCACCGCAGGCCTCATCGGTCACAGCTACGCCCTCGTCGCCGACGCCATCGAATCCATGGGCGACATCGTCGCCTCCGTCGTCATCTGGGGAGGCCTGCGATACGCCAACCGCCCGCCCGACGAAGACCACCCCTACGGCCACGGCAAAGCCGAAGCCCTCGCCGCACTCGTCGTCGCCGCCATGCTCGTCGCCGCTGGCATCGGCATCGCCGCCAAGTCCGTGCACGAAATCATCACACCGCATCACGCCCCCGCGCCCTTCACGCTCATCGTGCTCGTCGTCGTCGTCGCCGTGAAGGAAACCATGTTCCAGGTCGCGCGCCGCGCCGCCCGCAAAGCCGGCAGCAACGCCGTCGAAACCGACGCCTGGCACCACCGCGCCGACGCCATCACCTCCGTCGCTGCCTTCATCGGCATCTCCGTCGCGCTCATAGGCGGCAAAGGCTGGGAACCCGCCGACGATGTCGCGGCTCTGGTCGCCAGTGCCGTCATCATCATCAACGGCGCACTGCTCATGCGCCACCCCCTCGCCGAACTCACCGACAAAACCCACGTCGCTACCGCCGCCGAAGCCGAAACCATCGCCCGCTCCGTCGAAGGCGTCCGCGGCACCCACAAAGCCCACGCCCGCAAAAGCGGCCCGCGCGTCTACATCGACATGCACCTCGAAGTCGACCCCGCCATGAGCGTCGCCGACGCCCACATCGTCAGCGGCAAAGTCAAATCCGCCATCCGCGCCGCCATGCCCCAAGTCGCCAACGTCCTCATCCACATCGAGCCCGCAACCTGAGTGCCTCCCCATCGTGCCACCGACCGTCGGCTCTGCGACGGTCGGTGCAAACCACCAGAGCTAAACCTCACTCGCGAATGATCCACACCCGATCCCCATCGCGAGGTAACGTGACGTCCGTCCCCTTCCCACCGACGATGATCCGAAATGTCGCATCGCCATCGCTTGGCATCGATGCAACCGTCACCTGACCGGGCAGCAACAGTCGCGCAGGTCGTCCGAGTTTCGGAATAAACACCGCCGTGCTCTGCGTGCGATTGATCACAAAGTACTCGTTCTCCCGCGCCGCGCGCGTGTCACCCGAGTAATAGCGAATCGGATCGCGCTCGATGGGAATCATCGCCAGTCGGCCGTTTCCCTGCGGATCATCAACAAAGCACACATTGAGCGAGCTATCTCGCTGGGCTTCCCAGCGCTGTTCCCCTGCCTGAATGTTCCCGGTGAACGACCCGTGCGCATCAACATTCAGCGTGACCTCCCCCTTGGGCGGAATCGTCGACACCATCCTCACGCCCTCGCTGTGATTGCCCGTGACTTCCAGCGTCTGCGATGACAGATTGACTACGCGCACCTGGCTGGGCAGCGTGTAGCAGCCCATGCTGAACATCGCCGCAAGCACAAGCCCCGGCAACATCCGTCCCCGAAACCATGTCGCACGCTGCCGCATGATGACCCCCTTCAGCATGTAGTCACTTTTTCTCCGTTGCCTCAATCGCCAGCATCGCCGCCCCGAAAATCCCCGCCGCGTCATTCAGCTTGCTCGCGACGATCTCCACCTTCTCCGCGATATTCCGCGGAAAAATCAGCTCGCGCGCATGCTTCGCCACGCGATCCACAAACGGCTTGCCGCACGCTTCCGTCAGCCCGCCGCCCAGCACCACTTTTTCCAAGCTCAGCAGCGTCACCGCGTTCGCCACCGCAACCGCCACCATCTCCGCCGCGTCATCGACAACTTCAATCACCAGCGCATCCTCGCGCTCCCCACCGCGGTAATGCTGCGCAATCAGCTTGCTCTTCACTTCCTTGCCCCACTTTTCCGGATCAGCCCCCAGCTCCGCCGTCAGTTTGCTCTTGTAGTTGCTGTTGATCAGCTTGATGACGCGATTGCTCACATTCGTCCGGCTCGCGTTGTTCTCCAGCGTGCGCGAGCCCAGCGGATGAAACGGAAACAGAATCGTGTGCCCGATCTCGCCCGCGCTCAAGAAGTGCCCGTAGTGCAGCTTGCCATCCAGAATCATCCCGCCGCCGATCCCCGTGCCGATCCACAACCCCAGCATGTGCCGGCTGCCTTTCGCCGCACCCAGCCGGTACTCCCCATACACCGCGACATTCACGTCGTTGTCCACGACAACCTTCTTGTTGAGCCGCTTGCTCAGCGCATCCGCCAGCGGCGCATCATTCCACCGCAGGTTCACCGCCTCAATCACCACGCCCTTCACCGGCTCAATCACACCCGGCGCGCCAATCCCCACCCCGCCAATCTGCGCAGGCGTGATCTGCGCCGCCATGCACGCCTCGTTGATCCCTTCGACAATCCGATCAACCACCTTGTCAAAGCCATCCTCGGCCTTGGTCTTCTTCTTCGACTGTCCGATGATCCTGAAATCAGGCGAAACGACACCGATCTGCATGTTGGTGCCGCCAAGGTCAATGCCGATGAATGGTTTGCTGGGCATAAGGAGACACAAAATAGGCACGAAGCCGCGCCAACACGCGCCGCCGCCCCCGCGCCGAACGTCCGAAGACACGCCGCCGTCCACATACTCACCCGCCATCCAAGCCAAACACCGTACCCTCCCCCGTGCTTCCGCTCGTCTCTATCTCCATGGGCGACCCCGCCGGTATCGGCCCCGAGGTCATCCTCAAAGCCCTCGCCGATCCCACCCTCCGCGCCTCCGCCCGCTGGGTCATCTGCGGCAACCGCGCCCCGCTCACCCTCGCCGCCCAATCCAACAACTTCACCCTCCCCATCCGCACCGCCACACTCGACGTCGCCCCGCCCGCAGCCGGTGAAGTCGTCCTCCTCGCTCAGGAGCAGTGGGAGAGCGTCACAACCTTCACCCCCAACTCCGCCCAAAGCGGCCTCGCCTCCCTCGCCTACGTCGAACGCGCCATCTCGCTCGCCCGCGACGCGACCACCCCGCCCGCCTGGCGCGCCTCCGCCATCGCCACCGCCCCCATCAGCAAAGAAGCCTGGTTCGCCGCCGGCGAAACCCGCTACCCGGGCCACACCGAACTCTTCGCCGAGCGCTTCAACGCCACCAACTACGCCATGATGTTCGCCGCCGAACCCCGCGGCGACAAACCCGGCATCCACTGCGTCCTCGTCACCGCCCACATGCCCCTCAGCGCCGTCGTGACCTCGCTCACCACACGCCGCGTGCTCGACACCATCACACTCGCTCACGCCGCCATGCAGTCACTCGGCAATTCGCGCCCGCGCATCGGCGTCTGCGGCCTCAATCCCCACGCCGGCGAACACGGCATCCTGGGCACCGAAGACGACGCCATCATCAAGCCCGCCGTCGACGCCGCCCGCGCCGCTGGCCTCACCGTCGCCGGCCCCCTCTCCGCCGACACCATCTTCCAAGGCGCACTCGCCTACGCCAACAAACCGCCCCTCAACTTCGATCTCATCGTCGCCATGTATCACGACCAAGGCCTGATCCCCGTCAAGCTCCTCGCGTGGGACCGCGCCGTCAACATGACCATCGGCCTCACCCACGCCGGCAAACCCATCCTCCGCACCAGCCCCGATCACGGCACCGCCTTCAACATCGCCGGCAGAGGCGTCGCCGACGAAGGCAGCATGAAAGCCGCCCTCCGCATGGCCGCCCGCAGCGCACTCGAACACGCAAGGCGGCCCGCATGAACCAGCCCGTGTCATCGCAACCCGGCAAACTCCCCCAGCTCTGCTGCATGATCTCAGGCGGCGGCCGCACCGTCCTCAACCTCCTCGACGCCATCGAGCGAGGCGACCTCCGCGCTCGCATCGCCCTCGTCATCGCAAGCGCCCCTTGCGCCGGCATCGAGCGCTGCGAGCAACGCGGCTTGCATGTCATCATGATCCCCGGCACCATCCCCGCCTTCACGCTTGGAGAAATCCTCCGCGCCCACGCCATCGACCTCGTCGTCCTCGCGGGCTATCTGAAAATGGTCCGCATTCCGCCCGGATTCGAACGCAAAATCATCAACATCCACCCCGCCCTGCTTCCCAAGTTCGGCGGCAAAGGCATGCATGGCCATCACGTCCACGAAGCCGTCATCGCCGCGGGCGAAACCCAATCGGGATGCACCGTCCACTACTGCGACGCCCAGTACGACACGGGTGACATCATCTTGCAAATGACCTGCCCCGTCCTGCCCACCGACACACCCGACACGCTCGCCGCCCGCGTCTTCGAAGTCGAGTGCAAGGCATATCCGCAGGCCATCGCACGCGTGCTGAGCAACTAAACCACGCAGCCACGCAGCCCGCCAACGATGCGCCATGCCAGAGCGTGCATCACTTTTCCTCCTGGGCTGCATCCTCTTCGCGCTCTCGCTGCGCTGCGTCATCGGAACTGATCCGTTCCCCTACGCCTCCGCTGATGTCTTCGTATCCGCCAGCCCGCCCCTCGCCATCACGCCCAAGTGGTCCTTCGCTCTCGACGCTCTCACGCTCCTCGCCAGCGCAGCCCTCTTGCTCACGCACATCACCGCCAAACGTTTCCCCGCGTGGTGGCAGTGTCTGGCCGTCTGCATCGCCGCCGCCGTTCTGCTGCTGCACATCAACCCCCGCGCCACCGACGCCATGGACAACGCCGTCCTGGGCATCAACTGGCTCGCCAGCTTCACCGTCTGCATCGCCGCCTGGCCCCTGCTGCGCGCCGACCCTCGCGCTCGCGCCATCACCGTCGCCACGCTCATCGCTCTCGCCCTCGCCGCCGTCCTGCGCGGCGTCTACCAAGTGCAAGTTGAGCACGCCCAAACCATGGCGACCTTCAACGCCACCAAAGAAAGCTACTTCGCCGCCCAAGGCTGGAGCCCAGACAGCCCCATGGCCCGCGCCTTCACCC
>DATGWV010000176.1:0-37616 GCA_035299305.1 Phycisphaerales bacterium | reverse complement strand
GCTCGCGCGTCACCTGCTCCGTCATCTCGCCGCGCACAAACCGATCCACTACATCCGCCGTCGTCTCCGCCTGCTGAAACGGCAGAAAGTGATTCGCATCCAGCATCACCAGCGTGCTCCCCGCCAGCTTCGCATGCATCGCTTCCGCGCTTTCCGCCCGCACCAGCACATCTCCCGCCCCATGCAGCACCAGCGTCCGCTCACCCACGCCGCGCTGCGACAACTCATCAAGCAGCCCCGCAATCTCGCGCTGATCACTCTGCGCAAAGTTCCGCAGCCATCCCACACGCTCATCAAACCTGCCCAGCGCCCCAAAGTGCGGCAACAACTCCGGCACCCCCCCAATCAGCACAAACCCCACGCGATACTTGACGTGCTCAACGTAGTAATTGCCCGAGCCTTCAAACCGTTGCTCACCAATGCTCCCCATCAGCGTGAGTGACGCCACGCGCTCCGGTTGATCATGCGCCAGCCACATCGCCGCGCCGCCACCATTGCTCCACCCCACCACGTGCGCCTTATTCACGCCAATCTGCTCGAGCAGCGAAGCCACTGCGCGCCCCTGCGCCCGAATCGAGTGATCCGCCACACGCAGCGTGCTCTTGCCAAACCCCAGCAAGTCCGGCGCAATCACCCGGTACCCGCGCGCCGTCAGCAGCGGCGCAAGCTTCGCGAAGTTGCCACTCTCACCAGGCGATCCATGCAGCAGCACCATCACCGGCGCATCCGCCACCGGCGCGGCCCACTCGCTATACGCCATCGTCGCGCCGTCACCATTCGCCACACGCACACTGCGCGCAGGCGAAACATGCCGCGACCCGCTCAACACATGCGACGCCGCCAATGCCGCAAGATACACGATGATGACGATCCACACAACACGCCGCACGCGTGAGTATTGGTGCGTCTCACGCACCGCGTGAGGCCGCTCGCATCGCTGACTGCAGATTCACTTCACCTTCAGCCCGATCACGCCCAGCACAATCAGCAGCATGCACCCGATGCGCCACGCCGTCGCGGGCTCCTTCAGCCACACCATGCCGAAGATCGCCACGCCCACCGCGCCGATGCCCACCCACACCGCGTAACTCGTGCCCGCAGGCAGAAACTTCATCGCCTGCGCCAGCAGCGCAAAGCTCGCGATCATCGCGACAATCACAATCACGCTGGGCCACAGCTTCGTGAACCCCTGCGTGCTCTTCATCGCGCTCGCCCACACCACTTCCAACAAACCCGCGATCACCAGCATGATCCACGGATTCATCCACGGCGCCGGCGCAGCCGGTGTCTGCGCCAGCGTGCTGGCGACAACCCCGCTGACTGCTTCACGCGTTGCATCAGTCACATCTTCACTCCGGCAGCTTTTCCAGTTCCTTCTGCACCCGATCCGCCAGCCGCTGAATGATCGCCGGCCCGAAGTTGAACTCCAGCCCGCTCGCCTTGAACAGCTCAGGCAGCGGCTTGCTGCCGCCCAGGCTCAGGCCCTTCATGTAGTAATCAATCGCAGTTTTCTCGCCCTTCTCCAGACTGATGAGCCACAACTGCAGCGCGCCAAGCTGCGCGATGCCATACTCGATGTAATAGAACGGATGGCTGAACAAGTGCAACTGCCGCTGCCACAGGCTGCCGCGATACTGCTCGATGCCCTCCCAGTTCGCCGTGCCGCCGAAGCGCTGATCCAGCCCCAGCCAGTAGCTCGTGCGCTGCTGCCGCGAATGTGTCGGGAAGCCGTACACAAAATGCTGGAACGCATCGATCGTCGCGATCCACGGAAGCAGCAGCACGCTGCGCTTGAGCTGCTCGCGACACGCGCGCTGGAAGTCCACAGGATTGCCGTCATAAAAACTGCCCGGCGCATCCCAGTGCCGCATGCTCAGCAGTTCCATGCTCATGCTCGCCACTTCCGCAAACTCAATCGGGCTGTGGCGATAGTCAACCAGCGGCTCGCTCCGACACAACATGCTGTGAAACGCGTGCCCGGCTTCGTGCACCATCGTCTCCACGTCTTTGTGCAGCCCCGCCGCGTTCATGAAGATGAACGGCTTGCGACTGCCATCGCGCATGTACTGATACCCGCCCGGCGCCTTGCCCTTGCGGCTGTCCAAGTCCAGACACGCCCCGTCGCGCGCACCGCGCGTCTCACTGCCGTCACCCAGTTCGCTGAGCAATCCCGCCAACCGCGAGTCCAGCCGCTTCATCGCCGCGACCGACTTGCTCATCAGCTCGCGCCCGCCATTAAACGGCTTCAGCGGCCCGCGACCCTTCGGATCAACCGCCAAATCCCAGGGCCGCAGCACATCCACGCCCAGTTCCTTCGCGCGCTTCTTCTCCAGCGCACGCACCAGCGGCACCACTGCCTTCTCCACGCCCGCGTGGAAGTCCTCGCACTCCTTCACGCTGTAATCAAACCGATGCTTGCTCTTGTACGCGTACCCGATGTAGTTCTCAAAGCCCGCGTTCTTCGCAACCTTGTGCCGCAGCCCGATCATCTCATCGTAAATCGCGTTGAAGTTGTCAACTTCCTTGAAGCGCCGCTCGCTCACCGCACGCCACGCCGATTCACGCGTCGCGCGGTCCGTCATCTCCTGATACCGCGCCATCTGCGGCAGCGTCCGCTCCTGCCCCTCAAACTGCACCGTCATGCTTCCCGCCAGCGTCTCGAACTTCTGCCCCAGTTGCGACAGCTTGGTCTCCAGCGGAATGTTCTCTTCGCGGAACAGTTCCACTTCCGCCTTCGCCCCGCGCACCAGCACCGTGTATCGCTCGCCCGGCAGTTCAAACTGCTGCGCCAGCGCCACAAATCGCTTCTCCAGCTCAAACGAGTACGGCTTGAGCTTCGGATCAACCTCGGTGATGTACACCTCATACGCGCGAGCCGCGTTCTTGTCGTCCGTGTCGCACGTCATCGTGATGTACAGATTCGCGCGAGCCTCGCTGCACGCCGCCGAAATATCGCTGCGATCCGTCAGCCAACGCTCCAACTCCTCCCGGCTGCGCACAGGCCGCGCCAGCAATTCCTTCATCAGCGGTTCAATATGCGCGAACTTCGTGCCGTCAAACTGCGCGGGAACGATCGACATGCGACAAAACTCCTTCAACGCCCTCCAATCAGGACGAGCGGCGATTGTAGCGAAACCGCCCCAAACCAAGCGACCACGCCCCGAAATGCCCAAAGAAAAACCCGCGAGGGTGACTCGCGGGTTTCCGAATCAAATCACGTTGTCTCACCGCATCAGATCACGCAGGAAGTCCTTGCGTTCCTGAATCCACTCGCGGAACTCCGGCTCGCCGCCCCAGTTGATCAGCGCGATGCGCGGATTGTTGCGGATGATCGCCTCGAGCTTCTCCAGTTCCCGGCGGGCCTGACCCACCAGACCGGCCCGCAGCGTGCGATCCTGTTCCTGAGACGCCGCCGTCGCCAGACGGTTGAACTTGCCCGCCACGAGCTGCATGGAGTTCTCGCCCTCGACCGTCTTGCGACGGAAGTCCATCTGCATCTTCTCAGCCTTGCTCACAGGCCACGCCACGCCAGGCATCTTCTCGCCAACCCAGTTGAGCTCGTTGTAGCCCATCGCCTTGGTCAGCTCTTCCAGCGTGTCCGCCGTCCCGCGTGAGAACTTCACGCGCTCCGCCTCAACCGAGTTGAAGCTGAGCACTTCGTTGTCGCGATTCACGACGATCTCGCCGCCCTTCGCGTCACCGTACCACTCCACGCTGCCGTCAGGCTTCACCGTCGCCGAAAGCGGCTGCTGAATCTGCATGGCGCGCATGATGAGCGGGTTGTGCTTGCCGCGAGCGCTGATCTTCTCCATCTGGAAGAGCACCTCCTGCAGGTCGTAGCCTTCCACCGGGCGATACGCACTGCCCGCGAAGCCCGTGCACGAGCCATATTCGCCGCGCGACGTGAAGTAGAGCTCTTCAATCGCGTGCGCCGTCATCGCCGCCGCGCTGGTGGCATACTCAATCCAGCCGACCACGCGGAACTTGGGCTTGAGTTCATACTCGATCATGTCCGACAGCTTCTGAATCTCCATCAGGTAGCCGCCGCCCGAGTTGATCCGCAGCACCAGCACGCCCGTGCCGTCGTTGCCGATTTCCTTCTCAATCGTGGGCAGCGCATCCTGCACGCTGTACGCCGTCATGTACACACCCACCATGTCGCCCACTGCCTTGTCACCCATTGTGATGACCATCGCGCGGGGCACACCGGGCTTGCTCGTCGTTTCTTCGCTCGGAACGATCACCGGCGTCGCCAGCTTCTCGTCCGCGTTCTCCGACTTGCCCGCCGCGGCGTCACCGACGTTGCGCTCAACAGCCTTCACTTCGCTGGGCAGCAGCATGCGCTCCTGCTCCACGCCGCCCACGCGAACCTTGATCCAGACGATCCCGCCTTCTTCGCGGATCACTTTGCCTTCCAGCACCGTGCCGTCCTTCAGCGTCACGCGGTCCGCCGCGAACGCCTGCGATGCCGTGAATGTCACGCCCAGCGTCATCACCAGCGCCAGGCACATCATGCGGAGAGTCTTCAACATTGCTTCATCCCTTCCAATTGTGGTCAGTGAATGGTGCCTTTAGCGACGGTCGCGACGCTGATCTTCCTTGATCTGCGAGATCAAGTCATCAATGAACGCGATGTTGGGGCGGCCGTCTTCACCGATGGGAAGCTGCGCCCGCTGATACACGTACATCGGAATTCCGCCGTCAAACTGACGGATCGTCGACTTCAAGTCTTCCAGAATGCGGATGCGCTTGCCGCGAGCCGCGCTGCGCTCTTCAAACCCGCCCGGAGCCTGCACCTGCACGTCCTGGTAGTCAGCCCACACGCGCGTGATCTTCTGCGCCGCACGCTGCCACTGCTCGCCCCACTTCTCCATGATGTTCTTGGCGTTCTTGCCCACATCCACGCCCGTCTGCGCCACACCCAGTTGGCTCAGCACGTCGTTGATGCTCGTCACCGTCCCCTTGCTCACGCCCAGCTTGAGCGCAAGCGGAGCCGTCAGCGTCAGGTGGTCGTTGCCTTGGAAGCGAGCGAGCTCGACAATGTCGTCAGTCTCATCCGCCCGGCCCTTGTCCGTCGCCCACCCGCCCGCGTCGGTCAGCAATTCTTCCGACGGATCGCTGGGGTAATCCTCAAACACCTGTGGCTTGCCATCCACAAACCGCAGCGAAAGCACATACTCAGGACGCAGCATCGCTCGCACGATCTCATCGTGGAAAGGCCACTTCGACGTGATCAGATAACCCGTGAGCTGGTCCGTCAGCGACGCCATCCACTTTTCCAGCACGCGGGTGCTGCCGCCGCCGAACGCTTCATACGTCATCCCGCCAATGCCGCCCATGCGCGCATCCGGGAAGAAATACACCTCATTCGATGTGAACGGCAGGCACGCCGCCCCACCCCACGCATCACGCACCGCGAACACCATTCGCGGCATGGGCCCGCCCCAGTCCGCCGGCAACTGCTCCGTCAGTAGGTTCATCATGGGCTGAGCCGCGTTGAACGCCTGGAAGTTCTGCGTGAACTGACCCGCGTCTTCGCCCGTGCGAGCGTTGCGTGACCACACGTTCAGATCAAAGATCACGATGTCAGCCTTCTGCTTCTTCACATCGTCCATGATCAGCCGCAGGCTGCGCAGCGACGTGTCGCCGCCAAACGTCCCACGCAAGGGCACTACGTAATACCGCGGCCCCGTGTTCTCCGTCTGCGTGACGTCATCCTTCTTCTCAGTCAACGCCGGCGTCGCCTTCGCGTCCGCCTTCTTCTCCGCCTTGTCCGCTTCCTTCGCGTCGGCCTTCTTGGTCGCGCGCTTCACTTCCAAAATCAGGTCCCGGCTGTACTCAGTCTCCAGCGGAATCCCATTCACTTCCGTCTTGAAGCGAATACCCGTGTCCGACTCCGAAACGATCGTCCCCACCAGCACGTTGCCGTTGCGGAAAATCAGCGTGTCCTTGGTCGTCTCTTCCTTGGGCGTCTCCTTCGACGCCGTCTTGGTCGCATCCTTGCCCGCGCTCGTCTGCGCCGACGCCAGGCCCGCCGACCACACCACTGACGACACCAACGTCGCCGCCAACCCCAACTTCATCGCGTGCGAAAAGTTCATGCTGATCTCCCGTCTGAAAGTGTCTCGAAACCGGCACAACGTTCGCCGTCGCTGCTCACGCACCGACCTTCGCCCGTCGTCCCGACCGCATGCAAGCACATGTGAACCGCTAGCGTACGACCACGAACGGATCGCAAATGTCTAGACGCCCAAACGCAAAGCGAGTTCCCGGGCATCATCCAGGTTTTTGACCCGGCCCTCCAGCTGCGCGTCGTACACCTGCGACAACACCGCCTTGAACCCCGGCCCAGGCTTATACCCCCACGAAACAAGAACATCGCCCGTCAGCAGCATCGCCGGCTCAATCCCAATCCCATCCGCCGCCAGCGCCCTCGCATCCGCATCCACCCGCCGCGCAATTTCAGGCGAAATCCCCGCCAAAATCTCCCGCCCAATCGCGAGCGGCCCCGCCAGCAGCCGCTTCCGCGTCGCCACCCCGCTCCCCTCCCACTGCCCCACAAACGCCACCACGCCCGCTAACGCGTGCTCAAAATCCGCCGCTTCCTTATTACTCAGCAGCAGCGCATCCCGCACCCCCGCCTTCGCCTTCGCAATCGCCCCAACCTCCAGCGCCAACCCCCGATCCACCATCCACGCCGCCAGACACACCCCAAAGCTCGCCGCCTCGCGCAACGTCGCCAGCAACCTCGCCCCCGCCGCGAGCGTCAGCCCATCGCGAAAAATCGGCCCCTCCATCCCCAGCCGCGCAATCTCCTCCGCCGCCCGCGCCCGCGTCGGATGCTCCATCATCGCCCGCAGCTCATCCCCAATCCGCTCACGACTCACCCCGCGCAGCTCACTCGCATGCGCCGTGATCGCCTTCGCCGTCGATTCCTCAATCGCAAACCCCAGCTTCCCCGCCAAGCGCACCGCCCGCAGCGCACGCAGATGATCTTCCGCCAACCGCTGATGCGCATCCCCCACCGCGCGCAACACCTTCGCATCCAAATCCGCCAAGCCCCCCACATAATCAATCACCGTCCCCGCCCGCGTCTGCTTGATCGCCGGCGAGCCCACCAGCCCCGCCGTGCCACCTCTCGGCTCCAAAAACAGCGCATTCACCGTGAAATCCCGCCGCCGCGCATCTTCATCAGGCGTCGAAAATCGCACGCTGTCAGGCCGCCGCGCGTCGCTGTACGTCCCATCCGCCCGAAACGTCGCAACCTCAATCACCTCGCGCTGCACCTTCACCAGCACCACGCCAAAATGCGCGCCCACTTCCGCCGTGCGATCAAACAACTTCGTGATCTGCTCCGGCACCGCATCCGTCGCCACGTCATAGTCGCTGGGCACCCGCCCGAGCAACTCATCCCGCACACACCCCCCCGCAAAAAACGCCACAAACCCGGCCCCCCGCAGCCGCTCCACAATCGCCACCGCCGCTAACCGCGCCTGCGTCATCCACCGATCATACCGCGCACGTGCCACCCGCCGTCTGCCTGAGCGATCTTCCCGGCTCGCCCGTCTAAGCATCCCCACCTTCCCGCACCCACCGTCCTTGTTTCGAAGTCGACCCTCGCTTCAAAGAACCGCCCGAGTGGGGAACTCATCCCGTTCGCGGGACGTCCCGTCCTCGGAAGGCCACCCAACAGCTTTGAAAGTGTGTATGCTACCGGCTGATCGGTATGCGCGTCACTCGGTAACCCTTCGTCCGCTTCTTCAACTGCCATGTCAAAATCCTCGGGGCCAATTGGGGTAGACCTGTTTTCTGGTGCGGGAGGCATGTCGTGCGGCTTTGAACAAGCCGGGTTCGATGTGCAAGCTGCTTTTGATTACAACCAAAAGTGCGTTGAGGCTCATAGCAGGAACTTTCCCGCGTGCGAGTCCGCACAGGCCGACCTCGCGAGCGTGTCGGGAAAACGTCTTCGCGAGTTGGGCAAGCTCGGCGACCGGCACATTGATGTTCTATTTGGCGGCCCTCCGTGCGGTGGATTCTCGGTGGCGGGACGTCGCAACCCAGCGGACCCCCGCAACAAGCTGTTGCTGAAGTTCGCGTCGTTGGTGGACGAGCTTCGTCCGTCCTACTTCGTCGTCGAAAACGTCCGCGGACTTCTAATGGGCGACGCTGTGAAGAAGCTGGAGGCTTTCCAGAAGTCGGTGGCTAACGCGGGATATGAAGTTGTGACACCTGTGCGTGTGCTCAATGCCGCCGATTTTGGCGTCCCTCAGTTCCGGCAGCGCGTATTCATCCTCGGCTATCGCAAACACCTGAAAGCGCCGGTGTATCCGGAACCGACGACCCCCGAGGGGCATGCGGATCGTGTACTAGTAGCCCATGCGATCGCAGACTTGCTCCCTATCGAGGAAAATCTCGACGCGATCAAAGAAGACGTGTACACAGGTCCGCTCGGTACGCCTAGTAAGTATGCCAAGCAGCTCCTAGCGGACGCATCAGGGACTATGGCTCGCCCGCCCGACTGCAGAAAGCGAAACCGCAAGCTCACGGGCTGCATGCGCGTCGAACACAGTGCCGAGTCGATCCGGCGTTACAAGCGCACCAAGCCGGGCTCGCGCGATGAAGTCAGCCGACTCTTCCGACTTGCCCCGGATGGACAGTCGCCGACCTTGCGGGCTGGAACGGATGTCGCCCACGGCAGTTTCACCGCCGTTCGGCCTATTCACTACGCGCACGCACGCTGCATCACGACTCGCGAAGCCGCCCGCCTTCACTCGTTTCCCGACTGGTTCCAGTTCCATCCGACCAAGTGGCACGGCTTCATGCAGATCGGTAACGCGGTGCCGCCGCTGCTCGCTGCAGCCGTGGCACGATCCGTGTTAGCCGCAGTCAACAATCGGTGAGTTTCGGCCAAAGAGGTGCACACAATGTCCCCCAAACCAAAGTCGATGCGCATTCAAGCAAAACCAACGAAAGAGTTCTTCATCGAGCAACTCACGCGTGACATTTCGTTGATTCCAGCGATCGTCGATCTCGCGGACAACAGTGTCGATGGAGCGCGCCGCCTCAAGAAAGATGGCGACCTCGACGGCTTGTACATCAACATTACCGCAAAGTCTGACAAGTTTGAGATGAGTGATAATTGCGGGGGGATTCCGCTGGAAATCGCTACCAATTACGCGTTCCGTTTCGGGAGAGCAAATCCTAGTCAACCTCCGTCAGACGAGGTCGGCCGGTTTGGCATCGGGATGAAGCGAGCCTTGTTCAAGCTCGGGAACCACTTTGTTGTAACAAGTGCTACCGCGACTTCCCGCTTCAAGGTCGACGTGCGAGTTTCTGAATGGAAGGCCAAGGCGGATGATTGGTACTTCGATTTTGCGTCGCCGCCCGAGGTGGACATAACAGTCCCCAAGGATCAGCGAGGCACGACGATCACTGTTGACGAACTCCAAGAGTCTGTTGCACACACTCTTGGAAGCACTAAAGGTGAGGAAGATCTCCGCGACGCGCTGGCTAGTCGACTGCAGTACTTCATCGCTAAAAATCTCGTAGTCCGACTTAACGACACAACGGTCATCGCTCACCCCCACGAGCTCGTCAGCACCGCCAAACTTGCGCCCGCTTTCAAGCAACTCACGTTGAAAGGTCCATCTGGCGGACCCGTGAAAGTGCGGTTGTATTGTGGGATCGTCAAGGCCAATGTGGGGGACGGGAAACCCGAGCAAGCCGGGTGGTACGTGTTCTGCAATGGCAGGTTGTTACTCGAGGCGGATAAATCGGACGCGACAGTCTGGGGAAAGTCCGGAGACAAGCGGTTTCCACTTTTTCACAATCAGTACACCGCGTTCCGGGGCTTTGCGTATTTTGACGCGAAGGATGCAGGTGACCTTCCAATGAACACCACCAAGACCGGTGTTGACACAGAGTCGTCGGTTTATCGTAGCGCGCGAACGGAGATGCTCGCCATGACACGCCAAGTGATCAACTTTCTCAATGCGCTCAAGAACGAACGTGACGCACAGCGTGAGGCGGGTGTCAACAAGAAGGGACCGCTCACCGCGATGTACGAGAAGTCCAAGATGAAAGCCACGGAGACCATCCGGACTCGCGACAACTTCGAGATTCCAAAGGTCAAAGCACCGAAGTGGCAGTCGCAAGTCGACACTACTGTGGAAGTTTCCTACAGAGTGCTAGCAGAGCACTTTGAAGCGGTTTCTGATGTCTTGGATATAAGGAAACCGTCGGATGTTGGTCTCGCGACATTCAATGACTTTAGAATGCGAGAGTGCCCAGATGAGTAAAGCAAGCGCTCGACAGATTAACTACGGCCTACGCCCAGCAAAGAACATCGAACGCAAGATGATGGGCGACCTCTTTGCGCGCCTTTCGCTGATTGCCCCTTTGCCTGAGTACCGTTACGTGGGCTTCGGATCGACGTACTTCAATGACTTTGCGCTTTACCACGAACTTCTTGGCATCAATGATATGGTCAGCATTGAACGCCGTGGCGCACTGCTAAAGCGATGCGAGTTTAATCGTCCCTATAAATGCATAAAGCTTGCGCACGGCGAGTCAACAACAATCTTGCCACAACTTGACTGGAAGCGGCGGAGCCTTGTTTGGCTTGATTACGACTCGATGATCTCCGCCGAAGTACTGCAAGATATCGAAACTGTCGTTTCAAAGGCTCGATCAGGTAGCGTTTTGGTGGTTTCCGTCAATGTGGAGCCGCCACGGCCGCCGCGTCACGATGAAGAGGGAAACCCTGTAAAGAACCCCGACCCACATGCCTATCGAAGGAACTATCTCGAGAACGCGGTCGGCCCAAACCGCATTCCCAACGCGATCGCCGGCAAGGATCTCGCCGATTGGGGGCTTGCCAAGGTGTGCCATCTCGTAATGAGCGACCAAGTCAAAGAGACGCTGTTTGATTGCAATGGAGCAATAGACGATGCTGAACAGCGACGGGCCGATCAGGTATTGCATTTTCACTATTCAGACAACGCGCGAATGCTGACTGTTGGCTGGCTTCTCATAAATAGCGCGGATCGAGCTAAGCTCGGTGCCCACGCGTTCGATTCGTTGCCGTTTGTCCGAACCGACGACAAAGCACTGCTCATTGACCCGCCGCAACTCACTGGCCGCGAGGTCCGGCACCTTAACCGACTGCTACCCACATCGGATGAAGACATTCCCGAGGTCGACTGGCTACCGGCGTCAGAACGCAAGCGATACATGGCGGTCTACCGCTACTTTCCGGTCTTTGCCGAATCAGAGTTGTAGCGGCATTCGACTCGATCAACTCGGTAGCACATAGCTAACTTGCCCGGCACGTGGCACAACATCCCACCCAGCGCCACAGGCTGCCGGCTCTGCGGCTGCCTGTGCGATTCACCATCCCATGCACCTTCACGTTACACCTCCACCACGCCGCAACGAAAACCCGCCGTCGCACATCGCGCATTGAACATATCACACCCCGCCGCACCTGCCACAAATGATCGGGATTTGCCCGCAAATCTCGCCCCAAATCGGCCCAAACCCACACCACCACCCCGCGCGCGCACAAACCCCCTACATCCACCTTTGTGCGCGCGCATCTGCACTCGCACGCCACTCGCGCCGGGATTCTTCCAGATTTTCTTCTCCCGGCCGCGCAACCACTTACACACCCAAACTCGCCCGCCCATGCGTTTTTGTGCGCGCGCAACACGTCCACCCCCAGTGAATACGGAGGCACGTGCCACCGACCGTCGGCTCTGCGACGGTCGGTGCGAACGCACCAACGGCACCCGATTCACAAAGAGGAAGTGGAGGCACACCCATGCAACTCACCAGCTACGAGCAAGACGTCATCAACCACATCCGCCGCGCACGCGGCAACCTGCAGCAGGTCGCCTTCGACCGCTACATCCGCTACGCCGATCTGCTGGAGTGGACCAAACAGCCGCACATCGCAGAGTCGCTGCGTTCGTTGCGTGATGAATCGCCTCCGCACGCTGCGTCATCGCCGCCGGCGCATCGCGACGACAACGCCCACCGGCAGCATGACGACAACGCCCGGCGCGGGAATGATCGCGTAGATGTTCCCCAGGTTCTTGCCCGTGTCGTACGCGTTGAAGGCCAGTTCCCACGCGCCGTAATGCCGCGGCTGCGTGCGCCCGACGGGCACGCCGGCGATCGAGCTGTTGGTGTTGTTCATGAGACTGGTCGTGGTGAAGGCCGGCCCGTTGACCGCCGACCCGGCGACGATGCAGCCGCCGTTGGTGTACTCATCGGGGTTGCCCAGCAGGTGCCCGACCTCGTGCGCCGCGACATTGATGTTGTTGACATTCACGCCGCTCCCGCCGTCGCGGTACCAGTTGCCCGAGTCCGTGCTGCCCGCGCCGTCAAACACATTGACACTCGCGTCAAACGTGTTGAGCGTGGTGGTGAACATGATGTCGTAGCGCAGCGTGAAGGTCTTGGTCGCGCCGCTGTTGGTGTTGATGCACAGCGCGGTGTACGCGGCGTTGTTCCATGTGCTCTCGATGCGCGATTCCCAGTTGTTCATCTCCGCTGCAGACGGAGCCGCCGACCCGGCGCCGGTGTTGAGCCGCACCGTCTGCGAGATGGTGAGCACGCACGTGGTCAGGTTGATGTTCCAACTGGCCCCCCACGCCTGTTGGCATGGGTCGCCGCCTGGACTGGTCACCCAGTTTTCGGTTCGCGTGAACGACCCCGATGTCACATTGGCCAGCGCCTGCGTGGTGAACAGCCCGACGGCGACGACAGTGGTGCGCACAAGCATGTCTTGTCTCCTTGGCGGCCACCCTACCGCGCACGCGGCGGATGTGGGACGTCTCACACGCGAATCGCGCTCAATTGCCCCCCTCGGACTGCCCCATGCAGGCGTGCACGCTCCATGCGCGAGGGAGCACTGGTGGAAAACGCGCTCCTCAGAAAGATTCAAGGGCAAGAGAACCCCGACAAAATCCGGACAGACGCTCGCAAAACTCGCCCGCGTGGGGTCCGCCGTCTATCCTTGCGACCCTTCGCCGGGCGCGAGTTGCCGGGCGGTGGATTTCTGTCTGCTTTGGAGCCCGCAATGCCCACGACCGGCACGATCACGCAAGTCATCGGTTCGACCTTCGACGCTCAGTTCCCCGAAGATCAACTGCCCGACATTTACAACGCGCTTGAAATCAAGGGCAGCAACAAGTCAGGCACGATCAACCTCGTCGGCGAAGTGCAGCAGCACCTTGGCGGCGGCCGCGTTCGCGCCGTCGCGCTGGGTTCCTCCGACGGCCTGGTCCGCGGCATGCCCTGCGTCGACACCGGCGCGCCGGTGAGCGTGCCCGTCGGCGAAGCCGTCCTGGGCCGCGTGTTCAACCTCCTTGGCCAAGCCATCGACAACGGCCCACCGCCCGCGACCAGCAAGCGCGCCCCGATCCACAAGGATCCGCCGGCGTTCGCAGCCCTGAACCCCAACACCGAAATCCTCGTGACGGGCATCAAGGTCATCGACCTCATGTGCCCCTTCGTCCGCGGTGGCAAGATCGGTCTGTTCGGCGGTGCAGGCGTCGGCAAGACCGTCGTCATTCAGGAAATGATCGCACGCGTCGCCAAGAACTTCGGCGGCTACAGCGTGTTCGCCGGCGTGGGTGAACGTACCCGCGAAGGCAACGACTTGTGGCGCGAAATGAAGGAAGCCGAGTACACCGACGAGAAGGGCCAGAAGGCTCACGTGCTCGACAAGGTGGCGATGGTGTTCGGCCAGATGAACGAACCGCCGGGGAGCCGTCTTCGCGTCGCTCTCTCGGCCCTCACGATGGCCGAAGAGTTCCGCGATGCATCGGGGAAGGAAACTCTGATGTTCGTCGACAACGTCTTCCGCTTCACGCAGGCGGGTTCGGAAGTGTCGGCGCTTCTGGGCCGTATGCCCAGCGCCGTGGGTTACCAGCCCACGCTCAGCACCGAGATGGGTGCGCTGCAGGAACGCATCACCTCGACCAGCAAGGGCGCCATTACGTCGGTGCAGGCGATTTACGTGCCTGCCGACGACTTGACCGACCCGGCTCCCAGCACGACGTTCGCGCACTTGGACGCGTTCATCGTTCTGAGCCGTAACATCGCGGAAAAGGGCATTTATCCCGCCGTCGACCCGCTCGCCAGCACCAGCCGAATCCTGAGCAAGGAAATTCTGGGCGAGCGTCACTACACCGTCGCGACGCGCGTGCAGCGCATTCTGCAGCGGTATAAGGATCTGCAGGACATCATCGCCATTCTGGGCGTTGACGAACTGAGCGAAGAAGACAAGCGCACGGTGAGCCGCGCCCGCAAGATCGAGCGCTTCCTCAGCCAGCCCTTCCACGTCGCCGAACAGTTCACGGGCTTCAAGGGCGTGGACAGCACGCTCGAAAGCACGATCGACAGCTTCGAGCGTCTGTGCAACGGCGAAGGCGACGACCTGCCCGAAGGTGCGTTCATGTACGTCGGCAGCCTCGATGACGCGAAGGCCAAGGCCGCGAAGATGGCGCAGGGCTAAAGACGGCCTCCGGTTTCAACACCAAGCCCCGCGAGTGATCGCGGGGTTTTTTGTTGGCTCCGTCAGGCGGGGTTATCTTGCGGTGCTGTTGAAACTCGGACGTGGGTGACGTGCCAGCTGTGTGCGTGTTGTGTTGTTCGCAACGTTGACGCGGCGGCCAATACGCATGCGAATGGCCGGTTTTCCGCCGAGAAATCCGCGTTCTTTTCACTTGCAAACGTGTGCCGTCATGCGAGAATCCGCACCGCAGCACGATGCAACTTCGCGTAGTTTATCGAAGTTCATCGCGCGGGAAGGACTGTTGATCACGAAGGGGTTCTGTATGACTGTCCGCAAGGCTTGTGTGCTGAGTCGGTGTGTTACTGCGGCGTCGGTTACGGCGGCGGCCGCGTTGACGGCGGACGCGTATGGACAAGACTGCCTGAGTTTGCAGGCCGCGCCGTTTGCCGGGTTGATCGGAGTGAACAGGCCGGTTGGTCTGATTCCTGTGCCGGACATGCTGGACGCGGTTGTGCATGACTTTGACGGGACAGGGCCGCAGCAACCGCGGCTGGTTGTCACTGGGCATTTCCTGCACATCGGCGGGGTGTTTGCCCGGGGTGTTGCGGCGTTTGATGGCGAGCGTTGGATGCCGCTGGGGCCGGGACTCAACTTCACGCCGGGCGGGACTTCTTCACGTCTTGGTGGTAACAGTCTTGCCATCCATCGTGGCGAGTTGTACATCGGCGGATCGTTCACCTCAACGACCAGCGGAACGCTGCTCGCGGATGATCGACACCTTCCTTCGTTGGCGCGCTGGAACGGCATGACGTTTGAACCTGCATATCGAGCAGCCACTGGGCCGGGGCTGCAAAGTGGAGGCACCATCTTCAGCCTCGCGTCGGCGCACGGGATGTTGTACTTCGCGGGATCGCCGCTGACTTATCAGAACGTTGCGGGTGTGGGCACGATCTCGAACGGCGGGAGACTCACGGAAAGCGGCTTGCTGCGGCTGCCGACAGCACACGGCTTTATTGTGAGCATCATGCGGGTGGGCGACGAAGTCTTCTATGGGCCGGCACTGACCGATGAGGGAGAGGAAGGCGTGATCGGCTGGAATGGAACGAATGCGAGAGTGCTCTCGCCATATCCAGCCGCGTCTAGCGAAAAGTTGTTCCCCTTCTGCGCGGTGGAGGACAACGGCACCATCATCTTCGGCGGCGACATCGCGCCGACGACGAATGAGACACCCCCGACATACGGCACGCTGCGTTGGTCGGGCGTGTGGTCGAACGTGCCAAACATGCCGCTTCCCAGCGGTGGTAGCTTTGCCCGTGTCAGTTCAGTCGACAGCTTCAGCAAGCGTGACGGCAACATCTTCGCGTTCACGTGGCCCAACGACACGACGCGTTCTCCCATGCAGCGACTGGTCAACGGACAGTGGGTTGACGAGCCAGTTCATTACACGGGATTCAATCGGACCAACAACCACATTCGCGGCGAAGTCCGCTTCGGTGATCGGCGGTTCATCTACGGCAAGATCAGTACCCAGTCTGATTCGACGAGCACCCCTCGCGTCACGCTGCCCGATCCGGCGAGCCTGATCGCCGAGGTGGACGCGAACAATCGCGTGATTCCGATGTCGGGTATTTATAACGCATACCCATCATCGGGTTCCAACGACAGGCCGCCGACAACCCATCGGCCCGTCGTGCAAGTCGGCAACCAGCTCATCATGGGCGGTCCGACGGGGTTCGTTTTTGGCGGATCACGCGTGCTGTATGTCGCGGGGTGGGATGGTTCGAGATGGAGCCGGGTTGCAAACAACGATTTGGCGAACGCACCGATTGACCTTGCGTGGCACAACAACGAGTTGTACGCACTGTCACGGGTCGCGCCATCGAACCAGACCAACTGGCAACTGCTGCGGCGCGATGCATCGCAGAACTGGACGACGGCAGCGGCGCCGCTGTTCACGGGTGAAGCGCAACTGATTGCACATCAGGGCGAGTTGTATCTCTTCCTGCACTCGAGTCAGAACGGTTCGGATGTGCATCGACTTTCATCGCCGACAACGCTCACGCCTGCTCCGCTCTTCGACTCATCCTTTGCTCGTCGGCTCGCGGTTTCGGTCGGGACAGACCTGTATTGCAGCAACGGCACGACGCTACGGCGTCTGACTGGTACGGCGTGGCAGACCGTGTCGCTTGTGGGCGGTCCCAGCAATGTGAACGTGATCTTCGCACATGCGGGCGCGCTGCACGCGGTGGATTCAACCGGCTCGGGCGCGACCCTGACGATTCGGTTGCATCGCCTGAACGGCTCGACGTGGACCTTGGTCTCGTCCACGCCGATCACAGTTGCAACGACTCCGTTTGGCGCGGACGTGATCGATGGGGACATTTACATCGCGGGCAGTCAGTCGGTACTGAAGTACGCGACTGATGGAACGTGGCGTGAGTATGTGTGGCCTTTTGTGCCACCTTTTGCATATTCGTCGGGGAACAGTCCTTCAAGTTCCGGCGGAGGTCGTTTCACCACGATCAAAGATGCCGCAGGCCGGATTCTGGTCAGAGGCGCGTTTGAGGGCGTGGGCGTTGATCCGGCGATGAACATCGCGGTGCTCGCGCCGACGCCGATCCGGGTTGACTGGCCGCCTTTGCCGCGTGCGGGGACGCGCAACTCGATCATCTCGATTGGCGTGGGCGCGACCGGCCAGCAGAGCACGGACACGGGGCTGACGTATCAGTGGTTGCGCAACGGGCAGCCGCTCATCAACGGAACGACGCCGGCGGGAACGGTCATCGCGGGCGCGACCGCGCGGCGGCTTGTGCTCAGCAACTCGAAGAGTGAGGATGCGGGCATGTACTCGGTTCGCATTTCGCTGGCGTGCAGCACCAGCGTGACGACCGACCCGGTTCCCATCACGATCTCGGCGTGCAACGACGTCGACTTCAACAACAACGGCGTGTTCGTGGAGGATCAGGATGTCACCGACTTCTTCAACGTGCTCGCTGGCCAGGAATGTCTTGCGTGCGATGACATCGACTTCAATAACAACGACGTCTTCCCGGAAGATCAGGATGTCATTGATTTCTTCAACGTGCTCGCGGGCGGGCCGTGTTCGACGAACTGACGCGGCTATCGATAAGTGTGTTGGCATGGGCACTGGCGTTTTGCGACGGGCGGTTTGATTTGCGCTTGTATTCACGTGCGTTGGTGCTTGAGAATGAAACGTTGGGATCAGGGCATGCAGGGCCAGCGGGTGGCTAACAATCGTGCATGACACAGGGGACACGCTGGGCGTTTGGGGTGGTGTTGATGGGTGCGGCTGCGGCGGCGCTGGGGCAGTCGCCGCCTTGGCGTGAGGGGTTTGAGAAGAGTGATCCGCGTGAAGGGGCGAGCGTGTTGCTGGAGGTGACGCAGCCGGAGATTGACCCGCGCTATTGGCCGACGATGTTTGCGGGATTGAGCAACGCGGAAGTGATTGCGCGGCTGCCGGAAGTGGGCGAGTATTGGGTGCGCGACGATTCGGGCGATTCGTGGGGCCGAGCTGACATTGTGGATGAGATGGCGGCGCGAGTGGGGCGCGGCGAGATATCGGCGGAGGAGTTCCGTGAAGCGTTCGTGCGATCGAGGGCGATTCGCAGTTCGCCGCGGTGGTTCAAAGGAAAGCCATATCGCGTGTGGTTTCGGTTGCCTGAGTGGCTGGGGGTGCGTCGGTTTTACGTGGCGAGCGCGACGAGTGACGTGCCGGGCGGCCAGTTGATTCAGGCACGGTCGTGGTCGATGGGTGGCTGCGGCAACGAGATGCAGTGGCAGGAAAGTCAGGAAGCGTACCAACTCGTGGGCGATCTGCCAGAGGGCACGAAGTCAGTGTCGTTTGTCGTGCACGTCAAGCGGAGCCCGTTTGATCGAGATGACAAACGGTCGGATGACGAGTGGACTGTGACGGTGACGCTGCCGGTTGAGATGGTGGATGAGGCGGAACCGACCCCAGTGCATGATGCGGCAATAACGGAGCTGGTCAGGCGTGCGAGCAGGGTGTCGTGCAGCAATGGGTACTTTCAAGATGGACCGTCGGTCTGGTTGTCGTCGTGGTTCCGGCGACGAGCGACGGGCGCGATGTCGAATGTGATCGTGCGGACGGAGTTGACGCTCGTGGATGTGACGGATCCGCAGGCGGAGAAGGTGATTTTCAAGAGAGTTTGTGAAGATCCGGACAGCAGGTATCCGGAGGACTTTGAGTTGAGCAAGCTGGAGTTCCTGCGGGGCGCAGTGGCGGCGGAGATTGTGAATCGTCAAGGGATGGAGCGCTTCAAGGTGCGGGTGCGCGGGCTGCCGCCTGGCGAGGAAGGCAACCAGTGGTGTCGGCAGCACTACTGGGCGGGCGAGTACACAGTGCCGCTGCGTGATGTGATGGAGATGGAGGCTGGGATGCGGCCGGCGGGGTTGATGCCGTGATGAGGTGGAGGTGAAGTGCGGGAAGGTGCGACGGGGGAGGGCAGCGTTCGAGGGCGCGATTTTTGCAAATAGTGGCTGGTTATGCAGATTCTGGAACGCGCGGCCGAGATCAAGCGTTCGCGGTTTTACAAGCAGTTCGTCGTCACGTATGGATTCGAGTTGACGTTCGTGACGCAGCCGTGAACCGCATCTGTGCGTCGGGATTGGTGTGCGTCACGCCGGCGGGACGCGGTCTATGTTTCTGCATGCTCAAGCACATGATTGCGGCGATGGCGTTGATGGCGGGGACGGCTTTGGCTCAGCCGGTGAAGGTTGAGCTGCGCGGGGAGCCGGGGAATTACACGTTGCTGCGGGGTGGGGAGCCTTATTTCATCGCGAGCGCGGGCGGGGTGGGGGCGATTGAGGTGTTGGCGAAGGCGGGCGGGAACAGTGTGCGCACGTGGGGGGCGGATGACATCGGGCCGCTGCTGGATGAGGCGCACCGGCTGGGGATGAGTGTGACGGTGGGGATTTGGCTGGAGCATGAGCGGCACGGGTTTGATTACAACGACCCGGTGAAGGTCGCGGAGCAGTATGAGAAGGCGAAGACGGCGATTCTCAAGTACAAGGATCATCCGGCGGTGTTGATGTGGGGCATCGGCAACGAGATGGAAGGGGAGGGGAATGACGCGGCCATCTGGTCGGCGATCAACAACATCGCGTCGATGGCGAAGAAGCTGGATCCGCATCATCCGACGATGACGGTGATCGCGGAGATGGGCGATCAGGGGCAGAAGGTCAAGAACATTCACCGGCTGTGCCCGGATATCGACATCATCGGGATCAACAGCTATGGCGGCGGGCCCAGCGTTGCGGAACGCTACAAGCAGTTTGGCGGCGTGAAGCCGTATGTCATCACGGAATTTGGGCCCAATGGCACGTGGGAATGGGGCAAGAACGATTTTGGTGCGCCGCCGGAGTTCACGAGCACGCAGAAGGCGGGGATGTATCGCGCGACGTATGAGAAGAGCGTGCTGGGCGCGAAGGGAACGTGTCTGGGGTCGTATGCGTTCCTGTGGGGGCACAAGATGGAAGCGACGGCGACGTGGTTTGGGATGCTGCTGCCTGACAACACGCGCTTGGCGGCGGCGGATGTGATGAGCGAATTGTGGACGGGCAAGGCGCCGGCGAATCGCGTGCCGGTGATGGAGACGTTTGCGTTTGACGGGCCCGATCGCGGCGCGCCGGGTGCGAACTTGAAGGTGAAGCTGGTGGTGAGTGATCCGGAGAAGGACGCGATGACGAGCGAGTGGGTGCTGCGGCGCGAGACGACGCAGTATGAGACGGGCGGCGATGCGATGGCGACGCCCGAGCAGCTTGCGAGCGCGGTGCATGATGCGAGCATGACGGGCGCGACGCTGACGCTGCCCAAGCAGCCGGGCGTGTACCGGCTGTATGTGTATGTGCGCGACGGCAAGGGAGGCGGGGCGACGGGGAGCTTGCCGGTGTTGGTGAAGTGACGCGGCCGAGTGTGCGAGATTGACAGATCACGTAGGATGAGCACATGGGGAAGTGGTCGGTCCTTGATCAGATTTCGTGGTATCGCGGTGTGGAGGCGGAGTCGCTGGCTCGCCGCAATTTGAAGCCGCCTGCGCTGCCGGCGGATACGCCTTGGTACAAGCGGTATGTGGGGAACGGCACGCAGACGCGATGGTGGCACATTTTGGTGTTTCTGGGCGTGTTCGCGATTGTGTGCGTGGTCAACTTTTCGTTTGAGCCGATCACGCTGCCTTGGTGGGATGCGGCGTGGGAGAAGCTATCGGCTCCGGAGTGGATGTGGCGGTTCGTGATCGCGGGGTTTTGGTTTTGGTGCGCTTATCGGGTGCGGGTGACGGTGCGAGAGCGGGCACGTGCACGGCGGGCGCGGCTGGGGCCGTTTGAGGATGTGGTGAAGCGTGGGCGGACAGCGGAAATTGCGATTCGAGTGATGGCGGAGCGTCGCGAGGCGGCGTTGAAGCAGCCGTCGCGGCCGATTTGGGTTTGGCTGTCGGGGCGTCGGTCGATGTTGTTTGCGGGTGCCGCGGTGATCATGCTGGCGCAGGCGATTGAGGACTTGGTTGCGGGGCCGAAGAACAACATGAGCTTGTCGATCGGCGCGTTGGTGGCGCTCATTGTGATACTTGTGCTGATCGCGACATCACGGGTCAATAAGGTGGATCTGTCAAAGCGAACGTGTCCGGACTGCGACTATGACTTGCATGCGACGGAGCCGGATGCGAAGCTGGAAGCGGCGGGCGTCGATGCGGGGCCGGCGCGGTGTCCGGAGTGCGGGACGCGACTGCCTTTGGTGCCTGCAGCGAGCGGGCGCGAGGTGTTGTGGTGGGATCGGCGGACGCGAGGGCTGGTGTGAAATGGGGATCTGGTCTGGGCTGGATGACATCACGCTGTTTCGCTACGAGCAGGCGACCTACGAGGCGGAGCGTCATCGCAGGCCGAGGAAGGACGCGCCGTGGTATCGCCAGCATGTTTCAGAGTCGATCTCGATCTCGTGGGTTGCGCTGTTTTCGGTGACGCTGGCTGTGTGTATTTTCGTTACTGCGTTGTTGACGCAAGCGAAGGGGGCCGCATGGTGGGCGCCGATTGAGCAAGCCGTCACGTACATCTCGTCGACGCTGTACATTGCGATGGCTTTCTTTTTGGTTTGGATTGCAATGGTGTACCTGAAGGATGTTCGCAAGCGAGCGCTGGCACGTTGGGCGCGGGTCGCGCCGTTTCGGAATGCGATCAGGCGGCGTGATGAGAGCGGGCTTGCCACGGCGCGGCATGCGCTTGCGTTACGACGCGAGCAGCCGGTGGAAGGGGGGACGCTCATCGCTGCGATGCGGGTCAACATGCAGGCGTTCCTGCTGCTGGGAGCGGCGATGTGTCTGGTCAATGGCGTTGAAGGGTTTACTGGGCTCAAGATCAAGTGGGCATCTTCGGTTGCTTTGGTTTGTGCAGCGACGCTGCTCTTTTACAGCCTCAAAAAAGGTCAGGGTTCGGCGATGGCTCGTCAGCGGGCCAAGCGGTGTCCGCACTGCGACTATGACTTGTCGTCGGCAGCGGCGGATGAGCATCTTGCGGCGCACGGGGTTGATGCCGGGCCTGGGCGATGCACGGAGTGTGGGCTGCGGTATCCGCTGGTGCCGCCTGCGATGACGGATGAAGTGGCGTTTTGGGATAGGCGGGCTCGGCGGGGGAGTGCGTGATGCCGAGGCCGACGTCATTGCTGGACAGCGTGGGGTATGTTGAGTCGCAGGTGAATGAGACGCGGTGGATGTGGCCTGGACGACGGCCACGGCGTGAGGTGGCGCGGGCGGGCGGGGTATCGAGGACGCCGCACTGGTGGGTGAAGAACCCAAAGCGGCGGCGGTATGTGATCATGATGGTGTGTACGGCAGTTGCGGCAACGCTGCTCGCGGTGCTGGCGTTGCCGGAACAGGCGCGAATAGGCGCGTTGTATGCGCCGATGCTGACGGTCTTCGCGTTCATGTCGCTTGAGAGACGCTGGGTTGATCCGCGGGTGGGCGGCGCGCGCTATCTGCGAACCGCGCCGCTGCGGCGTATTGCGAGGGAGCTTGAAGCGGAGCGGCGCGCGGCACTGGGGATGATGGCAGTGCAGTTGTTTGCACTGCGAAAGTCGGAGCGGTTGCGGGATACGCGGCGGTATGCGCCGCGTGCGCAAGATATGTATTTATCACCCGATGCGCGGCGGGTGGCGCAAGGCGTGTCGCTGCTGTTCTATGGCACGATGGCAGTGCACGTGTTTTCAACGTCGCGCGTGATTACAGGATTGCCGGTTTGGCTGGGTCCGTGCATGATGATGCCGATGCTCATCGTGATGATGCGGGTGAATCTTCGTCGCACGGTGAGCGAGCGCGTGGACAAGCGGCAGGCGGCGGGGCGGTGTCCGGATTGTGACTATGACGTGAGCGCGCTGGGAGATGATCCGGCGATGGGCGGGCTGGTGCCGGGGTGTGGGCCGGCGAGTTGTCCGGAGTGCGGGGTGGTGTATCCGCTGGTGCCGCCTCCGACGGCGAGGGAGGTTGCGGAGGGGAACAGGCCTGATTTGGTGAAGTGATGAAGGGGTCAAACAGCGGAAGCGCGGAGTTGTTCTACATCGCGCCGCGTGGATTGATGGTGCTTTGGACAGCTTTCGGGTCTTGCACATAGGCGTGCATGCTGAGGGCGTTGTAGCGCCAGGTCGTGCCGCACTCAGGACAGGTGGCGGTGGTCAGACCATGGAGGTCTTGACCACATGAACAGCGAACATGGCGCGTCGCGAGGAATTCGCGGATGCGCGAGGTATCGTCTACGCCAAAGTGGAGCAGCCAGGCGCGCATCGTGTCGAGGGATTGTTGGAGGTGCTGGTCGCTGTCAAAGACGCCACGGGGGATGGAGACGCCGCCGAAGTAGTCGGCGTAGGCGATGATGATGTGCGTGTCGAGCACGATGACTTCGGTGAACACTTTCCAGCGTTGGAGCATTTCACCTGCGTCGTACGTGAGGCGAACGCCAGCTTCGTCGATGGTGAGTTCGACAGCTTGAGCGGGCTTTTCACTTGCGGCGTCGCGGCGTTGCTTGAGCGCCTTGATGCTGGACGATTCTCCCGCGGCACGGAAGACGTAGAAGCAGTAGGGAATCCAGAGGACGACGCCGATAAGCACGCCCATCACGATGGATTCGTGCGTGGTGGTCCGCTCGAGGAAGACACCCATGGCGATGAACGCGAGGGAGGCGAGAAGAGCGTTGGGCCAGCGGTGACGCGTGCGGACGCGTTCAACGTCTTGCAGTTGCGAGTACTCGCGCAGCACGTAGTCGGCGAAGGCGGCTTCGCCTCGGCCGTCGTAGGCGTAGCGGAAGTGGAGTGGTTGCGGGGCGGACATGGGGGAAGGTAGAGCATGAAAAACGCCTCGCGCGGGGCGAGGCGTTTGGGGGAAGATTGCAGTTGGTGGATGGTCACAGGCGGGACGCCTGTGCCACACGCCTGTGCCACACGATCACTCGAGGGCGGCGGCGCCGCTGATGATTTCGGTGAGTTCGGTGGTGATCTGGGCCTGGCGGGCGCGGTTGTATTTGCGGGTGTAGAGCTTGCCCATCTTGCCGGCGGCGTCGGTGGCGCTCTTCATGGCGACCATGCGGGCGACGTGTTCGCTGACGACGGCGTCGTTGAAGGCTTGGAAGAGGAGGGCCTTGACGGCGGCGGGGAGGATCGCGCCGAGCAGCTCTTGGGCGTCGGGAGCGAATTCGAAAATCTGGTTGGGGCCCTTGGCGGCTTCTTCCTTCTTTGCACCCAGGTTGCTCGTCTGGAAGGGGAGCAACTGGACGACGGTGGGCACCTGGCGGCTGGTGCTGAGGAACTTCATGTAGACCACGCGCACGCTGGAGATTTCACCCGCGATGAACATGCGGGTGTATTCCTCGGCGAGTTGCTGCACGTTTTCATACGTGGGCTTATCGCCGAACTGGTTGTGCTGGCGGGCGATGTTGACGCCGGCGAACTTGAAGAAGCCTGCGCCCTTCTTGCCGACGAGTTCGATGACGCCGGACTTGGCGGCGGGGTTCTGCTTGAAGAAGTTCATGGCGGTGCGGAGGACGCCGCCGTTGTAGGGACCGCAGAGGCCGCGATCGCTGGTGATGATGAGGGTGAGTTCCTTGGCGGTGGGGCTGGGCTTGACGCTGCCGAGGAGGGGGTGGCTGACTTCGGAGCCCATGGCGGCGGCGAGCTGCTGGACGAGGTCGAAGAGGGTTTCGGTGTAGGGCTTGCCAGCGGTTGCGGCCTGCTGGGCCTTGGCGAACTTGCTGGTGGCGATCATCTGCATCGTCTTGGTGATGCGACGGATGTTGCCGACAGCCTTGATGCGCTTCTTGATCTCGCGAGTCTTTGCCATAGGGGGGCGAGTATAGGTCAAGCGCCCGAGCGGCGGCACCGCAATACGGTTTTCGTTTGGAGCGGGTTGGTGAGAAGAATTTTGGGAAGGCGTGTCGAAATCGCGAGGCGGGGTGCGTCATGGGGTTGAAGGGCTGACGATTGCTTCCCGAGGGGAGGCTGGCGGTCCGGATTTGGAGTAGGAAGAACTTATGAAGTATGCACTTGTGATCTTTGAGAACCCGGCGGAGCAGGCTCGGCGGAATGGTCCGGATGCCGGCGCGTACTGGGCAAGTTGGATCGCGTATGGCAAGGCGTTGACGGATGCCGGAGTCATGGCGGGTGGGGCAGGGCTCCAGGGGCCCGACACGGCGACGACGGTGCGGCTGACTCCCGGGAAGCACAAGGTGCAGGATGGTCCATATCCCGACAGCAAGGAGATTCTGGGCGGGTTCTACCTGATTGATGTGCCCGACCTTGATGCCGCGCTGGCGTGGGCGGCGCGAGTGCCGGCCCCTCATGGCTGCGTCGAGGTGCGTCCGCTCCTCAAGATGTGAACGACGATGCGTGAAGACGCGGGACCAGCACGAGAAGCCGCGGAGCGTGCGGCGAGGATGGCGTACGGCAAGCTTGTCGCCATCCTTGCTGTGCGCGCGCGGGATGTGGCGTCGGCGGAGGATGCGTTGAGCGGCGCGCTGGCGGAGGCGCTGGTGGCGTGGCCTCGTGATGGGGTGCCGACCAACCCCGAGGCATGGCTGTTGACGGCGGCGCGCAACAACCTGACGGATGCGGAGCGGCGGTCGCGGCGCGAGCGTGCGCTGAGTGATGCAAGCATGGATCAGGAGCATCGCATATCTCGATTGCTCTCGTCGCTGGATGAACAGGACTCGGCGGATGAGCGACTGACGCTGCTGTTTGTGTGCGCGCATCCGGCGATTGATGCGGGAGTGCGCACGCCGCTGATGTTGCAGGCGGTGATGGGGCTTTCGGCGGAGCAGATCGCCGAGGCGTTTGTGGTAAGTCCGGCGACCATGAGTCAGCGGTTGGTGCGGGCGAAGCGACGCATTGTGGAAACCGGGGTGCGGTTTGCGCAGCCGGATGCGGACGAAATGCCGGAGCGCATCGAGCATGTGCTCGATGCGATTTATGGCGCCTTTGGCGCGGCGTACAACGATGCGATGGGCACCGAGAGCGCGGCGGCACTGGCGCACGAGGCGATTGATCTGATTGCGATTGTGACGACGCAACTGCCGACATGTGCGGAAGCGTGGGGACTGCGGGCACTGCTGCTGTTGTGTCATGCGCGGCGCGGGGCGAGGCGCGATGAAATGGGGGCGTATGTGCCGCTGCGTGAGCAGCAGATGGCGACGTGGGATCAGGAGTTGATTGCCGCGGGGAATCAGTCGTTGATGCAGGCGGCGCGCTTAGGGCAACCCGGGAGATTTCAGACGCAGGCGGCGATTCAGGCGGCGCACATGGATGGCGTGGCGCGGGGTGTTGACAACAGCGGACATGTTGCGCGGATGTATGACGTGCTGATGGTGCAGGAGCCGACGGTGGGGACATTGGTGGCGCGGGCGGCGGCGTGGGCGGATGCGGGGTACGTTGGAGATGCGCTGAAGATGCTGGATGCGGTGGCGGGACGTGATGTCGAGGCACATCAACCTTTCTGGGCGGTGCGTGCAGATGTGTTGCGACGACTGGGGAGAATGCACGAAGCACGAGACTGTTACGAGCGGGCGATTGGATTGTCGACTGATGCAGCGGTGAGGGAGTGGCTGCGTCGCCGCATGTCGGCACCGTAGAGAATTTTCTTTGAGACGTGTCCAGGTGCGGGCCGAGTTGCGCTAGTCGTGTGTGTCCTGGAGAACACCATGCGCACACGACTGATTTCACGAACTTTCTGCGTCGCGGCTGTCTTGCACATCGCGGGCCTGGCATGTGGACAGAGTTCAACGGCGTTCACGTATCAGGGCGAGCTGGCGAACTCCGCCGCGTTGGCGAGCGGGAGCTATGACCTGGAGTTTCGGCTGTTTGATGTGGCGGGGGGCGGCTCACAGGTTGGCCCGACGTTGTGCAGCGACAACGTGGCGGTGGCGGACGGGAAGTTCACGGTGCAACTGGACTTTGGCGCAGTCTTCGCGAGCAGCAAGCGATTCCTGCAGGTCGCGGTGCGTCAAGACACCGGGCTTGCATGTGCCAATGCAGCTGGATTCGTGACGCTTTTGCCTCGCCAGGAAGTGACGAGCACGCCGCAAGCGATGTTCGCCACCAGCGCGGGCAACGCGAACACACTGGGCGGGCAACCCGCGACGTTCTTTACGAACGCGAGCAACCTGACGAGCGGGACGATTCCGGATAGTCGGATTGCGAGCACGGTGGCGCGGACGAACACGAATCAGACGTTCTCCGGCGTGATCAACATGAACAACGTGAGCAACGTGTTTGCGGGCTCGGGCGCGGGACTGGTGGGGCTCAATGCGGGCAACGTGAGCGCGGGTGTGCTGAGTGACGCGCGGCTTTCGGGGAACATTCCGCGACTCGATGCGGTGAACACGTTCGCTGCGGCCAACAACTTTCTGGGTGACGTGGGGATCGGCACGTCGACTCCTGAAGGCAACCTGCATGTTCGCTCGGCTTCGGGCTCGACGCTGGGCAAGATGGTGCTGACGCCTGGGACATCTGATGCGATGAGCGAACTGTGGATGTGTGAGAACACGACCGCCAGCCGCGGATTCATTCTGCGATATGACGGCGCAGTGAACAATCAGTTGCAGTTTGTCGGGCTGAATGGCGATGTGGAGTCGGGCAGCGTGCTGACGCTGGATCGCGACACCAACAGCGCGAGCTTTGGCGGGAATGTGAGCGTGCCTGCATTCGTCGCTGTCGGCTCCATCACGTCAAGTGTGTCGCAACTTTCAATGGTTTCGGCGAGCTCGAGTGAGCCGAAGATCATGTTTGCCTCTGACAACGGCACCAGCGCGGGCGTTCACTTCCTGCCGTTCCTGGGCAGCCGGATGGAACTGCGCACTGCGGGGCAGCCGCGTATTCATATTGATGAGACAGGCAACGTCGGTATCGGGACGACGGGACCGGTGGATCGGCTGACGGTGTCTGGCGATATGCGGGCGATTGGTGATGTGATTGTGACCGGAACTGTGCGCACACCCAGCGTGACGCTGCCCACGACAACCCGCTGGAAGCACTTCAGCGGCGCATCGGTTGGCGCGGTCACGGATGGCGTGGTGCTTATGGGGTTCTCGCCCCCAATCATCGGGCCTTCTGCGTCCGTGCTGCCCGGAACGACACGCGGCGTGTTCGCGGTGGAACTGCCTCACGACGCGATTGTGACGGAACTGCGTTCGATCTGGTCGGATTCGGAGTCAGCGTTGAACGGATCGCTTGAGCTGGTACGAAGCGACGCCGCAACCGGCGCTGAAGTGGTCATGGCGTCTGCGGGCTCCACAGGAACAAGCGGATTTCAGACGCGCACCGACACAACGATCGCATCGGCCACGATTGACAACGAGACGTACACGTACTTCCTTCGACTTAGCGTTCCTTTCGAGCCGAGCGCGACGATTCTGTGGCGAGGTGCGCGATTGAAGTACACGATTACATCGCCCACGCCGTGAAAGCTCACGACAGATCGTCGTGAAGCTCAAGGCCGTCGTGAGCGAGGCGCATGGTGTCGGGGAGTCTTGCGTTGGTGGCTTCGTGGGGGAGTTCGTGGCTCATGTGGACGAAGTAGGTTTGAGCGGCGCTCACTTCGCTTGCGATGTTGACGGCTTCGTCGATGGTGAGGTGCGTGGGGTGCTTGCGTTCGCGGAGGCAGTCGAGGACGAGCGTGCTGAGGTTGCGGAGGCGCGGCCAGGACTCGGGGGGGATGGCGGAGATGTCGGTGCAGTAGGCGAGGGGAAGTACCGAAGTACCGGAGTACCGGAGTACCGGAGGAAAGGCAGATGCGCTTGTGTATGCGTCTGTGCGTGGGTGCTTCGTTTCGTCGGTACTCATTCGCTCGATGCGCCAGCCCAGCACGGGGAGGCGGCCGTGGAGGAGGCGGATGGGGGTGAAGCTCATGCCCCAGCGGATGATGGGGATGCCGGCTTCGATTTCGCGCTCG
This sequence comes from Phycisphaerales bacterium, assembly GCA_035299305.1. GTDB lineage: Bacteria > Planctomycetota > Phycisphaerae > Phycisphaerales > UBA1924 > BJHL01. Next base: position 8,639 of record DATGWV010000176.1, on the reverse strand, counting down.
GGAATGGTGTTGGGGATGAGGCTGGCGACGAAGCTGTCGTTGACGTTGCGTTCGCGCTCGAAGATGTGCTGATAGACGCGGCGGAGGGCCTGCATCGTGTGCTCGTCGGCGATGACTTCGATGGGCGTGCGCTGGACGGCGTTGAAGCGGCGGACTTCGTCGAGGCCGAACATGTGGTCGACGTGGTTGTGCGTGAAAAAGATGGCATCGCAGCGCATGAGGCCGGCGCGGAGTGCCTGCGTGCGCAGGTCGGGACCTGCGTCGATGAGGGCGACGCGTTCGTGGCCCGTGTCGTCGGTCCAGATGACGGCGGCGGAGCAACGCAGACGGTTGTCGCGCGGATCGGAACTGCGACAGACGTCGCAGGTGCAGCCGATCATGGGAATGCCGGCGGAGGTGCCGGTGCCGAGGAAGAGGAAACGGAAGTCGTTCACGGGGCGGAAGGTCCCTTTTCGCCTTCGAACTTCACCATGTTCTGAGCCTCTTCGGGGGTTGGCGCGGCTTCGAGCCAGGCGGATTCGATGAACGCGCTGAGTTCGCTGGCGGCGTCGGCGAGGCGGGGGGTGATGAAGTCTTTGCCGGCGGGTTGTTCGAGCTCGCCGGCTTTTTGCATTTTGTAGAGCGGTTCCATTTGGGCGAAGGAGCGCTCGATGTGGGTGAGGAGTTCGCCGAAGAGGTCGTCGCGGTCGAGTTGGCGATCGGGCTCAAACTTGGCTTGAAGGTCAGTGTCGGTGATGTTGTGGAGTTTGAGGACGCCGCCATCGATGTAGGCGTGGATGCCGCGGTCGGTGGTGTAGCCGTTGGGGTTGTCGCCGACCCAGCCGTGATGGTGGCGGGTGGTGTGGAGGGGCTGGGCGGCGTCGCCCACGAAGTGGCTGAGCTGGCCCAGGTGAATGCGCGCGTTCCACTTGGCGGCTTCGATCTGCAGATCGCGCGAGCCGTCTTTGTTGAGCATCTCGAGGGTGCGCACGCTTTTGAACGCGCCGACGAGCTTGCCGTAGGTTTCCATCGCGGCGATGGGGAGGAAGCCGGGATATTCGTCGGTCTTGGCAAAGTCTTTCATGGCGTCGATGGGCGGGCCGGCGAAGTCGGGCTTGGCGCGGGCGAGGGTGATCTGCTTGACGTACTCGTGGCGGAGACGCGGCATGGTGCGGAGGGTCATGCCGAGGGGTTCGAGGTCGTCGATGTCGATGTAGTGGTCGGGGTTGTTGAGGTGGGTGAGCTGGGCGACCTTGACGCCACGCCAGCGGTCGGGGACCTGGGCTTGGTCGGCGGAGGCGAGGACGGTGGTGTCGTCTTTGAGCCAGGCGGGCATGTCGCTGGAGAGACCGCGCACGGCGACGCGAGTGATCATGCGGTGGCCTGCGCCGTCCCAGGCTTGTGCGGCGGGAGCGAGGAAAGTGGCGGCGACGCCGGCGGCGAGGAGGAGCGTGCGGTGGATGAGGGAGCGGGGGGCGAAGGGCATGGGACAATCGTTGGCGCGCGAAACCACGACGCGACAGTCAGGACGTTCCATCCTTCGATGTCCGACGAAGACCCAGCCTCCAGCTCAACCTTCGAGATACCAGTGGCATAGGCAATTTGGCAACAACCTGTTGCAAACATCAAGTCCAGCAAAGGGCTGTGCTGAAAAGACTCCGATGTTCACGCAACCCGCGGGCGGGTGAGCTTGGTGCGGACGAGGGTGGCGCGGGCGGCGCGGCGTTGTTCCTGGTCGAGTTCGCGGCCCACGGCGCGTTGGAGGTGGGCGGGTTGCACGAGCAGCATGAGCTGGTTGATGACGCGCATGGTCGGGCCCTCTGGTCCCGGGCCTGCGCTGCGGAGGAGGCCCATGCTGACGCCTAGGCGTGTGAGGCTGAGGGCCCCCATTGCTTCTTCGGTCGTCAGCAGGCGGGCGCTGGTGAGGATGCCCCAGGCGCGCCAGATCTGGTCGTCGAGGCCGATGCGGCGCTTGGCGAGGAGTTCGCGGCGGCTGAGGCGTTCGTATTCGACGACGCGCGGGACGATCTGGCGTTCGAGTTCGTGGAGAACCTGCGCTTCGCTCTTGCCCAGCGTGGCTTGATTGCTGATCTGGAAGAGATCGCCGACGGGTTCGCTGCCTTCGCCATAGAAGCCGCGGACGGCGAGGGCCATGTCGGTGGCGGCGCGTTTGACTTTTTCGATTTCGCCTGTGAGGCGCAGGCCTGGCAGGTGGAGCATGACACTCATGCGCAGGCCTGTGCCGACGTTGGTGGGACAGGCGGTGAGGTAGCCGAATTTGGAGCTGAAGGCGTAGGTGAGTTTGGATTCGATCTTGTCGTCGATGGCGTCGATGTCGTGCCATGCGCCGGAGAGATCGAGGCCGCTGCGGATGGCTTGCAGGCGGAGATGATCTTCTTCGTTGACCATGATGGCGAGGCGTTCGTCCGGGACGCTGATGGCGACTCCCCGCGGGTCTTCGTTGGGGTTCTGGCCTCGGCCTTTTCCGTGATTTTTGCTGATGAGGTGGCGCTCGACGAGGAGTTGGCGCTCGAGGGCGGGCGAGCCGTGGATGTCGACCCAGATGACTTTGTCAGCGAGGTTGGCGTTCATCACGCAGTCGCGGCAAACCTGCATGGTTTCGACGCGATCGCGGCGGGTGGCTTTGGTGGCGAAGGGTCGACCGGCGAGGTTGCGCGCGAGGCGGACGCGCGAGGACATGACGACGTCGTGCGATTCGCCGTCGCCTCGGAGCCAGGCGGCGCCCATTTCCATTGCGGGCTGGGGGCGAGGAGCGGGCTGGGGGTCAGGTTGCTCGCCGGGTTGGTCATCGCGCGAGGGCGGGAGGGGTTGGTCGCTCATGCGACACCGCCTTGCTCGTCGGCGCGGGAGGTAATGGTTTCGCCTTGTTCGATCTTGCGAAGCTGATCGCGGAGTTTGGCGGCCATTTCGTAGCGTTCGTCTTTCACGGCTTGATCGAGTTCGGTGCGGATGAGGCGGATGCGCTGCTCGCGCTCTTCGGCGATGCGGGCGGCGGCTTCGCGGGCGACTTCGTCACCAGCCTGCGCCATGGCGCGCTTGGGCAATTTGCCGACGTGGGTCTGGCCGCCTTCGTGGGCGCGCTCCAAGAGGGGGAGGAGCTGGCCTTCGAAGGCGCGGTAGCAGTCGGCGCAGCCCAGGAGGCCGTGCTGCTTGAACTCGGCGAAGGTGGTGGTGCAGGAAGGGCAGGCGTTGGCGCGGGGCGGCTGGGCGGCGGGCGGGACGACGGGCGTCAGGCCTTGTGCGACGACGAAGTGCTTGATGAGTTCGTCGATGGGCTTTTGGGGCTGAATGGAGATGCCGCTGGCGTGGGCGCATTCCTCGCAGAGGTGGCGCTCGATTTTCACGCCGTTTCGCACGGTGACTTCGTGAACCGTCGCTTCGCGGTCGCAGTGGTCGCATTTGCGGTTCATGGGGAATTGTAAGCAAGAAGGAAAGAAAACGCCCCGGCGGGGGGCCGGGGCGGGTGAAGAGCGGGGGCGTGAAGTAAGTAGGGGCGAGGGCTTGCGCCCTCAAGCTCTTAGGCGCAGGTGCCGCCGGCGAGGACGTTGAAGAAGTCGACGACGTCTTGATCTTCGGGGAAGACGCCGTTGTTGTTGAAGTCGATGTCGTTGCAGGTGCCGGGGGGGCAATCGGCGCCGGCGAGGACGTTGAAGAAGTCGACGACGTCTTGATCTTCGGGGAAGACGCCGTTGCCGTTGAAGTCGATGCCGTCGCAGCCGGCGGGGCATTCTTCGATGTTTGCGCTGCCGGGCGTCATGGTGAAGGTGCTGGGGATGGTGATGCCGGCGGGGACGGTGAGGAACTCGGTGGGGTCGTTGATCCAAGGGCCGGGGCTGAGACCGAAGCCGTCGTAGGCGAAGTAGCCGTCGCAGAGGCGCGAGAAGGCGTCGGGGGTCCAAGCGGGGTCGACGCCGTCGCGGTCGGTGAGGTCGATGCCGTCGAGTTGGATGGCGTAGCTGGCGGCGGCGATGTTGGCGACGAGGTCATCGCCGTTGATGAAGCTGACGGCGGTGACGACGCTGGACCAGGGGCGAATGTCGAGCGTGCCGTCGTTGTTGGTGTCGAGGTCCTGGCAGATGCTGCCGGTGAAGCCTTCGACGATTAGGTAGGTTGCGCTGCCGTTTTCGATGTCGATGGCGGCGACAGTGTCGCTGTTGGTGCCGGTGCAGCCGGTCCAGTCGTTGAAGCTCACGACGGTGGTTTCGGTCGCGGGGTTGGGGACGAGGACGAGGGCGTTATCGCGCAGGAGGAGCAGGCCGTTGCTGCCTGTCGTGTAGCTGGAGAGGTTGATGGCCATGTCAACCTTGCCCATGGCGGTGCTATTGCCGGCGGCGTTGTTATCGCCGTCGATCACCACGAACCAGAGGTTGGTGAGCTGCTGGCTGGGCGTTGCGCTCTTGAGTTCGATCCACTCGCGCGAGTTGTCGGCGTCGGGGCTGGGGACGTTGATCATGATCTCGTTGATCACGACGGAGTCGCGCGTGAACTGGGCGAAGGCGGACGTGGAAAGGCCGGCGAGGGCCACGATGGATGCGAGCTTGGCGGTGGACATGGTGATCTCCCTGAACGTGCGATGCGGATGGGACTCTCTCAAACTCAAACAAGAACTCGAACTAGAAACTCGGGTGCCATGCGTTGCGTGAGCGCGGCGATGGCGGGTGCTGGCGTGAACTCCTCTGATCACGACAGTGACGGATAGATGAGGCTGGGCGTCGTGCTCAGCGCGGGCAGAGACAGAGGGGGCCCCACGCGGAGCGCGGGGGCACCCGGATTACCAGAGGCCTGGTCTTGTGAGCCAGCCTCCGAAGACTTTGCCTTCGAGTTCGTGGTAGCGGAGGATGGCGGTGCCGTTCCAAGACTCGCCGCTGCCGCCCCAGCGACCGTCGCGAACGGCGTCGTCGCGGAAGGTGGCGGCGTGGCCATCGGCGAAAGCGAGATTGCCGAGATTGCGATCGTGATCGACGGTGCCGTCGATGACTTTGCCGCCGCGACCGTGGGCGGAGCCGAGGTCGGTGAAGTTCTGGCGACCGACACCTGCGTTGAAGCCGGGTGGGCGGACCATGGCAACGGGGCCGTCGGTCAGCGTCTTTGCGCCGCGGTACTGCGTGCCGCGGTAGACGACGGTGTCGTCATCTTCATTGGGTCCCATGGCGACGAAGCCATCGCCGAAGAGAGCGACTTGGCCTGTGGGGGCGATGGCGAGACTTTTTTCGTTGAGAGGACCGCGGTTGAGATTGCGGTTCTTGTAGTTGGCGAGCATTTGGCCGTGGTTCTTGACGTCGGTGTGGGCCATTTGCCAGGTTTGGGCGTAGTTGGTGTTGAAGCCGGCGTCGATGAGGCCGTCGACTTCGGCGTTGGTGAAGACGCCCCAGACGCTGCCACCGCTGAGGCGACCTTGGGCGAGGGTTTGGCTGAACTGACTGGGGCTGCTGGGGCAGAGGAGTTTGCCGGGCAGGGCGTAGTCGCCATTGACCATGTCGGCTACCCAGCCGACTTGATCGATGCGGCCGTTGCCTTCCTCTTGCGAGTTATCGAATGCGCCGGAGCAGAAGAAGCCCTTGTTGAAGTTGGCGTAGGCCTGCGAGGCTTGGGCGAGGGAGCGGAGGTTGGCGAGACACTTGATGACGCGACCGTTTTCGCGGGCTGCGCCGAGGCTTGGCAGGAGCAGACCTATGAGTAGAGCGATCACCGCGATGACGACGAGCAACTCGATGAGCGTGAACGCTCTGTGACACGTGTGCGGTTTATGCGGGCGGTTTTGCAAGCGGTAGATGAAAGCCGCCTGATGTGAAACATGCGTCAGGGTGCCATAAAGACTGCGTCAAGATTGCGCGAAGGCGGGAAGCGGCGAGGTTGCCTTGATTGGTGAATCAAACAGACCGATACCTGACGTGAGCGCGAGTTGTGCGCGAACCGTGAGGTGACAAGTGACCAAGAGCAGCAAGACCAGTCGGACACAACCTGCGCCGCTCGGAGCCACGTCGTGGCTGACCGGGTGGGCGTTTGCGCGCGGCGAGAGCGTCGTGGCGATCGCAGGGATGTTCATCACGGGGATGGTGGCGGCGACTGTCGTTGGCGCGGGCGCGTGGACGTACTACACGCATCGCACAACGCTGACGGAAGCGCAGCAGGATGCGCTGGCGCAGGCTGCGGGCAGCGCGACGCCGGGCTTTGCGCTGGCGATGGCTGATGATGATTTGAGCACGACGCAGACGCTGCTGGAGCAGTTTGCTCGTGCGCAGGGGCTGCAGAGTGCGACGATCTCGCTGCCCAATGGCACGGTGATCGCAGACACTGAAGGTAAGCGCGACACGACTGCGCGGCTGCCTGAGAAGTGGACCGGCAATGACCAAACTGGCGTGACGGCGAGCTACGCGAGTGACATGTTCACGGCGCGGGCGCCGGTCGCTGTGGCGGGGCGCGGCAATGCGATCCTGCAGGTGACCAAGCCGTTCACGTATGAGCCGTTCAAGCACATGCGGACGCAGATCGGCATCGGCGTGACTGGTGCGGTGGTGCTGTCGATGGGATTGGTGATGTATCGCAAGATGCGCACGCGGATGCGGGCGCTGGGCGCGATCCAAGAGGCTCTGCGGTTTGCGAGCGAGTTTGAAGATGGCTTGCCCGCGAGCGGGCTGCGATTGGCGGAAGACCTGGGGCCTGAGGCTCTGGCGTGGAACCGGCTGCTGGATGATCGTGAGCAGCAGCGGCACCGCGCGGCGCTGGAAGACGCGGCGGCGCGACTGACGGCGGGCGTGACGGCGGCGGGCGGGGGTGATTACGCCGCGGCGTTTGACGCGATGTGGCTGGGGATGATCGTGCTGGATGATGAAGGCAAGGTGCGCGTGAGCAATGGCGCGGCGGCTGTCTTCTTGAAGCGGAACAAGGGCGAGATGACGGGCAAGGAGATCAGCTCGCTCATGCGGTTTGATGATGTGACGACGCTGGCGATGAACGTGGCGACGGGCAAGGCGCGGCAGCGCGCGAGCCTGGAAGTAGCGGACGTGCTGTCGGCGGAAGCGGAGAAAACGGTGCTGCGCTTCACGGTGCGGCCCATGCGCAAGGAAGATGGTTCGGCGGCGATGATCGTGATTGAAGATGTGACGCAGCAGCGCGTGGCGGATGAAAGCCGCAATGCGTTCGTGGCGTCGGCGACGCATGAGCTGCGCACGCCGCTCACGACGATGCGGCTGTACCTGGAGCAACTGGTGGATGAAGGCGACAAGGATCCGCTGGTGAAGGCACGGTGTTTGAACGTGCTGAACAGTGAATCGCGGCGGCTTGAGCGCATTGTGAGCGACATGCTGAGCGTGAGCGAAATTGAAGCAGGCACGTTCAAACTGCGCGGCGATGAAGTGAACGCGCCGGAGATGTGGCAGCATCTGCAGGAGGACTTCAAGGCGCAGGCGACGGACAAGGACATCACGCTGACGTTTGATGCGCCTCCCAAGTGGCCATTGCTGCGGGGCGATCGCGACAAGATTGAGATGGCGCTGCACAACCTGGTGGGCAATGCGATCAAGTACACGCCTGAGGGCGGCAATGTGATGGTGCGCGCGAGCGAAGAGAACGGCGTGATGACGTTTGAAGTAAGCGATAACGGGATTGGCATCAAGCCCGAAGAGCTTGAGCTGGTCTTCGAGAAGTTCTATCGCAGCAAGGACAAGCGCATCGCGAGCATCACGGGAAGCGGCATCGGGCTGTCGCTGGCGCGGCAGGTGGTGCGGCTGCACGGCGGCGACATCACCGTCAAGAGCCAGATTGACAAGGGCAGCACGTTCACGCTGACGCTGCCTGCGATGGCGGCGACGACGAAGATGGCGGCGTGACGCGAGCGAACAGAGACGAGCCACAGAGGAAGAGCGCATGAACATTCACGAGCAACGCCATGGCGCGGTGACGGTGATCAAGCCCGAGGGTCCATTGACCAGCGGCGACGCGGTCATTTTCCGGCAGCGGCTGGGTGATGTGATGCAGCGAAGCCTGGGACGACTGGTGGTGGATGCGTCGGCAGTCGCATTTGTGGACAGTCAGGGACTTGAGGTGCTGGCGGACGCGAGTGATCAACTGTCGAGCAGCGGGCGCGTGCTGCGGATGTGCGGCACGACGGAGACGCTGCGCGAAGTGCTGGATGTGACGGGCCTGTCGGAGAAGTTTGAGCACTACGCGGATGTGAACACGGCGGTGAGGAGTTTCCTGTGAAGTTCCCTTTCGGGCACAATCCGAAGAATGACGCGCTGCCCATCAGCGGCATCACGCCCACGCCTGCGATGGAGTCGCCTCTGACTGCGCCGATCACTCCCGGCGTGCCGGCGCAGCCGCCTGCGCCTGCCGCGCCCAAGCGCATGCGCGTGGGCGACGTGCTGGTGCAAGAAGGGCACGTGACGCGCGAGCAACTTGAGAAGGCGCTCGCGGAGCAAAAGGGTACTGGCAAGATGGTGGGCGAGGCGCTGGTGGCGCAGGGGGTCATCAGCCCCACTGCTCTTGTGCGCGCGCTCGCAAAGGTGATGGGCGTAGCCGGCGTGGTGCTGCGGCACGGGCTGCTTGATCCGGCGGTGATGAAGCTGGTTGGCGCGGAGGAATGCGAGCGGCTGAAGCTGATTCCGATGTTCAAGGTGGGCAACACGCTGACGGTGGCG
>DATGWV010000175.1:0-7957 GCA_035299305.1 Phycisphaerales bacterium | reverse complement strand
ACCATCTGGGGCGTCCTCGTCAGCCTCCTCTACTTCAGCGGCATCACGCTGCTGGTCTTCCACTTTGCCAACGGCCTGTGGACCGCAGCCATCACCTGGGGCCTCACCATCTCCCGCAAAGCCCAGCAGCGATGGGGCGTCGCGTGCGCTGGCTTGGGCGCTGCGCTCATGCTCATGGCGTGGAGTTCGCTCATCGCCGCCGTGCTGACCAATCCCAACGACGCACGCAAGGTGGAGCAGAAGCTGCTGGAAAAGGTCGAAGTCATCGCTCCCGAGCAAGGGAAAGTGACGGACAAGGCCGCGGATAACACCAAGTAACTACCCAGTAAAACGCTGGATATGCGTGCCTTGCGAATCCAATGCAAATCACGCCGCCAGCGAGTGACGAAACAGTGTTCGGACAAGTTCATCTCTGATTCGCATCTCTTCCTCGGGCTGTGCCCGGAGCAACGACCATGGCGACGCAACGTGTGATTGTGGTGGGCGGCGGACTTGCAGGACTTTCAGCCAGCGTCCGCATCGCCGAAGCCGGCCTCCAAGTGGACCTCTTCAGCATGGTGCCAGTCAAGCGCAGCCACAGTGTCTGCGCCCAAGGCGGCATCAACGCGTGCAACGAAGTCGCTCGTCAGCAAGGCTACAGCGAGTACGAACACTTCGACGAAACCATCTACGGCGGCGACTTCCTCGCCGATCAGCACCCCGTGCTCGAAATGGCCAACTGGGCCCCCAAGATCATCGATCTGCTCGATCGCATGGGCGTCCCCTTCAACCGCACCAGCGAAGGCTACCGCGATTTGCGTCTCTTCGGCGGCTCCCTCTTCAAGCGCACGCACTTCGCCGGCGCGACGACCGGCCAGCAGTTGCTCTACGCCCTCGATGAGCAAACCCGCCGCTACGAGTCCGAAGGCAAAGTGAACAAGTACGAGTTCTGGGAATTCCTGTGGCCCGTCATCAGCGACGGTCGCTGCGTTGGCATCGTGGCCCAAGACATGCGCACGATGCAGATCCGCGCCTTCCGCGCCGATGCCGTCGTCATGGCCACCGGCGGCTGCGGTCTCGTTTACGGCAAGAGCACCAACAGCGTCGTCTGCACCGGCGCCGCCGCCGCCCGCTGCTATCAAGCCGGCGCGTGGTACGGCAATCCGGAAATGATCCAGGTCCACCCGACCGCCATCCCCGGCGCCGACAAACTCCGCCTCATGAGCGAAAGCGCCCGCGGCGAAGGTGGTCGCGTGTGGGTGCCCGGCATCAAGCGCGACGACGGCACCTGGGGCCCGCACCCCCGCAGCGGAGCCGACCCCAAGTCCATTCCCGCCAACGAACGCTACTACTTCCTCGAAGAGCGCTACCCCGCGTACGGCAACATCGTCCCGCGCGATATCGCCACCCGCGAGATCTTCGACATCTGCGTCAACAGCGGCATGGGCGTCAACAACGAGAATCAGGTCTACCTCGACCTCACGCACCGCGACCCCGAGTACCTCGCCAAGAAGCTCGGCGGCATCCTCGACATCTACGAGAAGTTCGTGGGCGACGACCCCAAATTCACGCCCATGAAGATCTTCCCCGCCGTCCACTACAGCATGGGCGGCCTCTGGACGCAGTTCAAGAAGGGCAGCTACAACCCCGTTGAACCCCGCGACAAGCACAAGAGCGGCAGCCGCGCCCCCATCAACGCAGAAATCGGCCAAGGCATGGAGTACGGCTCACCCGTCAACTCCATGACCAACATCAAGGGCCTCTACGCATTCGGTGAAGTCAACTTCGCCTACCACGGCGCCAACCGCCTCGGCGCGAACGCCCTGCTGAGCTGTCTCTTCGACGGCCTCTTCTGCGGCGTGAGCGTCGTCAATTACGTTCGCAACGACGACATCGCCAGCAAGCAGCCCGCCGAAATGCTCACCAGCAGCGCCTACGACGCAGTGGTGGAGCAGGAGCAGGCCAAGGTCAAGGCACTCACCGACACCGTGGGCCGAGGCGAAGCCAGCCCCGCCACCAACCCCTACATCATCCACAAAGAACTCGGGACCGAAATGACCGCCGCGTGTACGGTCGTCAAGAGCGCCGCCCGCCTCGAGCAGTGCCGCAACAAGATGACCGAGCTGCGCGATCGCTTCAGCAAAGTGCGTCTGGGCGACGCCGCCGTCTGGACCAACCAGACCCTCAGCTACACCCGCGCCGTGGGCGACATGCTCCTCATCTCCGAAGCCATCTGCCTGGGCTCGATCGAACGCAAGGAAAGCCGCGGCGCTCACTACCGCACCGACTACCCCACGCGCAACGACGACCAGTTCATGAAGACCACGGTCGCCAAGTTCGCCAAGCCCACCAAGAGCACCGAGATCGAACTCTTCGACATCGACGCCAGCCTCATCCGCCCCACAGCACGCACCTACGGCAAGAAAGACTCCGGCGGCGGCTCCGCCGAAGCCAAGAAAGTCGCCAGCCCCGAAGGAATCTGAAGCGTCCCTCGCCGGTCATGACATGATTCACTCGGCCGCGCAGCTTTGAACGTGCCGAGCTTCCAAGGAAACGGTCGAACATGATTTCATCCTTCACCAACGACCCCGCCAACGACGCCGCCATCGCCCAGCGCATGGCCAATCGCAAAATCGCCAAGCAGGGCCGCACCATCCGCGTCCGCATCAAGCGCTGCGACGGCCCGGGCAAAGCCAGCCGCTGGGAGACCTTCAACGTCACCACAGAACGCGGCATGAACATCATCAGCGTCCTCCAGCAGATCGCCGCCAATCCCACCACCGTCGAAGGCAAGCCCACCACGCCCCCCGTCTGGGACAGCGGCTGCCTCGAAGAAGTCTGCGGCGCATGCACCATGGTCATCAACGGCAAAGTCCGCCAAAGCTGTTCATGCCTCGTCGACGACTACGCCCCGGGCGAAGGCGACGAAATCTCGCTCGAACCCATGAGCAAGTTCCCCATCATCCGCGACCTCTGGGTTGACCGCGAACGCCTCTTCCACAACCTCAAGCGCGTGAAGGCATGGGTGCCCATCGACGGCACCTACAGCCTCGGCGCTGGCCCGCGCGAAACCCCCGAAAAGCAGGAAACCCGCTACGTCCTCAGCGAATGCATGAGCTGCGGCTGCTGTCTCGAAGCCTGCCCCCAGTTCAATCTCGAACCCGACAAGAGCAAGTGGGACGAGAGCTTCATCGGCGCTCACGCCATCAGCCAGGCCCGCCTCTTCAACGAACACGAAACCGGCAAGCAGCTCAAAGCCGAACGCCTCGAAACCCTCATGGGCCCGGGAGGCGTCAACGACTGCGGCAACGCCCAGAACTGCGTCAAAGTCTGCCCCAAGGGCATCCCCCTCACCGAAAGCATCGCCGCCATCGGCCGCGCCGTCACCATCCAAAGCTTCGTCAAGTTCTTCCGCGGCTGATCCAAGCCTGACAAAAAGAAACAAGCGGCGGATCACTCCGCCGCTTTTCAATTTGTCTTGCGGAACAAACCTCTCCGCGATCTCACAACGAAATCGTCTTCACGTTCGCCGGCACAATGATCTCCGCCTCAGTCTGCCGCTTCACATCGTCCACGCTCACCCCCGGCGCAACTTCCTTCAGCACGAATCGCCGCTTCGCCGGGTCCATCTCCAGCACGCACAATTCCGTGATCACCATGTCAATCACCGCCTTCCCAGTCAGCGGCAGATTGCACTGCTTCACGAGCTTCGCCGCTCCTTTCGCCGTGTGCTCCATCACCACGACGACGCGCTTCACACCCGCCACCAGATCCATCGCCCCGCCCATTCCCTTCACCATCTTCCCCGGAATCATCCAGTTCGCCAGATCACCCTCCTGGCTGATCTGCATCGCCCCCAGAATGCACAGATCAATGTGCCCGCCGCGAATCATCGCAAAGCTGTCGCTGCTGCTGAAAAAACTTGCGCCCGCCCGCGCTGTCACCGTCTGCTTGCCCGCGTTGATGAGATCGGCATCCACTTCATGCTCACGCGGAAACGGCCCGATTCCCAGCAGCCCGTTCTCGCTCTGCAGCCACACATCCATGCCCTTGGGCACGTAGTTGGCGACGAGCGTCGGAATCCCGATTCCCAGATTGACGATGTAGCCGTCCTTCAGTTCAAGCGCGGCACGTTGAGCGAGCTGTTCGCGAGTCAGAGGCATAGGTTGCAACTATAAGCCCCGCTCATCCGCTCACGCATCGCTCTTCGCGCGAAGCCGCCGAAACACGCCGCGCACAAACACGCTGAACAGAAACGACCCGCCCAGCGTCGCCAGAATCGCGCCAACCAATCCAATCGGCAGCGACTTCACCATCTCCCGCCCGATCTGCGCCCCATCCTCCGGCATCTTGTCCGCCAGCGGATCAGTCATCGCCTGCTGATACGTCTCCACCAGCGGCTTCAGCCCGTGATACAGCCCCCATACCGCCACAGGCGTCCCGACCAGCACGCAAACCCACGCGATGACAATCAGCACCCGCATCGGACCGCGCGAGCGCTGAGATGTCGGAAGCGGCTTGAAAACCATGAACTCACTCCCTGCTCTACGCCCGCGCACCCACAGCGTGCTGACTCCACCCCATCGCCTGCAATGCCTTCATCCACCGACTCCGCTCGCGCCCATCGTCACCCGTCGCCGCATTCGCCTTCCACCACCAGCACGCATCAATCGGCGCATCAATGTCAATCGCCAGATCAGCAAGCTGCCGATCCGTCAAATCAGCAAACGGCGTGTCCAACTGCATCCCCATCGCGCTGCGAGCGCTGCTGCACAAGCTCGCATACTTCGCCGCCACTAGTGACCGATCCGCGATCTGCGACAATCGATCAAGATCAATCGCATCATGCCCGCCCGCATGCACCGGCCACACCACGCGCGAGCATTGCAGCCGCGCCGCCAGCAGCAGCACGCCCAGCAGTTCCAGCCCCTCGTGCTCATCACTGTCCGCATGCGGCGCAACCTGCAGCAGCGGCTTGATGTCATCACCGCCCACGCCAATGCTCCCGATGCCAAGCACATTCGCCTGATGCGTCACCGCACGCGTCTGCGGCAGCCTGCTCTCCGCATGCAGCCCAAACGGCAGCAGCAGCACATTGTCCCGCAGCATCGTCGCGATCTGTTCAGGCGTCTTCCCCGGCGCGCTCAGCGAAGTCGCCTCACGCGCATGCATCGCCGCGACAAGCGAGGGCAGCCCTCCGTCGCTGAGAATCAACACCCGTCCGTTGGTGTCGTTGGTCATGCGTGCAGTTTAGGTGCTCGCGCCGCCACGCGACGCCGCTACGGTCCCCGCACGCTCAAGGTGCCCGCGATGCACGAACGACTCATCGACGACTCCACAGTCGCCGCCATTAACTCCGCATCACCCGGCGCAACCGACGCCCTCGACGTCGCTCGTCACGCCAACGCCAACAACCTCGCCCTCGCCCGCGCCGCCGCAGCCAGCGCCGAGAAAGCCGCCATCGACACCCCAGACATCGCCATCCTCTTCCTCCTCTTCCAGTTCCACTTCCGCACCCGCTCCTACACCGACGCCATCCGCATCTGCGAATCTCGCATTGCACACTGCCGCCAACATCACGCACCGCGCCATCTCGCCCGCGCACTTGGCAACCTCGCCCTTGTCAAGCTGACAGTGGGGGACATCACCGCCGCACACACCGTCCTCCGCGAAGCCATCGCACTCGACGAATCCGAAAACGACCCACAGGGCCTCTCGCGCGACCTCGGCACGCTGGGCCAACTCCACGAACACGCTCACGACTGGCCCGCCGCCCGCGACATCTACCTCCGCGCCCTCGCTCTCGCCGAGCAAACCGCCGACCCCGCGCAAATCGCCACCAAACTCGCCAACCTGGGCGATGTCTATCTCGCCCTCCACGATCGCGCCAACGCCATCTCCTGCTGGACCCGCGCCATCCCCCTCCTCGAACGCGCCGGCAAACTCACGTGGCGCGACGAGGTGCTCGCCAAGTTCAACTCCCTGCAATAACCCTCATTTTCCTCGCCCACCATCAAACCACTCGCGCACCTTCAGCATCTCACTATCATCCCTCGTGTCCTCGTCTCCCGCCACAACACTCCCGCGCATCCGCGCCCTGCCCGCCCTCGTCGCCAACCAAATCGCCGCTGGCGAAGTCGTCGAACGCCCCGCCAGCGTCGTCAAAGAACTCGTCGAAAACTCTCTCGACGCCGGCGCAACCCGCGTCCAACTCGACATCGAATCAGGCGGCATCGAACTCATCCGCGTCACCGACGACGGCTGCGGCATCTCGCGCGACGACCTCCCCCTCGCCATCGCCCCCCACGCCACCAGCAAAATCGCCAGCGTCGAAGACCTCGATCAAATCGCCACGCTGGGCTTCCGAGGCGAAGCCCTCGCCAGCATCGCCAGCGTCTCGCGCACCTCCATCCGCTCACGCACCCCCGCCAGCGATGGCGCCTTCGAACTCGAAGTCGAAGGCGCAACCATCAAACCCATCCGCCCCGCCAGCGGCAACATCGGCACCACCATCACCGTCCGCAACCTCTTCTTCAACACCCCCGCGCGCCGCAAGTTCCTCAAAACCGTCAACACCGAACGCGAACGCTGCGCCGAAACGTTCCAAGCCCTCGTCCTCGCGCATCCCAACGTCGCCTTCACCATGACCGTCGACGGCAAGCGCACGCTCGACGTTCCCGCCAATCAAGGCCCGCACCAGCGCACCCTCGCCATCCTCGGCAAAGAACTCGAAAGCCAGCTCATTCCCGTCGCCGCCGATCGCTTCGACGACGCACGAGGCGTTTCCCTCTGGGGCCTCGCAGGCTTGCCCAGCCTCGCACGCGGCAGCACGAAAAGCCAACACGTCTTCGTGAACGGCCGTAATGTGCGCGACAAAACCATCCAGCACGCCATCGCCGAAGCCTACCGCGGCCTCATCGAGCCAGGCCGCTATCCCACCGTGTTGCTCATGCTCGACATGAGCCCCCAAGGCGTCGACGTCAACGTCCACCCGCAAAAAGCCGAAGTGCGTTTCCGCGATAGTGGCCTCGTCCACAGCATCGTCCTCCGCGCCCTGCGCGATGCTCTCCGCAAAGCCGACGTCACGCCGACCGTCTTGAGCCTCCGCCCCCAGCTCGCATGGAGCCCGCACGCCGGCACACAATCACCCGGACAAATGGGCCTCGCGAGCGCGCTCATGGGCGCACAAGCTCCCGCCGCAAGTGGCTTGCCCCCGCAAGAAGTCTCGCCCACCATCGCCGCCGCGAAGTTCGCCGAGTTCTTCAGCAAGTTCCGCCCGGGCCAGCAGCAGTTCCCGCTCTCACTCGCCGAAGGCCTCGAACAAACTCGCAAGCTCGAAGCCGCCGCTGAACACGCGCACCCTCCCGAGCCCGCCGCGCAGCCCGCGCCCGCATCGCGAGCTTTCGCCATCGAGTCCCAGCAGCCGCTTCTCCAAGTCCACAAGTCCTACGTCATCACGCAGGACGAGCAAGGCGTCGTCATCATCGACCAGCACGCCCTGCACGAGCGCGTCATGTTCGAGTACCTCCTCGCACGCGTTGCCCAAGGTCGCCTCGAACGCCAACACCTCCTCACGCCCGAGCCCATCGACGTCTCCCCCGCGCAGCTCGCCGCGCTCCCCGCCCTCCAACCACTCTTCGACCGCATCGGCATCGACGCCGAACCCTTCGGCCCTCTCACCATCGCCGTGCGCTCCTTCCCCAGCTTCCTCTTTGAACGAGGCGTCGACATCGCGCCATTCATGAACGAACTGCTCACCAAAGCCGAGCGCGGCGAACTCGGCCGCGACGCCTCACCCGACGCCGCACAAGCCCCCGTTCCCACCTCCCTCGAACACGCCCTCCGCGACGTCCTCGACATGATGGCCTGCAAAGCCGCCATCAAAGCCGGCGACGACCTCGCCGCCGACGAACTCGCCGAACTCGTCAAGCTCCGCACCGACGTCGAACGCAGCAGCAACTGCCCCCACGGCCGCCCC
>DATGWV010000174.1:0-5233 GCA_035299305.1 Phycisphaerales bacterium | reverse complement strand
AGTACGCCCGCCAAGAGCTCAAGGCCGCGGGCTTTGATGTGCTGCCCAGCCCCACCGCCATCTGCCCCATCATCGTGCACGACACGGCCAAGGCCATCGCGATGAGCAAGCGATTGCTGGATCTGGGCGTGTTCGTCATCGGCTTTGGCTATCCCGTGGTGCCCGAAGGCCACGCACGGCTGCGCTGCCAGATCTCTGCGGCGCACACGACGCAGCATATTGATGCGTTGGTGGGTGCGCTGAAGAAGTTGTGAGCCGACAAAGACATGGAGGTGCCCGATGTGCTTCGTGCTGAATGCCTCGACTGCCGCGACGATCGCACTTGTACTGGCGACATCGCAATTGAGCTCTCCACCGCCAGCGACCGCCGAACCTTCTACCCAGAAGCAAGAGACCGGAGCCATTGAGCTCAAACGCTCGCCAACGGCGGCGGACGGGGCAGATATCACGCCGGCCCATGTCGCGCAGTATCTGAAGCGGTACTGCTTTGGTCCACCCAACATGCTTGAGCGTGACGGTGACAGAGTCTTTGCGACGGTGCCTGTGCGCGTGGTGCTTGCCGATGGACCGAAATTTGAAGTTGAGTTCGAACGACGGCTCGTGGTGGAGCCGCTGACGAAGGAGCAGTTGCCGACACGTGTGGCGATTGTGTCGCGATTCAAGGATGGAACAGAGCGAGCCGGCGCATTTCTTCGCAACCCAACGAATGAAAAGATCGTTCATCTCTACCAGACCAAGGTGAGCAAGGTCACGTATTGGGAAGGCCACGGCTTTTGCGTCAGCGTGATTGGCGACGGTCCGGTCTGGGGGTGCCGTTCAGGAGGGTTCAGCGGCAACATTGTTGACGAGAATGGCAAAATCGTGGCGACCGTGCCTCCGCCGCCACCGCCCGAACCCCGATATGAACCCGGACATCGTGAGGCAGAACCGATGCCTGGCACCGCTGATGCTCCGGTGCATTTCTGTGAGAATGCGCCGACGATCACCACGCTCACACCAACTTTCGTTCTCCCGCGCACGCCTCAGGGAAACAAACTGCATGTCTTTGTGCAGACAGTTGGATGGATGGACGTTTGCGAAGCACAAGACTTACCCATGACGACTCGAGTAGTAAAGGTCCCAGCGGGCATGCTCGAGCCCGGGCGGTCGTACGACCTGCTGGTGTCGGCGAGTGGAGCGCTTGGAAGTTCTTTGATAACGCTTTGCCGCTTCCGTGTTGCGGAAAAGGACAAACTGAGCGGCGGAGAAGACGAAGTCACATTCACGCCTGCCCAGGGAAGATTGGCCCAATGAGAGTTGAACGGAAGTACGCCAAACCCCGCGAGTGATTACGCAGTCAGCCCGAAGCCGCTCTCGATGCCGTCCAGCATTTCTGCGATGGCAAGGCGTGACACCTCATACGCCATGCTCATGCCATGGCCCGTGAAGCCGCCGCAGAACCAGACATGGTCGCTCTTGGCATCGCCCGCGCCATCACGCGAAGCGTGTGAAGCCGCCGCGTTCTCGCCCCAGCACCGCGTGATGATCGGCAGGTGATGCGGCGTGAAGCCCATGACGCCCGACCAGCGTGCGATGATGTCGCTTCGCGCGAACTCGCCCAGCACATCGCGCGTGAAGCGTTCGAGATCGTCTTGCACCCAGGGCGTGACG
This sequence comes from Phycisphaerales bacterium, assembly GCA_035299305.1. GTDB lineage: Bacteria > Planctomycetota > Phycisphaerae > Phycisphaerales > UBA1924 > BJHL01. The sequence continues at coordinate 3,583 of DATGWV010000174.1, read as the reverse complement.
CGGTCTTCGTATCCCGTTTCCTTCTCGGCGTGATACGTGCGGCAGCCGCCCACCACCACGCTGCCGTCCCACGTCTGGCGGAAATACTCGCTGCCGAAGTTGGCGTAGTAGCTCGCGGCGAGTTGGAAGACGCCCGGGCGAATGGCGAGCATCTGGCCGCGCTTGGGAGCAACCAGCGGCGCAAGGCCCGGCAGCAGCAGCGGCGCGTAGGCGTTGGTGCACACCAGCACCTTGCGAGCGAGCAGTTCGCCATCCGTCACGTGCACGCGCACGCCTGTGCCGTGCTGTTCGATGGCGTGGACCTCTTGCTGCTCGTGCACGGGGCAGAGCAGCTTGGCCGCCAGCATGCGCAGTGCATGTACACCGTTGGTCGCGCCGTCGTGGGGATTGACAAGTGCGCCGAGCGTCTTCGCGCTGCCACTGGGAGAAATCCATGCGGCGTCACGCGGATTGGTCGCTGCGTCCCACCACTGTGCATCGAAGCCATCCTCGTGCATCAGCGTCAGACTTTCGCGCAGGCGGCCAAGTTCCTGCTCGCCAAGCGCCAACAGCACACTGGGCACGCGCTGCGTCGCGGGCAACGAGTCGATGCCCTCGCGCCGCAAGCCTTCGAGGTTGCGCTCGGTCAATCGCCACAGCATGGCCGCTCTCGCACGGCCGTACTGCTTGATCGCGTCGGCGTAATTGTCTGCACAGCCCCGCATGAGAAAGCCCGCGTTACGTGCGCTTGCTCCGCTGCCCACGCCTCCGACCACGCCTCGCTCCACCACTCGCACGCTGAGCCCGCGCCGCTGCAAGTGCAACGCCGCCGAGATGCCGCAGATGCCCGCGCCGATGACAACCACATCGCTCTGAAGCGTGCCGAGCCGATTGCTGCGTTGCCAGTGCGAGGTGGTCATGGCGTGTGCCCAGCCGCTCGAATCAGATGACGTGGTCAGCTTACTTGGTCAGTTCATCGATGAGCATGGCGTGAGCCTTCATGCCCATCTCAAAGCACGCCATCTCGAACTTCTCGTTGGGGCTGTGCACGCGGTCGTCATCGAGGCCAAAGCCCATGAAGATCGTGTCGAGACCGAGCATGCTCTTGAGCATGCCAGCGACGGGAATGCTGCCGCCCGACTTGATCATGTACGGCGCTTTGCCCGCGGCGCGTTCGAGAGCCTTCATGGCCTTCTTCAGCGTCACGCTCTCGGTCGGCGTTGTCACGCCGTAGCCGCCGTGCAGGTCTTCGAGCTCCCACTTGCAGCCCGGGGGCGTCTTGCTGCTGAGCCACGCGAAGAACTGCTGCGTGACAACTTCGGGCTTCTGATCTGCAACCAGGCGGAACGAGATCTTCGCGCTCGCCTTCGCGGGAATCACGGTCTTGGCGCCTTCGCCCGTGTAGCCGCCCCAAATGCCGTTGATCTCGGCGGTAGGCCGGCCCCATTCGCGCTCGATGAACGTGTAGCCGCTCTCACCCACGTCGGCCGCACGCGTGAGGCCGATCTTCGCGAGCGTGCTCTCCGCTGTCACGCCGGTGTCGGCGCTCAACTTCGCCCACGCTTCGCGCTCGGCTTGCGAGATCGGGCGCACATCGTCATAGAACCCGGGAATCGTGACGCGACGGTCCTTGTCGTGCAGTTGCGAGAGCACGTAGCACAGCTCCGTGATCGGGTTCGGGCAGCGACCACCCCACAGGCCACTGTGCAAATCCTGGTTGCTCGCGTGCAGCGTGACCTGCGTGTAAGCGAGGCCGCGCACGCCGTAGGTGATCGCCGGCTTGTCGCGATCGACCATGCCCGTGTCGCTGATGAGGCAGACATCCGTCTTCTTGAGCATCGCGGCGTGATCACGCACGAAACGTTCAAGATTCGCGCTGCCACTTTCTTCTTCGCCTTCCAGCAGAATCGTGTACGCCGCGCCGTTTGTGGCGTGGCCGCTGGTCTGCTTCCATGCGCGGCATGCTTCGAGGAACGTCGCGACCTGGCCTTTGTCATCCACCGCGCCGCGTGCGACGATGCGCTCGCCGCCCTGCTCGCCAGCGCGAGCCGCGCGAACAACCGGGTTGAACGGATCGCTCTCCCACAGGTTGAGCGGATCAACCGGCTGCACGTCGTAGTGTCCGTAGAAGAGCACGTGCGGACCGCTGTAGCCAGCCTTGGGCGCAATCGTCGCGAGCACCACCGGGTGGCCCGCGCCCTTGCCGTTCGTCACATCGCCCGTTTCCACCAGCCGCGCTTCAAAGCCCAGCTCCAGCAACTGGTCACACGCCCACTGCGCGGCCTTGCGGCAGTCGCCAGCATACTTGGGGTCAGTCGAAATGCTGGGAATGCGCAGCCAGTCAATCAAACGCTGCTGCGCGGCGGACTTGTTCTTGGCGAGGGTGTCGAGGACTGTCATGTGCAGAGCGTAGGTGTCGGCTGCCGCATGAATCATCAACGAATCACCGGCGAATGTCGGCGGAATTCCAGCGATATCGGGCATACGGCGTGTCTCATCCTGCACGTCAACGTCTTTCGCTCGCGGCAACTACGATTGCTCATGCCTTCGACCATTCGTCCCCGTCCGGTTGATGCGACCATGGCCGCCGAGCGGGCCGCGTCGTTCACCAAGCGATCGATCAAGAACGCCAGCAAGCGCGAGCTGCTGCTGACCGCCCTGAGCATGCTGGACCTGACGACGCTGGAAGGCAAAGACAGCCCGGAGAAGGTGCGAGCACTGTGCGCCAAAGCCATGCGCCCCTACGAGCGCGATGAGCGCGTGCTGGGCCAGCGTCTGCCCAGCGTCGGCGCGGTCTGCGTCTATCCCAGCCTCATCCCCACGTGCGTGGAGATGCTGCGCTCGCCCGCCAACCCCAGCAGCGTCAAGATCGCCGCCGTCGCGACGGGCTTTCCCAGCGGCCAGTTCCCGCTTGATGTCCGCCTTGAAGATGTCCGCTCCGCCGTGCGCATGGGTGCGGACGAAATCGACATGGTCATCTCACGCGGCTTGTTCCTCGCGGGCAAGCATGACAAACTGTGGGAAGAAGTGCGAGAAACCAAGAAGGCATGCCGCCGCGACGACGGCACGTACGCGCACCTCAAGGTCATTCTCGAAACCGGCGAACTCGAAACGCTCGACAACGTGCGCCTCGCCAGCGACATCTCTATCCGCGCGATGCATGAAGTCTGCCCCAGCGGCACAGGCGACGGCAATGTGGACTTCATCAAGACCAGCACGGGCAAAGTGCAGCCCGCCGCGACAATGCCCGTCACGCTCGTCATGCTCGAAGCCATCCGCGACTGGTACCTCGAAACCGGCAACCTCGTCGGCATGAAACCCGCCGGCGGCATTCGCACCGCCAAGCAAAGCGTGCACTACCTGGTCATGGTCCACGAAGTCATGGGCCCCCTCAACGTCCCCGGCTTCGATGCTGTTGCAGGCAACCCGTGGATGACCAACGACTACTTCCGCTTCGGCGCAAGCACACTGTGCAACGACATCTTGCGGCAGTTGGTCAAGCTCAAGACGGGGCGATATGTGGCGGGGTATGACTTCGCGGAGGCGTAACGGCAACTCGCACGACGAGCCCGAGCGCCAGCGAGGGAGGGGGTCGACATGAGCC
>DATGWV010000173.1:0-22621 GCA_035299305.1 Phycisphaerales bacterium | reverse complement strand
GTGTGGTGACGGCGGCGGCGGCGGCGGTTGTGGAGCGGCATCTTGCCAGCGCGGCGGATGACCTGGAGCGCATGGCCGAACTGGTGCATGCGGCGATGCAGGGGAAGGCGACGCCCTTGGGCTCGCACAATCTCTCGCGGTCGCGTCCGGTGACGCTGGGCGAGGCGATCAGTCATGCGCTGGATGTGTGCAAGCCGCTGGCGGTGAAGCACAGCGTGACGTGCAACCTGACTTTGGCCCCAGCGCTGGCGGGTTTGCCCAGCGGCGCGATGTACACGGTTGCGCTGAATGCGATTCAGAACGCGATTGAAGCCGTGGCTCGCACGAACCAGCCGGGCACGGTGGATATTGAACTGCGGCCCGACGCGGCGCCGCGCGAGGCGGCCTACGGCCGGGATCAGCGCGTGTGGTGCGTGCTGGACATTCGCGACAGCGGCGCGGGACTGCCCAAGCATGTTGATCCCAAGCGTGTGTTTGATCTTGGCTTTACGACCAAGCCGAATGGCGCGGGCGTGGGGCTGGGTGTGGCGCGCAGCGTGGTGCAGGGCATGGGCGGCACGATTGAACTGACGGCCCGGGCGCAGCAGCACGCGGGCGAAGTCGGCTGTCTGCTTCGGGTGCGCTTCCCGTGCGTGACGCTGAACACCACGCAGTATCGGCACACCGCGTGAGTGACGAACGGAATCGATCTGCGGGAACGAACATGCCTCACGCGACGTGCAAACTTCTGATTGTCGATGCCGATGCGCCCGCGGCGCAATCGCTGGCGGGCTTCTTTGTGGGCGATGGGCACGACGTGACTATCGCGAGCAGCGCGGCGGAAGCGCTTGCGCTGCTTGATGCGGGCAAGGACTCGTTTGATTGCGTGCTGACGGAATCATCGCTGCCTGACATGGCGGGCAATGAGTTTCTGCGCACGCTGGCGAAGCAGCATCGCGCGACGGCGGTCATCGTGACGACGGCGTACGGCAGCGTGGAGTCGGCGGTAGAGTCGCTGCGGACCGGCGCATGTGATTACCTCGTGAAGCCGTTTGTGGATGGTGAACTGCGGCAGGCCCTGGACCGCGCGCTGCGCGAGCGTGCGCTGCGCAGCGAGAATGTCGCACTTCGTGATCGCCTGCAGCGCAAGCACAACCTCACGAACATCGCGGGGAGCGACCCTCGCATGCAGAAGGTGTTTGAACTTGTGCGTGCTGTGGCGAGCAGTCGCACGACGGTGCTGATGACGGGCGAAAGCGGCACGGGCAAGAGCTTGATTGCGCATGCCATTCACCAGCACAGTCCTCGGAGCGCCAAGCCGTTTGTCGAGATCAGTTGCGGGAGCATTCCTGAGACGCTGTTGGAAAGTGAACTGTTCGGCCACGTGAAGGGCGCGTTTACGGGCGCACATGCAGACAAGGTGGGACGATTCCTGGCGGCAAACGGCGGCACAATCTTCCTTGACGAAATCAACTCGGCAAGCCCGGGCATGCAGCTCAAGCTGCTGCGCGTGCTGCAGGAGCGACGCTTTGAACCGGTCGGGTCATCAAACACGATTGAAGTTGACGTGCGTGTGATTCTCGCGACGAATCAGCCGCTGGAGAAGCTGGTGCAGAGCGGCGTGTTTCGGCAGGACCTGTATTACCGCATCAATGTCGTGAACATTTCGCTGCCGCCGCTGCGAGATCGCATCAGCGACATTCCGGAGATGGCGAGGTTCTTCCTCGCGAAACACGCGGCGGAACTGAATCGCCAGATCGTGGACTTTGACGCGGAGGCGATGCTTGCACTGCAGCGGTACAGCTATCCGGGCAACGTGCGCGAGCTGCAGAACATCGTGGAACGTGCAGCGGTGCTGACGCGCGGACAGGTGATCGTGGTGGATGACTTGCCTGAGCATGTCATCGCGTCCCCCACCGCTACGACGAAGGGGGCGACGACGCTGGCGCTGCTTGATGCGAGCGCGGACGCGACGCCTTGGCAGCCGCAAACGTTGGAAGATGCGCTGCGCGAGCCTGAGCGGCGGATCATTCACAAGGCGCTCGTGGCGAATGGTTGGAATCGGCAGAAGACCAGCGAACAACTGGGAATCAATCGCACGACGCTGTACAAGAAGATGAAGGCGCTGGGCATGCTGGATGATCCGCATGAGCAGCAGCCGCGCCTGGCGAGCTGATCACTTGTCCAGAATCCAGACACCCGGTTCCTCTTCAGTATCCTTTGAACCTTCGATGGCGATGCTCGCGAGATCGATGCCGTTCTGCTTCATCGTCGGATTTTGGATCGTGGAGACAAGATTGAACGCTTCGGCTTTCTCGCCGCGTCCGGCGCGGACGAGTGCGAGCACGAGTGTTGACATGTCGCGGACATGCTCAGAGTTCTTCGGGTCGTTGTACGCGCGCTCGTACATGTCTTGAGCGACGGCGAGCGCTTCATCGCAGTAACCTGACCACAACAAGGCGTGCGCATAGGAGTTCAGCCTGATGTCATACTCGAAGGAGTGCACGCCGTACTTCTTCGCGACCAGTGCGAGCGATCGCTCGATGCGAGGTAACGCTTCGCCGTAGCGGCGCTGCGACATGAGTTCGTCAGCGACGCCATCCCACACCAGCGCCGTGTACGTGTGCTCGGGCCCCAAGATGCGCGTGCATGGTTCCTCGATGGAAGAGAAAATGGCGAATGCCTCGTCGTTTAGATTGTGCTGACGGTAGATTGTCGCAAGGTTGATCTTCGCAACCAATGCGATAGATGACTCGGTTCCCGCAGTCTGCTCTCGCAGTCGCACCAGTTCACGTGTCCACTCAATCGCACGCGGGTCTTGCGGCAGACGACCGGACGTGAGCACGAGGCCATGAAGCGCGGCAAGCGTCTGCGCGTGCGTGGGACCCAGTACGCGCTTATGTCGGTGCCAGCTTTGCTCGCAGATCGCGATGGCCTCCTTCATGCGCAGGATGCTCGCTTCAGCGATGGAGAGTCCCAACGCGGTCTCGGCGAGCATGGTGGTTTGGTGATCGGGACCAAGCGTCGCGAGCGCGTCGTCGTACGCGCGTCTGGCGTAGTCCTCATCGGCGACGCTGCGGCCGGCGCGAGTGAGGGCGAGAGCGAGTTGGACGCGTGCAGAGAGCGCGTCGGGGCTGCGCGGACCGGTGCGCATGCTGTACTCGCGCTCGGCGATTTTCAGGTGGTGGATGCTGCGGTCAAAGCGCGTGAGCGAGGCGTACATGTCGCCCAGCAACTGGTGCGTGCTGGCAAGAACGAGCGGATCAAGGTCGGTGGTGCGCTCGAGATCGGCGGCGGAGGAGTCGAGCATTTCGCGCACGGTGATCTCGCGGCCACCGGCGATTTGCGGCGTGGCAGCACCAATCATCCGGCGCAGAACTTCGGAAGTTTGTTCTGCGCGGCTGGCCTGCAGCGTGGCGCGTTCGGCTGCGCGAGTGGCGAGCACGGCTTGCCATGCGATGCCGGCGACGGCGGCGATGAGTGTGCACGCGACCGCACTTAGCGCGATGACGAGGGGCTTGTTCCGCGCGGCGAACTTGCGAAGCTGATAGACGGCGCTTTGCGGACGAGCCTGCACGGGCTGCGATGCGAGGAAGCGGCGCAGGTCGTCGGCGAACTCGCTCGCGGACTGATAGCGACGGGCGACGTCGCGTTCGAGGGCTTTGCCGACGATGGCTTCGAGATCGCCTCGGCATGCAGCGTTGATGCGGCCCAGCGGCGCGATGTCGGCGGAACGAACCGCTTCGATGGCTTCGAGCAGACTGCCAGCGGGCACACTGACGGCGGGGCGATGTGCGAGGAGTTCGTACATGATCGCGCCGAGTGCGTAGACGTCGACGCGGACGTCAATCTGGCGCGGATCGCCGGACAGTTGCTGCGGACTCATGTAGCCCAGCGTGCCAACAACTTGGCCGGCGCTGGTGGCCATGGTCGCGGCGGCGTCGGGGGTTTGCGTGAGGCGGGCGATGCCGAAATCGAGAATCTTCGGACGACCATCGGTGGTGACGAGAATGTTGGCAGGCTTGAGGTCGCGGTGAATGACGCCGCGCTTATGGGCATGGTCGACGCCTTCGGCGACGGTAAGCATGAGCGCGACGATCTCACGCGGCGCGAGTTTGCGCGACGTCACGAACTTGTGCAGCGGCTCGCCTTCGACGAGTTCCATCGCGAGATAGCTGCGCGGCTGTTGATTGACAGTCGCGACGCCAGCTTCGAGCACTTGCGCGATAGCTGGATGTTGCAGCAGCGCGAGAGCCTGCGCTTCGTGACGGAAGCGGCGTGTGGCGGATGCGCTGGCGAGGCCGGTACGCATCACTTTGAGTGCGATGCTACGGGAGGGATTCACTTGCTGGGCTTCGTAAACGATGCCCATGCCGCCCTGGCCCAGTTCGCGCAGCACGCGATAGGGGCCGATGAGTTCGGGCAGGGGATCGGCGGTCGCGATGGCTATGTCGTCGATGAGGCCGGGCACGCCGCTGTCGAGGAAGCCGGTGCGATCGCCGTAGGAGAGCAGACTTTCGAGTTCGGTGGCGAGATCGGCATCGGTGGCGCGGAGATCTTCGAGCAGGCGCGAGCGCGTGATGTCGTCGCTGGCGATTGCGCGATCGAAGAGTTCGCGGATGCGTTGTTCGCGAGGGAGCGCGCTCATGGGGCGACCTCCGCGTCGGGCGTGAATGTCAGTCGATCACCAAACCAGATGTCGATCTGTTCGATGGCGAAGTTGCGTTCTTCGTCGGATGAGAAAAGTGCATACTCGCGTCGCGCGTCAGCGTCCTGACCAAGGCAGACATACGCGCAGAACAGGGTGCGGCGAAGCTTATCGGTGACATGGGGGGAAGCGGACTGCTTGACGGACTCGTCAAGCAACTGTCGCGCGTGGACCAGACCTTCTTCACATGCGCCTGTGCGCACGAGCGCAGCTGCAAGCGTGCTGCGATTGATGATGAGGGTGAGGGGATCGGGGTCGGGTCGGACTTCGAGCCGCGCGATGATGGAGCGCGTCAGCGCGATTGCTTCAGGGAACATGCCGCGGCTGTAGTAATCGGTCGCGAGACCACCTTCGTTCAGGATGGTCGAGTAACTATCGGGGCCGAGCACGCGGTGACAGTCAGGGTTGATCTTCTTGCGCAGGGCGAATGACTCGTCTAACGCGCCGACTCGGTCGAGCATGGCGGCGAGCTGCGCCTGGGACTCGAGAGCCTGGGCCGATGTTGCTCCGTACTTGGCAATCATGTGGTCGGTGTATTCGCGGCACCAATCGATGCCGCGATCATCGCGTTTGATCACGACTGCCGCGACAATGAGCGATTGCAGGGTGCGGAGGGTGATGGGATGATCCGCCCCCAGTACTCGACGGGCACGCTGCCATGCGCGCTCGGCGATTTCGATTGCTTCGGGCTGACGCAGCAGACTGACATCGCCCACGGCGATGGAAACCGCGGACTCTGCGAGGATGGATGTTGGATGATCAGGCCCCAGTGCGGCGTTGCAGCGCGCTAACACATCGCGCATGTACTTTTCGTGCTTCTCGCTGCGCTCAAAGACGGAGACGAGCATGCCACGCTCGACTTCGGCGGTGAGCGTGTCGGCATGCTGCGGACCGAGGGTCGTGGTGTAGAGATCGAAAGACGCCTGCCACTGCTCGAGCGACTCGGGCTTGCGGGCGATGGCGTAGAACATGTGGCCCAGCAGGGCGTGCGTGCTGGCACGCACGACGGGGTCGATGTCGCTGGTCTGCTTGAGTTCCTGCGCAGAGGCGACAAGCATCTCCCGCACGGTCAGTTCGCGGCCTTCGGCAACTTGTGGTGTGCCGCCAGCGATCATGCGGCGCAGGACTTCGCTGGTTTGTTGGGCGCGCTGGGCCTGCTGCGTGGCGAGGGTGGCGGCCCGCGTGGCGCGGACGGCTTGCCATGCGGTGCCGACGACTCCCAGCATGATGGCGAGGGTGAGGGCGCCGGCGGCGGCGACGAGACTCTTGTTGCGAGCGGCGAAGCGCGAGAGCTGATAGCGCTTTGTCAACGGTCGCGCCTGGACGGGCACGCCTTGCAAGTGGCGACGGATGTCGTCGGCGAGATCGGCGGCGGACTGATAGCGGCGATCCGCGTCCTTTTCGAGAGCTTTGGTGACGATCGCTTCGATATCGCCTCGCCATGCAGGATTGACGCGGCCGAGCGGTGTGGCTTCTTTGGTCTTGATGGCGTCGAGAGCTTCGAGCAGGCTCATCGTGGGCAGTTCGATAGCAGCGCGCTGCGCGAAGAGTTCGTAGAGGATCGCGCCCAGCGCGTAGACGTCGACGCGCACGTCGATCTGGCGCGGGTCGCCTGAGAGTTGCTGCGGACTCATGTAGCCAAGCGTGCCAACGACTTGGCCAGCGCTGGTGGCGATGGTGGCGTTGGCTTGCGGCGAGTCGGTGACGAGACGGGCGACGCCAAAGTCGAGGATCTTCGGCTCACCCGTGTCGCTCACGATGATGTTGCTGGGCTTGAGATCGCGGTGAATTACGCCGCGTTTGTGGGCGTGATCGACGGCGTCGGCGATGCGGGCGATGATGTCGAGCTTGGCGCGGTCGTCGGGATTCGTGGCGCGGGCCCACTTGTGGAGGGGCAGGCCTTGGGCGAGTTCCATCGCGATAAAGCTGCGAGGCTTGCCGTCGATGGTGGCGACGCCGGCTTCGAGCACTTGGGCGATGCCGGGATGCTGGAGGAGCGCGAGAGCCTGCGCTTCGTGGCGGAATCGGCGGAGGAGCGCGGGCGTGGCGATGTCGCTGCGGACGAGTTTGAGGGCAATGGAGCGCTTGGGGAAACTCTGAACGGCTTCGTAGACGACGCCCATGCCGCCTCGGCCGATTTCGCGGATGACTTCGTATTGGCCCACGCGCGACGGCGGCACGGCGTCGGATTCGATGGCTGACTGCGTGGTGGCGAAGTCTTTGGCGAAGGACGCCGCGTCGCTGTCGAGCACTCCCGTTTCGTCGGCGTAGGCGAGCAGGCTGGCGAGCTCGTCGGCGACGGCGGCGTCGCGGTTGCGCAGCGCGACGAGCATGCGCGTGCGATCTTCAGGCGATGCGGCGAGAGCCTGCTCGAAGAGTGACTGGATGTTGTGCTGGTGTGCAGCAGCTTCCATCGCGGCACCTCACGACAGGCGGGAGCGGTCGATCTCGCGCATGAGCCAGGCGCGGGCGAAGGACCATTCGTTCTTGACGGTGGTGGCGGAGACTCCGAGCGCGGCGGCGGTCTGCTCGACGTTGAGCCCAGCGAAGAAGCGCAGCATGACGACGTCGTGCTGCCTTTCGTCGCGGTTGCGCAGGCTGTCCATCGCGGTGTCGAGCGCGAGCAGATCGTCGACGGCGCGCGCGGGCGAGGCAGCGGAGTCGAGCGTGGGCAGGCCCGTGTCTTCGTGCAGTTCGGCGGCGCGGCCTCGGATGGCTTTGAGGTGGCGGGCACGATCGATGAGAATCTGGCGCATCGCTCGAGCGGCGGCGCCGAAGAAGTGCGCACGACTCTGCCACGCGGGCTCGGCGTTGCGGATGAGTTTGAGATAGGCCTCGTGGACCAGACTGGTCGGTTGGATCGTCACTTTCGCGTCAGGGCGTTCGTGAGCGAGGAGCGCGGCGGCCATGCTGCGCAGCTCGTCGTAGACGGCGTCGAAGAGCTGCGACTTGGCCGCGGCATCGCCTTGCGAGGCGGATTCGAGGACGCGGGTGATGTCAGCGGGAACACTGGCCACGTCGGCATTGTAAACGACTTGTCTACGTCCTGAAAGAGATGCATGCGCGGGAAGGGCGATGTCAGGGAGCAGCAAATGCGGCTTGCAAATCCGCAATGAGATCGTCAACATGCTCGATGCCGATGGAGAGGCGGACGAGGTCGGCGGGCGGGGCGTAGCGGTCTCGCAGGTGAGCGGGAACCGATTTGTGCGACATGCTGGCGGGCATGCTGGCGGAGCTGGACACGCTGCCGAAACTGACGCGGATCGCGAAGAGTTTGAGTCGCTGGACGATGCGGGCGGAACGTTCGACGCTGCCTGTGGTGAAGCTGAGGACGCAGCCGTGACCGCGTGACTGGGCGGTGTGAATGTCGCGGCGCGGGTGGTTGTCGAGGCCCACGTAGAGGACGCGCTGGACGTCGGGGCGACTGGCGAGGAAGCGGGCGATGGTGAGTGCGTTGGACTGGGCGCGTTCGAGTCGCAGCGACATGGTTTCCATACCGCGGAGCATCAGAGCGCACTCGAATGGCGGCAGGGCGACGCCTTCGGCATTGTGGTGGAAAGCGAGCTCGTCGATGAGGGGCTGGTCGCGCAGCGTGAGGACGCCTGCCATGACATCGCTGTGGCCATTGATGTACTTGGTGGCGGATTGCATGACGACGTGTGCGCCGAGGTCGAGCGGCTTGATGTTGAGGGGCGTGAGGCTGGTGCTGTCGACGGTGAGCAGCAGGTTGTGGGCGCGCGCCACTCGCGCGAGGGCGGCGATGTCGCACACGGTCTGCATCGGGTTACCGAGCGGCTCGACGTGGATGAGTTTGGTTTTGGGCGTGAGGAGAGCGGGGATGCGCGCGGGGTCGGTAAGGTCTTCGTAGCGCACCGTGATGCCGCGTTTGCCCCAAACTTGCGTAAAGAGGCGGAAGGTGCCGCCGTAGAGATCGGCGGAGGCGAGGACGTCGTCGCCCGGGCGGAGGAACGTCGCGAGGCCATCGAGGGCGGCGACGCCGCTGGGGAAGGCAAAGGCGCGCGTGCCATTTTCGAGACGCGCGAGTTGATGTTCAACCACGTCGCGCGTGGGATTGGCACCGCGGCTGTAGTCATAGGTGCCGAACGCGAGGGGGGTTTCCTGGTCGTAGGTCGCGGAGAGGTAGATGGGGGGAACAGTGGCGCGGAAGGGGTCGCCACCGTGGCCGCCCAGACGGTCGAGATCGGGATGGACGAGCCAGGTGTCGATGTTCATCGTGGTCTCCGCGGGGGCAAACTTCGCGCGGTGAGGGTAAACACGCGGCGCGGGGATGGGGCGGCGCGATGGTGCGGAATGGGCCCCACTGCTTCAGTGTTGCTTGAGTTCGTTTTGCAGGCGTTCGACTTCGTCGATGATGCGGACGAATTTCTCGCCGAAGGGCGTGAGAGAGTACTCAACGCGCGGCGGGATCTCGGGGAAGGAGCGCTTGTCGAAAATGCCGAAGCGGATGAACTTGTCGAGGCGCTCGCTGAGGACTTTAGCCGAGAGGCCTTCGGCGCTGCGCTCGATGGCACCGGGGCGATTGACGCCTTTGCGCACGCACGCGAGGACATGAAGTGACCACTTGCAGCCGACGATGGACTCGACCATGTGGGCAACTGACGGATGGCTGTCGGCGGGATTTTGCGGAGATTGTGAGAGATTTTTTGACATCGTGATCCGTGCAATTGCGACCGAATGGTGCCCACCCCACCGCGCGGTACGGGGCTTGGGGAGCGGTGACGTGCATGGTAGTTTTGCGTCAGATGCGGCTGAAGGGCTCGCGTCGCGAGCTGCAAACAAAGGAGTCAGCATCATGAAGTCGAAGGCGGTTTTCTATCACGCGGGTTGTCCGGTTTGTGTCAGCGCGGAACGCATGGTGGCGGAGGCGATTGACCGTTCGCGTTTTGATCTGGCGGTGGTGCACCTGGGAACGGATCGCGGTGCGATTCGGACGGCGGAGCAGTCCGGGGTGAAGTCGGTGCCGGCACTGGTGCTGGATAACCAGGTGTTTCACATCAACTTTGGCGCAAGTCTTGCGGACGTGGCGAAGGGTTGATGCTGCGGACTTGAGCTCACCCTTCCTTCAACGGGGAGGGGTGGGTTTATGCGGGATAAACGATTCATCTTCGCGCAGTTGCCTGCGCTGCCTGCGTGAACACGCGTGTTCTTCGGACCGATGTTCGAGAGGAGTCGTCCTCTTTGGAGATCGCCACGATGGAACTCAATCAGATTCTGAAGACCGCTTATGACGCCGGGGCCAGTGACGTTCACCTCATCGCGGCGAACCCGCCGGTCATGCGCATCAACCAGGTGATGACGCCGCTTGATCGCGCGCCGGTGCTCACGAAGGAGCAAGTGCGTGCGTACTTCGAGCAGATGGCCGGTCCGGAATCTCGCGCGACGTTTGAACGCGTGAAGGACGCGGACTTTTCGTACTACGCGGAAGGTCTGGCTCGCTACCGCGTGAACGCGCACATGCAGCGTGGCGGCGTGGGATTGGCGATGCGTGCGGTGAAGACGAAGGTTCCGCCGCTCGCGGCGTTGAACCTGCCGGAAGTCATCGCGCGATTGACGTATCTGCCGCGCGGCCTGGTGCTGGTGACAGGCGATACCGGCTCAGGTAAGACGACGACGCTGGCGGCGATGATCGAGGCGATGAATCAGCGGTATCGCAAGCACATCATCACGCTGGAAGACCCGGTTGAATACGTCTTCGAGAGCAAGCAGTGCATTCTGGAGCAGCGTGAACTGGGCGCGGACATGCCCAGCTTCGCGAGCGGCCTGAAGCACGCGCTGCGTCAGGACCCGGACATCATTCTGGTGGGTGAAATGCGTGACCTTGAAACGACGGCGCTGGCGATCAGCGCGGCAGAAACAGGTCACTTGGTGCTCAGCACGCTGCACACGGTCAACGCGTCGCAGACGGTGGAACGCATCATCGACATGTATCCGGCCGGTCAGCAGAACCAGATTCGCTCGATGCTCGCGAACACGCTGCAGGCGGTCGTGAGTCAGACGCTGTTCAGCCGCGTGGACCGGCCCGGCATGATTCCGGCGGTCGAAACGCTGCTGTGCACGCCTGCGGTGCGCAACCTGATTCGCGAAGCCCGCACGTTTGAAATTCCCAACGTGATTGAAACGAGCCGCAGCATCGGCATGTGCAGCCTGGACAGCAGCATCGCGGAGTTGTACTTCAACGGGTACATCAGCCGCGAAGATGCGATCGCGCAGGCGGCGTTCCCCGACAAGCTGGAGCGTCAGCTGGCGGCGTAAGTGGGAGCGAAGGCACTAGGCATCAGGGACTGGGCACTAGGGTCAAGTCAGAGCAGTCCGTGTGTTGGAACAAGAGCAGAAGCGTCACAGGAGGTCGAAGTCGCTGGTGACATCCGGATCAAAAGGCATTGACCCCAATGCCCCATGCCCAGTCCCCAGTGCCTTTTTCTTATGCCCAACTACCGATACCAAGTTCGAACCAGCAGCGGTCAGGTGCAGACGGGCACGCTTTCGGCGGAGAACGCCGGGGCGGCGGCGGCGGTGCTGCGCAATCAAGGCGGGCACGTGCTGAGCCTGAGCGCGGTGCAGGCGTTCGGCAACGCGGGCGGGTTCATGGACAAGTTCCGTGAACTGAACGCGGGCAAGCCGACTGAGAAGCACGTGCTGGACTTCACGACGCAGATGGCGGTCATGATCCGCGCAGGTATCAACCTGCGCAGCGCGCTGGAAGGCATCGCGGACCAGACACAACATCAGGGCTTCAAGAAGATCCTGATTCAGGTCAAGACGGACGTTGAGGCCGGCAAGCAGTTCAGCGATGCAATCGCGAAGTATCCGAAGCTCTTCAACCCGCTCTACATCAACATGGTGAAGGCGTCGGAAATGTCGGGTTCGTTCAGCAAGATGCTGGACCGCATCGCGACGTACATGGCGCAGCAGATCGAGACGCGCAAGATGGTCATCGGCGCGTCGATCTATCCCGGTATCATCGGCACGCTGGCGGTGGGCGTCACGGTGTTCCTGCTCACGTTCGTGCTGCCGCGATTCGCCGCGGTGTTCGAAGGCAAGGAAGATGTGCTGCCCTGGGCGACCAAGTTCCTGATGAGCTTGTCAAAGTTCATGGTCAACAACTGGTACATCCTGCTGGGCGCGGTTGTCGGCGTTGGCGGCGCGTTCTATGCATTCCTGCGGACCGAAGTCGGTTCGTTCTGGGCAGACAAGGCGAAGCTGACGATTCCGGTCGTCAAGATGATGTTCCGCTCGCTGTACATCAGCCGCAGCTTGCAGACGATGGGCCAGCTCATCAACGCGGGCGTGCCCATGCTGGACACGCTGAACATCACGGCGGAGATTTCGGGCAACCAGATGTTCAAGGGCATGTGGAAACGCGTGCACGCGGGCGTCAAGCAAGGTCGCAAAATCACGACGACGCTGCAGAAGGACACGGTGCTGCCCAAGGCCGTGGTGCAGATGATCAGCGCGGGTGAAGAGTCTGGTAAGCTGGGCGAAGTGCTGGATGAGATCAGCGGGTACTACCAGAAACAGTTGAAGGATCAAATAAAAGCGGTCACGTCGATGATCGAGCCCATCATGATCCTTTTCATGGGCACAGTCGTCGGCTTCATCGCCATGGCCATCATCCTGCCCATCTTCAAGATGTCGCAGATCGTGAAGTAATCCGATAGTTGTAGCGGCGAACGCCCGCGCCGGCAAAGCGCGGGCGGTTTCGCGGAGGCAAGCGGGCACATGAAGGGCATCATGCACTCACAACCTGCGGCGATGCATCGACGCGGTCGCGCTCGAGGCGGCTTCACGCTGATCGAGTCGCTGCTGGCGATGGTGATCGTCGGCATCGGCGTGCTGGCGTTCGTGGACGCGCAAGGCGCGTTCACTCGCAGCAATGACTGGAGCAGCAAGAGCGCCACGGGCATGCTGCTGGCGAATGAAGTCCGCGAACTGACGCGCAAGCTGAATCGGCATGACCCGGTGACCGGGCTGTCGACGGCTGGCGGCTGGGGCGCGGAAGGCGGCGAGACAACGATTCTCGACATTGATGATCTGGATGACCTTGACGGCGTGACGTTTGGCAACGGCGGCACGTTTCAGGGGCCCATCAACAGCTTTCGGCAGGTTGTGACGGAGATCAACAACGACGGCACGCCCATGCTGAATGAAGACGGCGATCCGATGCCGCTTGAGGGCTGGGTGCAGCGCGTGATCGTCGAGAAGGTCGATCCGTACAACTTTCTGCTGGTGCGCGGCGACACGTATGCGCAGCCCGCGAGTGCGACGCTGCCGGCGATTGACGCTGATGACTTTCCGCTGCGGATCACGGTGATTGTGAGCTATCAGGGCATTGATGACACCGAGGCGCGTGAGATCACGTCGGTCTCGTGGATCGTGCCGCGATGAATGGATGAAGTTCGGTGAGGTCGCGTGCGGGAACGCTGGAGGATTGCAGGATGTCCACGAACCGGTTCGAACACGACGCGCTGAGCGGCCAGACGGTGGTGTCGCGCCTGCGTGACCGCGCGGGCCAGGCGAAGGGCGGACCTGCGCACCCGGGCAAGCGTCGCGGCGTGGCGGCGATTCTTGCGATGATGTTTCTCATCATGTTCGGCTCGCTGAGCGCCGCGATGGCGATTGCGAGCCGGGGCAACATGGTGACGGCAAGCACGAATCTGCACGTAATGCGAGCGCAGAGCGCGGCGGAAACGGGCTTGGAAGTCGCGGAAGCGCGCTTGAAAGAAGCGGCGGCCCGATTCCTCATGTCAGACAGCAACGTGACGCCCAACTTCGGCTGGGACTTGTGGCGCGGCTCGCTGAGCGGGTTCTCGACGTATCAGATCATTCCCGGCAAGACGATGCGGCAGGACTTGGCGAGCCCGAGCGGGCTGGCGGCTGCGGTGGCGCAGGCGCACGCGCTGGACCAGAACATTGTTGATGAAGCGGGCATCACGTCGGTGACGATCGGCAACGCGCCGGCGGGCACGTCGGCGAACTTCAAGATGACGAGCTGGGTGTTCACGCCCGCCGTCGCGATTGAAACGCAGGATGTGAACGCGGCGGATGTGCCTCCCCTGTCGTATCAGATCACGTATGCGCCGCTGGCGGACGGGCGCGATGTGCGCGTGATCGTGACGGGGTATGACTTCAGCTACGAGCGGAGCGGGCAGCCCATCACACGGCAGATTTCGAAGGATTTTCGGCTGACAAAGCGCGTGAATCACGCGATCATTTCGCCCACGCGCGTGATGCTTGGCAAGAACGTGCAAGTGACGGGCGACCTTGGCGCGCGGTTCACGGATGTGACGTTCAACAACGGCGATCCGCTGATTCTGCGGTCGGACTTCCGCAGTCTGGACACCGCGCTGGACGCGAAGCTCGACTACTTCTATGACGCCGTCGCGTCGAATGACGCGGATAACGACAATCGCATGCGCTCGCAGCACACGGGCGAGTCGGACGGACTGGCTGGCGCCACGGATGACTATCGCGACGAGACAGGCAACACGGATTCGCCCTTCCAGGATGTGACGGGCGACGGCTTCGTCGATGAGTACGACATCTTCATTCAGCACTTTGACGCGAACAACGACAACCGCGTGAGCCGAGATGAGTTCACGAACGCGAGCGGGCAGGTGATTGACTCATCGCTCTTTGATCTGATCGACTCGAGCGAGCCGGATCGCAATCGCAACCGTGTGTACGGGTTCGTTGATGCGAACATGAACGGCCGGTATGACGGCGGCGAAGTGTTCATGGATCGCGACACGGTGAACAACGTGAACCGCGACCAGGTGCTGGGGTATCTCGACGGCTATCTCGATCGGCGTGATCGATATGTGAAGGTCAACGGCGGTCTGCGGTTCAAGGTGGATTCGAACACGTGGGAAGCGCAGCGCGGGTCGCTGAACGAGAAGATTGCCGGCGCGATTCGTCCGACGGATGGATTGCCGCCTCAGGCGTTCAATCAGAGTGATCAGGAACTGCCTGTGATCAGCGCGAACAACTTCGCGACGAACCGCAATGAGTTGCAACTCGCGGCGAACGGGCAGAGCTTTGCGGATCAAGTCGCGGCGCGGGTGCAGGTGCCCGGCGCGAGCGCGGTGGTTGTGCAGGAATTGACGGCGGATTCGGATCTTGACGGGCTTCCGGACAACAACGCGACAGCGTACTTCGAGAAGATGCCCTTCAATAGTCCGAACTTTTCTGACTACTACTACCGGCCCGTGTACAAGAACATGGTCTTCCGCGACGTTGAGATTCCGATGGGGACCAACGCGCTGTTTGAGAACTGCTGGTTCATCGGCGTGACGTGGATTCGCACGCACAACGACAACACGCACATTCTCTTCGGCGAGTACGGCAAGCTGAAGATGGGCGCCAGCGACACGCGGCCGGTGCCAGCGGTGCCTCGCACGGTGTATGGCGATGAAGCGACGGAGACGAATCCGCCTTCGATGCTGCCCAGCACGGCGCGGCCGCCTTCGCAGATGGTGCTGCTGGGCAACCCGGTGCTCGATAAGGGTGACATTCCGTCGAACCAGGTGGGCACGTATATCGCAGCGCAGTACAACGCGCTGCCTGAGCCGCTCATCGTGGGTGGCAAGCGCATCACGGACACGAAGACGATCAGCAATAACATCCGCTTCCACAACTGTCTGTTCGTGGGCTCGGTGGTGAGTGACTCGCCGACGGGCTTCACGCAGGTACGTAACAAGCTGCAGTTCACGGGTTCGACGCGATTCGCTTCGCAGAATCCCAACAGCTCGAGCACGACGATGAACCCGGAGGCTGCCGACGTCGCGACGATTGCGACGAGCAGCTTGATGGTGCCCAACTACTCGGTGGACATCGGATCGTTCAACAGTCCGGAGACGCAGCAAGTGCAGTTGCGCGGCGCGATCATCGCGGGCGTGATGGACGTGCGCGGCAACGCGGACATTGAAGGGGCGTTGCTGCTGACGTTCGCTCCGACGCACGGCAGCGGGCCGCTGGTGGACGTGATGGGCAACGCGATCGGCAATCCGGCGAACTTCAACACGACACTTGGCTATTTCGGGCCTGATGACGGCGATTCGGAGTCGCTTGACCCCAACGACCTGCGCACGCTGGGCGGGCAGAAAGTTGGCGGCTGGGACACCAACGGCGACGGCATCGCTGATGTTCCCGGCACGGAGTTGCAACCCGCGGGCAGCACGCCGATTTACTGGAACGGGTTCGGCCGCGTGAATCTGCGGTATGACCCCAACATGCAGCTTCCCAGCGGGATCATGCTGCCCATGCAGTATGACGCGCGGCCCGGCACGTATCGCGAGGGTTACCGATGAACAAGCAGAACACAACTCGCGTGCAACATT
This sequence comes from Phycisphaerales bacterium, assembly GCA_035299305.1. Lineage (GTDB taxonomy): Bacteria > Planctomycetota > Phycisphaerae > Phycisphaerales > UBA1924 > BJHL01. The sequence goes on along the minus strand of DATGWV010000173.1, from coordinate 6,577 downwards.
CGCGGCGCGGCGGCTTCAGCCTGGTTGAAGTGCTGGTGTCGCTCATGATTCTGGGCACGCTGCTCGCGGCGACGATGACCGCGCTGGATACGAGCTTCAAGGCGTACAAGAGCACGACCGAGAGCGCTTCGACGAATGTTGTCGCGCGCATGGTCGTGTCGCGCATCTCGAGCATGGTGCGAACGGGCACGGATTTCGGGCCCTTTCCGACGGACGTGCTGGATGCGACGCAGAATCCGCTGACATCGACGTTCATGGAGTTTCGCCTGATCGATGACGTGACGGGCGCGGCGGGTGAGAGCATCATTCGGCTGGAACGCCGAGATGCGCCGGTTGGATCGGCTGCGCCGTATCAATTGTGGTACGTGGAGAACACGGTGGTGGGCGGCACGATCACGTCGACGCAGCAGCGCATGCTGCTGGGCGGCGTGCGCGAAGTGAACTTTCAGCTTGAGTATGACGTTGGGCCTCGCCTCAAGCGCGCGACCGTTGACTTGACGGTGTTGCCCAATGACTTCCAGGCGGCGCGGTTCGCGACGCAGTTGGAAACGCCCAGCATTCGACTGGTGACGTCGATGGCGCCGCGGCGGCTTGATTTCACGCCTTGATGCGTGCGCTATCCGTCAGTCGGTGTCGCGCTCGCGATACTGCGGGAGAATGTCGGCGAGTGTGTCGGCGAGCTCGCTCGCGAGCATGCCGGCGGGACGCACAAGCTGGGCGTGATGTTCGCCTGAGTAGGCGTGGGCATCGACGGCGATACGGGTGAGATCGAAGAGTGAGAGCGGCGCTGGCTCTGCAGGCGCGGAGGCAGTGCGCAGGTGCTCGGGCACGGGCTTGCCGAGTCGCGCGGCGGCGAGGGCGATCAGATCGACTTCGGGTTCGGTGGTTGATGCGGCGGCGCGATTGAGGTTGCGCTGCGCGAGCAGTGAGCCGGTGAGCCCGGCGAGCACGTCACCCGTGCCTGCGGTGGCGAGAATGGGATGGACGCGCGGACATTCCCAGGTTTCGAGGCCGTTACTGACGATGGTGCCGGCACCCTTCAGGACGCAGATGCAACCCAAGCGTTGGGCAAGAGCGGCTGCGGCCTGGGGACGACTCGCGGGATGCGTGGGATCGTCGGTGATGTTGAGCGCGGCGGCGAGGCGGCGGAACTCGCCCGGATGCGGCGTGAAGATGCAGGGTGCGCGGAGATCGCGCACGAGGTCGGGGATGTGCGCGAGCGCGTTGAGGGCATCGGCGTCGACGACGACAGGGATGCGCGATTGCTGAATGCAGCGAAGTGTGAGAGCTTGTACGGCGGGGCTGGGGCCCAACCCCGGGCCGACGACGATGGCATCGGCTTGTGACATCGCGACGTCGAGCACGGCGGCGGCTTCGTGGGCGATGATGTCGCCTTGGGGTGTGACGGGAATGGCGAAGCCGGTGGCGCTGGGCGTGAGCGAAAGAACGCTGTCGAGAATGGGGGCGGGAGCGGCGATCTTCACGAGACCTGCGCCGGCGCGGAAGGCGGCACGAGCGACGAGTGCGGGCGCGCCGATCATGCGAAGAGGTGCGGTGCAGCAGCCGCCAATGACGAGCACGGTGCCGAACGTGCCTTTGTGGCCATCATCGGGGCGGCGTGGGAGTTTGGGGAGTGGTACGGGTGAGGAGGATGCGTCGGGTGGAAGCATGTTGTGATGGTGACGGCGTGCGCGTTACTTGGCGGGTCCAGCGTGCTCGACATTGTCGACGGTGATTTGCAGGCGGCCCATGACCTGCGCGACGTTGAGCAGTGAGAGCGTGCCTTTCTCGTCGGAGAGGTCGCTGGTGGCGATGGCGATGTGCGTCGCGTCGTAGGGCGTGGCATCGGGCAACGTGCCGTCGAGATCGATCCAGCGCGGCTTGCCGTCAACTTCGAGCAGGGCTTGGGCCCACATGTGATAGCCGAAGATGTCTTTGCCGCCCGCGAAAGCGTCGGCGTAGATGAGACCGGTCGCCACACGGGCGGGGATGCCGGCTTTGCGGAGTGCGGCGCAGAGCAGGACGCCGTGCTCGGTGCAATCGCCTTGCTTGGTGCGGAGGACTTCGGTGCTGCTGCCCATGCCCGTGCCGAGATTTTTGTCGGCGATGAAGCGGTAGACCTCGCGGCGGAGTGCTTCGGCTTTCTCGGCGGGCGAAAGCGTGGCGTCGACGCGGCCCACGAAGGCGGCGAGACGCTGGTCGTCGAGCTTGGCGAGTGCGCTGCTGGCGAGGTAGGCGTCGTTGGCGATGTCTTCGGGCGAGGCGTCGAGGAAAGCTTGCGTACGCACGAGCAGTGTGGCGGCGGCCGGGCCGGTGCGAGTGAAATCCTGCGTGCCCGTGTCGGGGAAGTCGGGCAGGTCGCCTTCCGTGACGCTGAGCGTGAACTGCGCTTGCGTGGAGCGACGCGCGTGGGCGATCGGCTTGTCGGGCTTGATGAAGGTGCTGACCATGATCTCGGGCGTCGCACCGCCCCCACTCTTGCTGGCCTTTTCGCGCGTGGATCGGGTCATGACGATTTTCATCGCGCCGCCCATGAGGGTTTCGCCGCGGAGGAGATCGCCTTCGCTGTCGAGCCACTCTTTGCTGGTGACGCCCGGCGCGAAGCTTTGCTCAACCGCGGTTTCGAGGGCATCAACTTCTTTGCCGTCGATGGTGAGCTTGGCGGGCGTGAAGCCTGAGCGCGTCATTTCAACGGGTGAAACGCCGATCATGGGGTCGATCGTGCGGATGGTGATTTTTGTTTCGCCGGCTTTGAAGCGACGTTCGCTTTCACGCTCGGCGGCGGCGGGTGTAAGCCAGTCGCCGGTGATTTTCGGCATGGTTGCGGTGCTGACCTGGCCGGCTTGGCGCGTCGTAACTTCGATGTCGTTATCGCGGAAGACGTATTCCTGCTCGAGCGGAGCCTGGCCTTGCATCTGGCGACTCTTCATGCGAAGAGGCTTTCCGTCAGGCGTTTCGACGAACTCGCTCTCCATGCTGATGCGAACTTTCTGCTCGCCTCGGCCCAGTTCGAAGACCATCTTTGTTTGCGAGGTGATGGTGTCGCCAGACTGGGTGCGCTTGCTGTTCATGTAACCGGCACGATTACCCATGAGTTCGACGATGTACCACGCGTCGGTGTTCTTGATGGGGTCAGCGGGCTGGGCGGGAGCGGTTTCGGTCGCGGGGGCTTGTGCAAGCGCGGCGGGTGCGCCTGCGAAAGCGAGCAGCGACGCGAGAAGTGAGCCACCGATGATGCGTGAGAATGTGGGGAAGCTGGGCATGGGGTTCCTTCGCGAATGCGACCGAAGCGACGAGTCGAGCCGCACTGTAATACGCTGAGAGCCACGAACCGTTCTGCAATCATGCAGCGTGCCGCGTGCTGAGATTATCGACACATGATCGACTCCCACTGCCATCTGACGTTTCCGGATTTTGACGCGAGTAAGCGGGCGGGAGGCGTGGCGGGGGTTTTGGCGACGGCGCGCGAGCATGGGGTGAGCGGGTGCGTCACGATTTGCACGACGACGCAGGACGCGAGTAACGTGCTGGCGGTAGCAGAGGCGCATGACAACGTGTGGTGCAGCGTGGGGGTGCATCCGTTGTATAGCGACGAGGGGCCGCACGAGTGGAGCGTCTTGGGGAGAATCGGCCGACACCCAAAGTGCGTGGCGTGGGGAGAGTTGGGGCTGGACAACCACTACAAGGAGCCGGCGAGCGCGACGCAGCGGAGCGTGCTGGAGGCACAACTTGCGGCGATTGAGTCGCTGCATCGCGAGGGGCTGGTGAAGCCGGTGGTGCTGCACTGCCGAGAGGCGTTTGACGACTTGATTCCGATTTTGCGGCGGTCGTCGCTCGATCCGACGAAGTTCGTGTTCCACTGCTTTACGGCGGGGCCGCGCGAGATGCGGATGCTGCTGGATTTTGGCGCGTGCGTGAGCTTTACAGGGGTAGTGACGTACAAGAGCGCCAAGGAGCTGCGCGAGGCGGCGGCGATGCCGCCGATTGATCGCATCATGGTGGAGACAGACGCCCCGTTTCTGAGTCCGCATCCGCATCGCGGGAAGTCGCCTTGTGAGCCGTGGATGGTGAGTTTGACGGCGAAGGAACTGGCGATGCTGCGCGGTGAGGATTGGGACGTGTTTCACGCGGCGATCAACGCGAACACGGAGCGGTTCTTCGGCGTGCGATGAGAGTGGTGCGATGAAGCGCGGCGCGAGAGCGCGATGACGCGGCGGCGGCGATACATTCATGCATGGTGACGCTCGCGGCTTATCTGCATGACATCAGCCCGTTTCTGGTTGAGCTTTCGCCTGGGTTTGGCGTGCGGTGGTATGGGTTGTCGTACGCGCTGGGGTTCGCGGCGGCGTATCTGATTTTTCGGTGGCTGTGCAAGCGCGGGTACACGCAGATTCCTGAGCAGCGGCTGGTGGACGGGCTGCTGGTGCTGATTGCGATGGTGATCGTGGGCGGGCGGCTGGGGTATGTGCTGATTTATGATCGCGCGATTCTGACGCAGGTGGACAACGCGTTTCCGTATTGGGGAGTGCTGAAGCTGGCGCAGGGCGGCATGGCGTATCACGGCGCCCTGGTGGGCGTGGTGCTGGGCGTGTGGTGGCTGGCGCGACGCAACAAGACGACGATCTGGCATGTAGGTGATATCGCGGCCCTGGCGGCACCGATCGGGCTGGGGCTGGGGCGCGTCGCGAACTTCATCAATGGCGAACTCCTGGGGAAGATCGTCGCGATGCCTGGGCAGCCTGCGCCGTGGTGGAGCGTGAAGTTTCCGCAGGAACTCACGAGCGGACACGAGCCGCCTTTGACCGAGGCGCAGCAGGTGGAGTTGAACGCGCTGGTGGCCCGCGTCGCGCAGCCGGGTGATGACGGCTACGTCGCGATGTCGCGCATGATCGATGCGGTACAGCGGGGTGCGCCGTCGCTGCGTGAGCCGCTGAAGCAGGGGCTGGAGCCGCTGCTGAGTGCCCGGCATCCGTCGCAGTTGTACCAGGCGTTTTTTGAGGGCGTGGTGCTGACGGTTGTGGTGTGGGTGTTGGCGCGCAAGCCGCACATGACAGGGATGATCTCGGCGGCGTTTTTGGTGGTGTATGGAGCGCTGCGGGTGGTGGCGGAGTTTTTCCGGCTGCCGGATGCGCAATTTGGGACGCACGCGCGCATCGCGGGGTTATCGCGCGGGCAGTGGCTGAGCATGCTGATGGTGGTGGCGGGCGTGGCGGTGTATGGGTATCTCAAGAAGATGAAGTCGCCAACGAACCCGGGATGGGCCGTGCGTTCGGGTTCCGTCTGACATCGGTTGCAAAAACCTTCAGCGAGTGGTACAACATGCGGCCCTGACGAACGCCGATTGGCGGGCTACTGTCTGTCCCTTGGCCTGCCCAAGTGGCGAACGGGCGAAACCCCCGGGCGTCGGTCTGCGGATGGGCATGTACGAGTTCGCGCGGCGGCACGGTCGCTGCATCGACTCGTTCGTGTCAGAGTCTGTCGGGGGTGGTTGCTGCCGGATCGGCTTTGCGGCTGATCGGTCAGATTTGTCGGACATTCGCGGAGCTCCGCTGAGGACCGGTGTGAGCGAGGCGAGTGGCCCAGGCGTGTGATTCGTTTCCGTCGCGCGGCGGAAGAAGCACGCGAGTGGTAGGAATTGGCCTAGGAGAGGACTGTGCACATCCTCACGAAGATCTTTGTGGTGATCGCGACGTTCCTGAGCATCGCTCTGTCCATGCTCGTCATCGCGTATGCGACCAACGTCGACCGCGTTCGCGCCGATTACGCGAATGAGACGGCGCGGCGGGTGACGGCGGAAGCCACGCACGCGGCGGCATCGTCGCAGGCGCGCAGCGAAGCCGTGCGTCTGAACGACGCGATTCAGCAACAGCAGAACGAGCTGGCCTCGATCCGCGCCCAGCTCACGCAGCTCCAGAACGAGCGTGCGCAGCTGCAGGTTGCGAAGAACAAGGCCGAGGCTGATCTGGCCGCGCAGGTCGCGAAGATCAACCAGCAGGCCGAGCAGGTGAAGACGGCTCTGGAACTGCAGGCCAAGGCGAATGAAGAGCTGACTGGTCTGCGCAAGAGCGAACTGACGCTTCGTCAGCGTGCGCTGGATGCGGAACAGGCCATCAACGACCTGACCAGCCAGAACGACGTGCTGAAGCAGAACTACCGCGCGTTGCAGGAAGAACTGGCGATGATCAAGCGTGACGTGAACAACGTCAACGCGGGCGTCGTCTCGAGCAACAACACGCCCTTCGAGTACACGGGCCCGGTCATCAGCGGCCGCGTGGAAAGCGTGGAGCGTGATGTCGCGAGCGGCAAGACGCTCGCGAAGCTGAGCGTGGGCAGCAACGACCGCATCGCGAAGAACATGATTCTCCGCGTTGTTCGCAACGGCGAATTCGTGGCCAACATCGTGATTGAGCAGACCGATCTGAGCTTCAGCATCGGCAGCGTCGACACGCTTGGTCGTCCGACCGAAGTCCGCTCGGGTGACGTGATCGTCAGCCGCGTGCAGTAAGTTCCAGCCGAAAGGAGTCAGACATGGCACAGTTCGGCATGCAATCTCCCGCGGGTCCCTGGCGCGTAGGCG
>DATGWV010000172.1:0-13142 GCA_035299305.1 Phycisphaerales bacterium | reverse complement strand
CGCCTAGGAGGCGGGTACAAGGATGTGACCGGCGTGATCAAGCGGTGCCTTTTCCGCAAGGGCGTGATTCACGAACTGGGCATTCAGTTTGACTCAGCGGTTGATCTGCGCGAGTTTCTGGGCGCGGGCAAGGGCCAGGAGTTCTTCTCCGTTGAACACGTCGATCCGGAGAAGCTGACGGCGAAGGTGCTGTACATCGAAGACTGCGATGTTGACTATCGCATCTTGCAACACTTTCTGCGAGAGACGAATGTGTCGCTGTCGCGCGTGGTGGATGGTGCCACCGCGATGCAGCAGATTGGCAATGGCTTTGATCTCGTCATCGCGGACTGGCGATTGCCTGACACGACGGGCACGGAACTGGTACAGAAGTTCCGCGAGTTCGGCATTGATGTGCCCGTGATTCTGGTGACGGCGGATCCGGTGGGACTCATGAAGTCCGGCTTGTGGGACATGCCCAACACAGGCGTGCTGACCAAGCCGCTGGCGCAGACACAGTTGCTGCGGGCGATCGCGGAACGTTTGCTGGTGACGAAGAAGGACGGCGAGAACGCGCAAGACACGGCGAATGACGAGGGCGGCGAACCGGCGGTCGCGTCGGCGTTTACGGCGCAGTTTGAGAAGCTGGCGAACACACTTGAAACCGCGCTGGCCTCGAGTGATCAGAAGACGTTGATCGAAGTCGCGATGCAGATCCGTGGCAGCGCGCCCAGTTGCGGCGCGCACAAGCTGGGCCGGCTGGCTGACAACACGATGACCGTGCTGTGCGACAACTCTGACAAGGGTCGCAATGAGCGCATGGTGAAAGACCTCATCGCTGCGTGCCGAAACCTGCAATCGGCGGCGTAAAACAGACAACTTACTGTCAAAGTGATCATCCGCACCAAAGTCGGGGGCGATGTCGCGCATCTGTACCCGAGCATTCGTGAAGTCAGGATGAAATGTTCTTCATGCCGCCTTGGTGCATGCAGCCTGCCCGATACGTAAGGAGATCGGTGAGCCCGGACGCTCATCAACTTTGAACCTGTGCGGGGGCACGCGCATGCAATCTGACATGGTGGGTCGTCAGCCGAGGACGTTCTTTCGGTGGCCGTTCGAGCGGAGCCTGGCGGTGATGCCGGTGGAGCCGACGCTTGAGGGGCCGGCGGCGCTTGCGTGCAAGAACATCTCAGCGGGCGGGCTGAGCGGGGTGTGCGCGAGCGAAGTGCGGACGGGAGCGATCGTCGTGGTCGCGCTTCCTGAACTGCACGGAGGTGTCGCGGCGGTGCGGACGCGCGTGACGCGATGCGAGCGCGACAACCGCGGCTATGTGTGGTCGATGGAGTTTCTCGAGCCGGTGGACATCGGGCGATTTGTCGCGAAAGACCCGATGGCGAACGAGTTCGTGCATGAGTTCGTCGCGGCACACATGATTCGCGGCCGCATTGCGCTGCTGAGCGAGTCGGCCCACGATCGAGCACTTTTCAACATGACCCTTCGCGGCGCCTCGTGCGTGCTGACAACGCATGAGTCGTTCGCGGGATTGTGCTTTGACGCCAAGCGGCTGGACGTGGTCGTGCTTGCAAGTGATTTGCAGGCGCTGAGCGTGAGTGACGCGATGATGTCGCTCATCGCGGCGGAAAGCAACGCGACATTCGTGTTGCTGGCCGCGGATCGCAGCGCCCAGACGCGCAGGCTCGTGAATCTGCTGCCCTTCAAGGCGGTTCTGGTGAAGCCGTGCTCGCCTCAGGCGATTCTGTCGGCACTGGCACAGGCGCTGGGCGTCATTGCGGTGCGTGACGAGGAGCGTGTAGAGTCACAAGCGGCGTGAGTTAGTTGCCAGGCGTGTACGTGATCTTGCTGAAGCCTGCGTCGGTCGCGGCTTGGACAGCGATTGCGGCGGCCTCGACGGGGACGTTGTCATCGACGCGGATGATGACGCCGACATCGTGCGGCAGGTTGGTGAGAATGTTCACCAGTGTGTTGGACGTGCGCACGGTGCGTGCACCAACACGGTAGACAGGGGTCGTGCCGTCGAGTTTCACTTCGATGATCTGGGCCTGAAGGCTGGAGGTGCCTGAGCCGCTGCTTTGCTGGGTCGCGAGTGCGGTCTGCAGTTCGGCTTCGCTGGCGGCGATGTCGCCTGCGACCATGAAGTAGAAGAGCAGGAAGAGCACGACGTCGATGAGCGCGACAAGAGGCAGTCGCATCGATTCGATGTTGAGGCGTTTGCTGCGACGGCGCGAGAGGTTCATGTGGGACCTCCGGCCGGGGCGACTTCGCCTGAGGTCGCGAGTTTCCATCGCGTGATGCCGGCGGCGCGGAGCTTCTTGGCGAGATCGTTCACGTGCTTGGCAGGGGCGGTGCGATCAACTCGCACGACGACATCGACGCCAGCTTTGGTGCCTGCGGGCGGCAGAGCTTGCTTGACGATTTCGGCGAGTTCGATGGGTTGACCCAGGCTGCTGAGGCGACCTTCTTTGTCGACATCAACGAACACAACGGCGGCGTCTTTGGCGATGTTGGGATCACCCAGTGTGCGCGGCAGATCGAGGGCTGCAGTTTCACGGCCGCTGAACTGCGCGGTGAGCGTGAAGAAGACGATGAGCAGCATGACCACGTCGATCATCGGCGTGAGATCGAAGGATGCGTCTTCGTCGTGTTTGTTGCGGCCTCTGATCATGATTTGCTTATTTCGGACTTACGGAACGGAGATGTCCGTTCTGGCGCGCGAGAGGGGCGGCCCACCGCGACTTCACGCGACTTCGGCGGGCTTCTTGGCAGCCGCAGGCGCGGGCTTGCTCTGCGCGACGGAGTTGATGCGTTCGAGCCGCTGCCCCACTTTCGAGACGATGGCATCGATGCGGCGGCGGAAGATGGCGAATGCGACGGTACAGGGAATGGCGACGACGAGGCCTTGGGCGGTGTTGACGAGGGCCATCGACATGAACGTCGCGAGTTCGTTGCTGCGCTGTGCGCCGGTCATCCGACCGATGGTGCTGAAGGCACCGATCATGCCGATGACGGTGCCCAAGAGACCCAGCATGGGACCGATGGCGGCGAGGATGCCGATCCAGTCGTTCATGCGGTGCAGGCGATCGGTTTCGTCGCCCGCCGCGTCTTCGACAGCGGTGCGGAACTCCATCATGCCGTACGGAGAATTGAGGCAGCGGCTGAGGGCCTTGCCCACGATGCGAGCGGCGTAGGGCGCATCGTCGGCCTTGCACATCTTCTCGACTTCGCGGAACTTGCCTTCGCGGAATTTCTCTTCGATGGCATCGAGCACTTCACCCGGCGCGAGGCGCTCTTCGCGAATCGCGAGGGCGTTGCGGATCATGAGCGTGAGTGCGAAGACGGAAAGGCCAATGAGCACGAAGCCCAGCAGGCCGCCGTCCATGACGTAATCCCACAGCGACTTGGCTGCGACCGTGGGTGCAGCGGGAGCGGCGGGCGTGGCGGCTTGGGCGAGAACGAACAACAGCGACGAACCGACCGCCATCAGGCACCTCCATGCGCACCGGCGAGGCGTGGGCCTCCGCTCAGCGGCGACCTGGCAGAAACAAGGACATCGATCCTCTCATATTCCATCGGACCGCGCATGCGTTGCACGGGAGTCGCAGAATATCACAAATTGCGAACACATGCACCGCGGCGGCTTGGGCCTGCGGCGGCGAAAAGTCCGGACCGGCTTGGGTCGACGGACGGAAGGGTGATCGGCGGGACTCGAACCCGTAACCCCCGGGATCACAACCCGGTGCTCTAACCAATTGAGCTACGACCACCATCAACGCTGAGACAAGCTCGGCGTGGGACTGTAACGATATGGGGCTTGGGAGCGTTCGACAACTGCCGTTTGAAAGTGGCCCGATCACCTGCCGCACCGCGGGTTTCCTGAGTCGGCCACTTCACAAAGGCTCAGTGTGCGCCTTACCCTCTCCTCCCGGCACTCGCCACAGTTTCGGCGGCCGGTCTGAGGAGTGTTTCATGGCCGCTTCTGCCCTTGATCGTCTCGACGTTTCGTCTTCTCGCGTCTTCAAAAACCTGTCCTCGGCGGAACTCGTCGAGCGAGCCATCGCGGCGGGCGAAGGACAACTGGCGGCCAACGGCGCGCTCTGCTGCCTGACGGGGGACCGGACGGGCCGGAGCCCCAAGGACAAGCAGCTCGAAGACACGTCGGACATTCACGGGAAAATCTGGTGGGGCAAGGTGAACACGCCCGTGACGCCCGCGCAGTTTGACATGGCGCTGGAAATCGCGGTGAATCACCTCAACTCGCGCCCCAAGGCGTTTGTGTTTGAGGGGTACGCCGGCGCGGATCCGAAGTACCGCCTCGGTGTGCAAGTCGTGACGGAGCAGGCATGGCACAGCCTGTTCGCGAGCACGCTGTTCATCAAGCAAGGCAGCAAGGCGGCGGGCACGCCCGTGCCGTTCAAGAAGGACTGGACGATCATCAACGCAGGCACGCGCCGGCTGACGGCGGACGAGCAGGCGAAGATGGGCTACAAGGCGCCGGTCATCATCGCGCAGAGCCTGACACGAAAGATCGTGGTGATTCTGGGCACCGAGTACGCGGGCGAGATGAAGAAGAGCATCTTCTACGCGATGAACTACGACATGCCGGAAGTTGGTGTCTTCCCGATGCACTGCTCGTGCAACGTGGACAAGAAGAACAACGACAACGCCGCGCTGTTCTTCGGGCTGTCAGGCACGGGCAAGACGACGCTGAGCGCCGACCCGAACCGTGCGCTCATTGGCGATGACGAGCACGGATGGAGCGACAATGGCGTCTTCAACTTTGAAGGCGGCTGCTACGCCAAGTGCATCAAGCTGAGCAAAGAAGGCGAGCCGGAAATCTGGAACGCGATTCGTTTCGGCAGCGTGCTCGAGAACACGGTGATTGATCCGCACACGCGCATTCCTGATTACGACAGCGCGAAGTACACCGAGAACACGCGCGTCACGTATCCGGTTGATTTCATCGAAGGCGCCGTGATTCCCAGCCACTGCGGCCACCCCAAGAACATCATCTTCCTGACGGCCGACGCGTACGGCGTTATGCCGCCCGTGAGCAAGCTCACGAGCGAGCAGGCGATGTACTACTTCATCAACGGCTACACCAGCAAGCTCGCGGGCACCGAAGCCGGCGTGAAGCAGCCTGAGCCCAACTTCAGCCCGTGCTTTGGCGGCGTGTTCCTGCCGCGTCCGCCGGTCAGCTATGCCAACCAGTTGGCGGACAAGATCAAGAAGCACGGCACCAACGTGTGGCTGCTGAATACCGGCTGGACGGGCGGCCCGTACGGCGTGGGCAATCGCTTCAGCCTGAAGTACACGCGCGCGTTTGTGAGCGCGATCCTTGATGGCTCGCTCGCGAAGGCCGAGTATCACCAGGATCCGGTCTTCGGGCTGCACATTCCCAAGAGCGTCGCGGGCGTGCCCAGCGAGGTGCTGATGCCGCGCAATACGTGGAAGGATGGCGCGGCGTACGACAACACGGCGAAGAAGCTGGCGGCGGACTTCCGCAACAACGACAAACAGTTTGACATGCCTGAAGCGGTGCGCAACGCCGGGCCGCGCGGGTAAGTGAACTGATGTGATGGAGCAAAACGACAAACGCTCGCGAGCAATCGCGAGCGTTTTCGTTTGGTGCGTTGCGTGCTTGGCAACGTGCTGCCGCGAGGGCAACTGATGCAAAGCGGGTGACCAGGATCGAACTGGCGACATCCAGCTTGGGAAGCTAGCGTTCTACCGCTGAACTACACCCGCACGCTGCAAGTGTACGCGCGCGATCACGCCGCGGGCAGGTTGGCGGGCGGCGGGACTTTCTTGCCCATGGCAAGGAACCAGATGAGCAGAAAGATGGGGTATGCGAGACCGATGATGGCACCGCAGCCCATGCCGACGAATTGGCCGACACCTTGGCCCGGATTGGACGGCACGCCATTGGCTGCCATCCAGTCGTTCATGGCGTTGGTCTGCTTGACCTGCATCATGATGCCGATGATGGTGAGCGGTACGGCGAGAGCGGCGTAGGCGATGTGGAGCATGCGACTGAGCGGGTTGTGCTTGAGCAGCATGATGCCTGCAGTGAGCAGCAACGCAGAACTCGCCAATGAAAGCAGAACGATGAGATAGCTGATCGGTCCCAGGACGAGTTCAGGCGGCAACTGTTTGCCCTGCAGTTGAGGAACCATGTCGAGCATTTTCGACTGCAGGGGGATCATCGCCGCGCCGAAGCAGTTACAGACCAGCCCCAGCGAGCCGATGACGATGCTGATGATGCCAATAGGCTTGACCCAGCCTGGTGGCGGCTGATATGCATCGAAAGCAGGCGGGACCGAGGGATCGGGGAACGTGCTCATGCGATGAGTGTACACGAAATCGGAGATTTGTGTTACTCAGCGGTGCAGCTATGAGATCGCGTGCGAGATCGCAGCGCGTCAGATGCGTTGCAGGAACCGCAGATCGTTTTCGAACAGCAGGCGGATATCGGGGATCGCGTACTTGCCCATTGCTAGCCGCTCGATGCCGAAGCCAAATGCGAAGCCGGTCCACTCTTCGGGATCGATGCCGCATGCCGTGAAAACGGCGGGATCGACCATGCCGCAGCCGCCCAGTTCGATCCAACGCGGGGGCTGATCGGGGCGAAGCTGGATGAGCATGTCGAGTTCGGCGCTGGGCTCGGTGAAGGGGAAGAAGCTGGGGCGCAAACGAATCTCAGCTTGCGGGCCGAAGTAGGCTTTGGCGAATTGCAGCAGCGTGGTTTTGAGATCGACGAGCGTCACGCCGCGGTCGACGTAGAGGCCTTCGATCTGATGGAACATGAAGCTGTGCGTGGCGTCGACGGCGTCGGGGCGATAGACGCGGCCTGGCGCGACGACGCGGATGGATTCCTGCAACTTGCCATTGCCGCGAGCGACGGCGGCTTCCATGACGCGGACCTGCACGGTGCTGGTCTGGCTGCGAAGCATGCGCGGGCGAGCGACATCGCTGGGACGATCGACGTAGAAGTTGTCCTGCGGATCGCGCGCGGGGTGTTCGGGCGGGATGTTGAGCTTGACGAAGTTGTGGTCATCGTCTTCAAGCTCGTGGGACTCGGCGACCGCGAAGCCCATGCGAGCGAAGACTTCGCAGAGATCGGCACGCACGCGCGAGAGGACGTGCATGCGGCCCGTCGCGTGAGTTTCGACAAGGCCCGGCTCGGTGACGTCGATGAGATCTTTCGCGGGCGCGGCGGCTGCTCCGAGAGAGAGCTTCTTGTCTTCGAAGGCAGCTTCGACGGCAGCCTTGGCCTGATTGAGCGCAGCGCCGATGGCGGGCTTCTGATCCTTGGGGACATCCTTCAGGCCAGCCATGATGGTTTTGAAGGAGCCGCTCGTGCCGAGAAATTCGATGCGGAAGGCTTCGAGCGCGGCGGCGTCGGTGACGGCGGCGAGTTGCGACGTCGCGCGGGATTGAAGTGCAGTGATGGCGTCGAGCGTGAGCATGTGGAGCGATATTAGGGGTGTTTGGGACGGGGATTGTGCAATGCGAGAAGTGGTTGCCGCAGTCGGGCACGTTGTGCTTTTCGCCTTCTGAAGCTAGGGCAGTACAAAAGAAAACCCGCGTTGGGACGCGGGTTGGATGCGATGTTGGGGTTGGATTGCGCCCGCCCCGGACGGGCGGGCCACCGCTTGATCAGTTCTGCAGGCCGCCGAGGCGGGGGCCGGCGTTGCCGTCTTCGCCGCCTAGGAAGCCGGCGTAGTTTCGCATGAGCAGATTGGCTTCGACGCGCTGGAGGAAGTCCATGGTGACGCTGACGACGATGAGCAGGCCTGTACCACCAAGGAACTGCGTGACGGTGAAGTCGATGTTGAGGGCGCTGTTGATGACGGGCGGAAGCACCGCGACGAGAGCGAGGAAGCCGGCGCCGACGTAGGTGACGCGGTTCATGACGGTTTCGAGATACTCAGCCGTACGCGGGCCGGGGCGCAGGCCAGGAATGAACGAGCCGCTTTCCTTCATCTGCTTGCTCATTTCCTCGGGGTTGAACTGGACGGTGATCCAGAAGTACGCGAAGAAGTAAACGAGGACGATGGTGGTGATGACGTAGAGGTACGCGCCTTGATTGAAATTGTCGGCGAAGAAGCGGAAGGCACCGCCGTACCACGTGTCGGTCGTGCCCGCCTGCTGGGTCATGGTGCGGAGCTGCGTGAAGATGACGCTTGGGAAGACCATGAGGCTGCTGGCGAAGATGATGGGCATGACGCCGCCGTGGTTGAGGCGAAGGGGCAGGAAGCTGCGCTGACCACCGAAGACCTTCCGGCCGCGCGTGTGCTTGGCTTGCTGCACGGGAATGCGGCGCTGGGCGACTGTCATCAGCACGCTGCCTGCAACGACGAAGATGAAGCCGGCAACGAGAGCGATGATGCCCATGTAGCCCATCTTGTCGGGAGCGGCGGGATTGAAGTTGGCGACGATCCAGTTGATGGCCTGCGGCATGCTCGAAAGAATGCCGGCCATGATGATCATCGACGCGCCGTTGCCGATGCCGTGCTTGTCGATCTGCTCGCCGATCCACATGAGGAACAAGCAGCCCGCCGTGAGACACGCGATGGCCATGACCCACCAGACGAGATTGGTCGCGTAACCCTCAACGAGCAGACGCTGAGCGTTGAGATAGCTGAGCCAGCCGATGCCCTGCACCACGCACAATGCGACGGTGATGTACCGCGTGTACTCCATGATCTTCTGGCGACCGGAGCCGCCTTCTTCCTGGAGCTTTTTGAGCGGCGGGTAGACGGTCGTGAGCAACTGGATGATGATGCCCGCCGTGATGTAGGGCATGATGCCCAGACCGAAGATGGTGCTGTGACTCAGCGCGCCGCCTGAGAACATGGCGACTGCGCTTGCGAGCGTGGCGAACGCGCCGCCCTGCTCCTTGGCGAGCTCAGCGGTCTTCTGCAGTTGCTCGTGGTCGACGCCGGGAAGCGGAATCCAGTGGCCGATGCGGAAGACGATCAGCATCGCGAGCGTGAACAGAATTTTGTTCCGCAGTTCAGGGACACGGAAGACGTTGATGAGGGTCTGCATGAGAACTCTTTGATGCTGCGAACGTCAAGTGCGGGCATCCTTGCCGGACATTTGACGCAGGAATCTTTTCGTGCAGGTCGGAGCCTGCAACACCCCGAAAACGACCGAAAAACCGACGCTGCAAAGCAATCGGCGAGGAGCTTTCGCTCCCCGCCGATGGTAGGTCAGTCAGATTGTTCACACGAGCGAAGCCCGCGTGTTCAACGCTTACTTCTTCTTGCCTTCAGCCTTGGCTTCGCGGGCGGCCTTGGCGGCGGCGATGGCAGCCTTGCCCTTGCTGTCCTTGTTGCGCTTGAGCTTCTTGGTCAGGTTCTTGGGGCTGCGGTCGTCGCTGTTGCGATCGACGCCGCGAACCTTGTCGCGACGCGTGCCGGTTTCGGTCACGCTGCCACCCGCGTCCGTCACCAGCTTGCGAGCGCTGTCGCTCATGCGGTTGGCGGTGATGGTGAACTTGGCCTTCAGGCTGCCAGCGTTCTTGGGCATGCCGGCGAGGATCTTGAGTTCGCGGCTGTCGTCGCGCACCAGGCCCGCCTTGATGAGCGTGGCGAGGCTGACTTCGCCACCCTTGGCGAAGGCGGGGTGCGAGATGATGTCGCCCAGGTTGACCGTCCAGAACTCGGTCTTGAACGGAGCGTTGGTGAAGCCGAACTTGGCCAAGCGGCGGAAGTACCGCATCTGGCCACCTTCGAAGCCCTTCTTGGAGCTGGTACCGGAGCGCGAACCCGCGCCCTTGTTACCGCGACCCGACTGCTTGCCGTGGCCGCTGCCTTCGCCGCGACCGACGCGCTTGCGCTTCTTGAACGCGCCCGCCTGGGCGGTGATGTCATGGATCATCATGGTGAGATACTCCAGCCGAATCTTTTGAATGCTCACGCGTCAGTGACGCAGGAGCGGGGTTCATTCTGTGTTACGTGTTACTGAGCGGCGGGAGCTGCACCAGTGTTGCCAGCGGGAGCGCCACCGTCACCGGCGGGCGAGCCACCGTCAGGGCCGCGACGACCGCGTCCGCCGCCGCCACCACCCGGACCACCGCGACCACGGCGGCGTTCTTCGCCGAGCGTGTTGACGGGGCCCTTGGCCTTGCCTTCGCCGCGAGAAGCAGCGACGGGCATGAAGCGCTTGCCGCGTTCGATGCGCTGCTCGATCTGGGTTGCGCCCAGGTCTTGGCCGCGACCGGTGCGAACGCTCTCAGCGGCGCGAAGCTGCTCGAGAGCGTCGAAGACGGCCTTCACGACGTTGCGCTTGTTGGTGCTGCCGAAGCACTTGGTCAGGCAGTCGGTGATGCCCGCGATTTCGAGGATAGCGCGAACGGTCGAACCCGCGACGACGCCCGTACCGGGAGCGGCGGGGACCAGACGCACCTTGCTGGCGCTGTAACGGCCTTCGACTTCGTGCGGAATCGTGGTGCCGGTCAGGGGCAGCTCGAGAAGCTTGCGCTTCGCGTAGCGTTCGGCCTTTTCGGCGGCGCCGGGCACTTCGGGGCTCTTGGCGTAGCCAAAGCCCACCTTGCCGCGACGGTCGCCCACGACCACGATCGCGCCGAACTGGAAGCGGCGACCACCCTTGACGGTCGCGCTGGTGCGCAGCACGCCGAGGTTGGTGCTTTCGAGCCGGCCGGACTGTTCCATCACTTCAACTGCCATGGTGAATCTCTTTCTGCGAGAGTGTGCTTGTGCTTAGAAGTCCAGACCGCCCTTGCGAGCCGCGTCGGCGAGAGCCTTCACGCGGCCATGGAACTTGAACCCGCCGCGATCGAAGACGACGGCCTTGACGCCCTTGGCACCGGCCCGCTTGGCGAGCAGTTCGCCCACCTTGGCGGCGGCCGAGACGTTGCCGGTCTTGTCGAGCTTGACATCCTCGTCCACCGTGCTGGCGCTGACGATGGTCTTGCCGTCCAGATCGTTGATGATCTGGGCGTACATGTGGTTGAGGCTCTTGTAGATGCTGAGACGGGGACGCTCGTGCGTGCCCGAGATGCGCTTGCGGAGGCCGATGCGGCGGCGCGAGCGGCGGAGAGTTTTAGCTGCGTTGCGGTCCATAGTTGGTACCTCGTGAATCGTGAATCGTGGGTGAGTGCCGGTGCGTTCGAGTTCGTGCGGATTAAGCGCCGAACTGCTTGCCTTGCTTGCGCTTGATGACTTCCTCGGTGTACTTGACGCCCTTGCCGTTGTAGGGCTCGGGCTTGCGCTTCTGACGCATGGCGCTCGCGAACTGACCGACGAGCTGACGATCGATGCCGACGATCTTGACGGGAGTGATGTCGCCCGTGGCCTTGTCAACGGTCACGGTGATGCCTTCGGGGATGGGCATCATGATGGCGTTGGCGTAGCCCAGCACGAGCTTGAGGTTCTTGCCGACCACCTGGGCCTGCCAGCCGGTGCCGACGACCTGCATGTTCTTCTCGTAGCCCTTGGTCACGCCTTCGATCATGTTGCGGATGATGGCGCGGGTGGTGCCCCAGTTGGCGTTGGCTTCGCGGTTCTCGGTGGTGAAGCCGGGCGCGAGCTCGACCTTGATGGCCTTCTCGCTCTCGGTCCAGGTCACCTTGGTGAACTCAGGAAACTTGTGGCTGAGCTTGCCCTTGGGGCCTTCGACCTTGATTTCGTTGGCGTTCAGCGCGACTTTGACGCCGGCGGGAACGGAGATGGGCTTCTTACCGATACGTGACATGCTTACTTGCTCCTTCGCGTGTTGCTCGCCGGACCGGGTTGTCCGGGCTTCCGCGATCGTGACTGACAGGACTTTGACTTCGGACGTTGTAAGACCCTCGCTTGCGCTCGGGCTCGTGTTGCGTTGATTACTCGATGATGGCCAGCAGTTCGCCGCCCACGCTCTGCTCGCGGGCCTTGCGATCGCTCAGCACACCCTTGCTGGTGCTGACGATGGCGATGCCCAGACCCTGGAGGGGACGGGGCAGCTCTTCGACCGGGCTGTACATGCGCCGGCCGGGCTTGCTCATGCGCGTGATGCGGTGCATGAGGGTTTCGCCGCTGCTGGCGTACTTGAGGCGGATGCGGATGAGGCCCTGGCGGCCGTCTTCGACGACATCGAAGCCGTCGATGTAGCCTTCGTCGCGCAGGACGCCAGCGATACCCACGCACACCTTGTTGCGAATGCACGTGACGGTCTTGGCCTTCACGTTGGTCGCGTTCCGGATGCGGGTCAGCATGTCCGCGATTGGATCACCGATCGACATAGCAGTCTTCCTTCGTCCTCAAGCCTCGCCGGGAAGGGGCTCCCGGCGTGTGTTTCAACAGTTCTGATTCGAATGATTCGTCAAGAGTTCCGAGTGCTTTACCAGCTCGCCTTCCGCATGCCGGGGATCTTGCCTTCAAGCGCGAGCTTGCGGAGCATGATGCGGCTGATGCGGAACTTGCGGTACACGCCGCGGGCGCGGCCCGAGAGCTGGCAGCGGCGCACGATGCGGGTGCTGTACTTGGGCTTGCGGTTGCTCTTGGCGACTTGTGCCTTGGTGGCCATGATTCGTTTCCTGTGGTCGGTCTAACCGCGGGTGCGGGTAAAGTCGTGCGTGGTTTACTTCTCGTTCTTCGTGAAGGGCATGCCCAGTTCCTGCAGCACGAAACGGCTGAGTTCGGGCTTGCTGTTGCGGAAGACGAAGTTGATGTGCATGCCGTGCGTGAAGGTCACGTCCGCCATGTTGATTTCGGGGAACACGCCCTGCTCGGTCAGGCCGAACGAGTAGTTGCCCTGGCGGTCGAAGGCCTTGTCGGGCACGCCGCGGAAGTCCTTGATACGGGGCGTGGTGAGGTTGATCAGGCGATCGAGGAAGTTCCACATGCGTTCGCGACGCATGGTGACGACCACGCTGCTCTCAAAGCCCGCGCGGAGCTTGAAGTTGCTGACGCTCTTCTTGGCCTTGACGACCACGGGCTTCTGACCCGTGACCTTCGTGACCGTGTCGATGATCGTCTGCTTCTTGTCGGCGGGGATCTTCGTGCCTTCGAGGTGGCGACCCATGTTGACGTTCACCACGATCTTCTCGAGCTTGGGCTGCGCGAGGCGGTTGGTGATGCCGAACTTGTCCGCGACACCCTTGCGCACGACATCGTCGTACTTCACCTTGAGGCGAGGGG
>DATGWV010000171.1:0-2230 GCA_035299305.1 Phycisphaerales bacterium | reverse complement strand
CCCCGTCGCTCGCCACCCCGGAATCGTCGTATCCACCGTCACCACCCGCTCGACGCGCTCCGCCGCTGAATCGACGAGCCCCGGGAACGCCGCCGCCGATGGATGCCGCGTGACCTGCGCCGCCGGCAATTCAAACGACACATTCGCAAACTGCTCGCACGCCAGCAGCGCGAGTGGATCACGATCCACTCGCAGCCCGCGTTCAGGCATGCGCGCAAAGCTCGCCTGCATCGCCTCCGCCGACTCTACCATGAGTTCATCCAGCCCGATGAACCGTTTCGCCTGCTCCGCCGTCAACGTCCGCAGCGCAAGCCGCGTGCGCGCCACTGCACCTTCCACGCGCTCACGCTCAATGCCACCTTCACCGCGAGTCACCCGCATGATCACATCAATGTCATCTCGCCCGCGCGCATGCTCGCGCACTTCCACCGGATAGCGATTGTCCTTGTCGCCATCCAGCGTCCCATCCGCGAACGCAATACCCATCGGCACCAGCGCCACATTCCCCGGGTGCTCCGCAATTGTCTTGCCCGGGTTGAGCTGCAGCCACCCCCACGCCAATCCCGACGTGATCAGCGTCCCGCCGCGCTCAACAAACGCTCGCACCTTCGCGGCGTCCTCGGCCCGCGTGAACTGGTGCGTATCAACAATCACAATGCCCGGCTCCTGCAGCGCATCGCGCCAATCGCGCTGCACCGTGCGCCACTGCACATCGCCGCCAATCGCCTCCAACACCGCCTTCCCCGCGCCCGACATCACAATCGCACCCGCGCCCTCACGCTCATGCGCCCACGTCACCACACGCCGCATGCACTCGCGCAGATTGGCATCCTTGCGAATGTTCTCGCCGCTCAAGTACCCGCCGTGCGCAAACGCAAACACCACACCCTTCCCCACATTCGCCTGCACCAACACCGACCCCGACCCATCCGGCCCATCGATAAGTGACTTCGCTTCCCCCAGCGCCACTACA
Source organism: Phycisphaerales bacterium (assembly GCA_035299305.1). Taxonomy (GTDB): domain Bacteria; phylum Planctomycetota; class Phycisphaerae; order Phycisphaerales; family UBA1924; genus BJHL01. The sequence goes on along the minus strand of DATGWV010000171.1, from coordinate 1,257 downwards.
GGCCCCGGTGCCCCCGTGAGTGGCAACGCCCCAACGCCAACCAAGTCCGGGCTCTCTCCATCCATCGCCACATCGCGCACATCGGCCGCCGGCTGCATCCACACCGCTGGCACCACGCGCCCCCCCGCCCGCGCGAGCTTCTTCTCCACAATCGGCTGCGCATTCGCCCCCCACGCCGCAATCTGCCGCACGACGCCGCGCTTATCAAGCGTCACCAAGCGATCGTCGCGCGTCACATACACCGCAACCACGGGCGTCTCACCCACCGGAATCGTCGCGATCAGTTTGCCATCCGGTACACTAACCACCGCCACCGCTCCCGACTCCAGCCCCACCAGCACACGCGACCCATCGCGCGTGAACACCGGATTCGACGCTGAAAACCCGCCAAGCTGCGTGCGGAACAGGAGCCTGTTGGGCGACTCTGACACCATCACTCCCGTCGGATCGCTGCTGCACGTCGCAAACAGCACGCGCTTTCCGTCAAGGTGCGCAACGCCGGCCCCCGCGCTGTCTGCTCCAACTTTTGAAACAGCCCCGCTCGTCTCCACGCGCGTCACATCGCCGTAATACGACACAACCATCGCCGCCTGCGCGTCATCCGTGAACACATCCGCAAACCCATCGCGCACCTTCGCCTGCGTCACATGCCGCACGCTCATCGTCGTCCCATCAATCACGCTGCACGCGCCATTCACTTCAAATGCATACGCCACAGGACCGCTCGCCCCCTCCGCCACCGCCATCGCATGCACCGGATGCGGCAGCACCTGCTCCAATCCATCACCATTGCGCCCAACCCGCGTCACGCGCCCATCCGCGTCGCCTGTCCACACCGTCTCTCCCGTGATCGCCACTGCGCGCACGCTGTCCGCCACGCTCAGCTCGCTGCGTTCCCCAGTCGCTCGCATCACATATTGCGTGTTCCCGTCCGCGACCCACGTCGCGACAATCGGCCCATCACTAAACGCGAAGAGCCGCGGATAGCTCGTGGGCGTCAACCCGCTCGAATCCCGCAGCAACGAATCGCCATCGCGCAGCGACCCATCCCAGCTCCCCGAAATTACGCTGTCACCATCCCACGCCACCCGCGCGTAGTTGCGATGCCGCCGGTTGTACTTCCACGCCTTATCACCCAGCTTCGCGATCGCGACTTCGCCGCGAATTGTTCCCACCGCAATCGTCCGACCATCCGCGTGCAAATCCGCGCCCCACGTCCCTTCCGGCAGTTCCGGCATCGGCGCCATCGCCTCACCC
>DATGWV010000170.1:0-7699 GCA_035299305.1 Phycisphaerales bacterium | reverse complement strand
GGGTGGAGTCTACCAGATCGTGGAAGTCGTGCGATGGCGGGTTTTTCGGACTTGTTGGGGAATGGCACTCAGATGGTGTGAGTGTTTGGCCGATGGGCCATGCGTCCCCAGTGCTGGCGGGAGGTTTACCATGCCGGCGTTGTCGGCGTGTGTTGCGGTCGACGTTGCGCGTACGTGCAGATGAGGAGTTCGTGATGAAAGGTGTGATTCTCGCCGGTGGTTTGGGTACGCGTCTTCGGCCGCTGACGCTGGTGACTAACAAGCACTTGCTGCCGGTGTATGACCGGCCCATGATCTATTACCCGATTCAATGCCTGATCAACGCGGGCATTGATGAGGTGATGGTGGTGACGGGTGGCGAGCACGCCGGGGACTTTTTGAAGCTGCTGAAGAACGGCAAGCACTTGGGGCTGAAGTCCCTGCGCTATGGGTATCAGGAAGGCGAGGGCGGCATCGCTGATGCACTGAAGCTCGCGGAGGATTTCGCGGATGGCGGGAAGATCTGCGTGATTCTGGGCGACAACATCATCGAAGGCAACATTCGCAAGGCGGCGGCGGACTTCTTCACGCAGAAGTCGGGCGCGAAGATCATCTTGAAGGAAGTGCCCGATCCGCAGCGCTTTGGCGTGGTGGAGTTTGATGGCGAGCCCAGCAAGGGGAAGATCAAGCGGCTGATTGAGAAGCCCAAAGACCCGCCCAGCAACATGGCGGTGACGGGGATTTATTTCTACGACGGCGATGCGTTCAAGGTGTGCAAGGACCTGAAGCCTTCGGGCCGCGGGGAGCTTGAGATCACGGACGTGAACAACTACTACCTGAACCGCGGCGACATGACGTGCGAGACGCTGGAAGGCTGGTGGACGGACGCAGGGACGTTTGAGAGCCTGTTCCGCGCGAGCAAGTTTGTGGCGGAGAGCGGCGCGAATCACTTGGATTTGAAGGGTGCGCGGCCGGGGTTATTTGGTGGGGGGATTCGGGGGTAAGGGCGAAGCGAGAAGTCGCGCGGGGTGACCCGTGCGGATGCGAAGACGCTTGACGTGCGGCAGGGAAACATGAGAACTGACGCGCGTCAAGCGTCAGCGACGGCGGCGCGAGCAGACGACGCCGGCGAGCGCGAAGGCAGTGAGTCCGGCGGGGGTGGGCACGGGTTGTGACCAGAGCAAGGCGCGGAACTCACCGCTGGGCAAGATGCCATAGCCGGTGATGTCGATAGTGCTGTTGGACACGGCGATAGAGGTCGCGACGCTCTGACTGAATTCGGCGGGCACGAAAGTGTGCAGATCTATCCACGACGCCGTGGTGCCGCTCCACAGGCTTGCATGCTGAAGGTTGTTGATTTTGGCGGAGCCGACCTGCCTGTCGGCGTCGACGCCGTATGCGAGCGTTGACGTGGCGTTGGGTGCTCGGAGCTCGGTCTGCTGGAGCGTGGCGGCATTCCACAAGAGCGCCGTGTTGCTGTCTTCTAGAAAGTCGATGTAGTTACCGACAATCTGGGTCGCACTCATCGCGGTTGCGCGGGTTGCCGAGAGGTTGGTGGGATCCGGACCAGGCAGAGGCTGATACGACGCAGCGGTGCCGCTCCAGATAGCGGCGCGCTCGATGTTGCCGAATCCGGCTATGGTTTGCGTTGCGGACCCGACTTGTCGGTTGCCGTGGACTGCGAGTACCTGTGATGCCGTGAACTGCGCGCCGCCCGGATTTGGGTTCACGGGGGCAAGGTTGACGAACGATGCAGCGGTCCCGCGCCATAAGGCCGCTGCGTTGCCGACACGTCCGCCTTGCACGCCGGCAGACATCGCGAGAATCTCGCCGGGGCCGAGGTCTTCAGCGGAGGCAGCGGTGCCACTCCAGATGGTGGCACGATAGCCGCTTGCCTTGAAGACGGTACCGCCTTGCTGGGAGCCGTAAGCGGCGTTTGCGGAACTGAACGAACCATCGGCGGGATGCAGTTGAACGGCGGATGCGGCGGAACCGCGCCAGAGCATCGCGCGATAGGAGATCAGGCCATCTGGACCAAAGCCGCGACCGACTTGCTCGCCCGAAGTGCTGGCGGCAAATGCGAGCGAGCTGGATGATGGTCCGACGTGAAGCTGTGTGACGGACCACTGGGCTGATGCGATGGATGTGACCGCGCCCGTGGCGATAACGACGCAGGCACGAATGTGGGCGGTGGAGAAATCCGACCCGATGTAGCAGCGCATCGACATGCTTCCTATTCTCGACTCTGCGTCGAATTCAGGATTGAATCGGGTTCCAACATACCACGATACTCAACGGGCGTCAATCTACTAGCTTGGCTTTCGGGACTGTGTTCTTCTCGGAATCTCGCCGCAGACGCGAACTCAAACCGAAAACAACGACAAACTTCGGTCACGAAACTACCGATATCTCGTTGGATTCACATTCACGTCAGCAGCATGTATCGAACTGACCATGAAAACCATCTCTCCCAAAATCTGGCCCAACGGTGATCTCGCGGCGGCGCATGAGCATGCGAAAGCGAACAACGAGCCTGTGTTTGTGCCGGCGCAGTTGTTCACGGATGATCGCGGCTGGTCGATGATGAATCAGATGCAGGGGGTGATGGGGCCGCAGGGGCAGATCAATTTCAGCGTGCAGTATCCGGGCGTCGTGAAGGCGTGGCATCGGCATGCGCTGCAGACGGATTTCTGGATCTGTCTGCAGGGGCACATCAAGGTTGGCGTGTATCGCGAGACGGACAACGTCGCGTGGCTGCTGGTGATTGGCGAGAAGCGGCCGGGCGTGATGGTGATTCCGCCGCCTTTGTGGCATGGCGCGGCGACGTGCGGCGATACGCCGGCGGGATTGCTGTATTATGTCACGCATGCGTACAACGCTGCGAAGCCTGATGAAGACCGGCGGGCGTTTGACTCGGTTGTCGGCTTCCCGTGGCACGTGCGACACGGATAAGGAACTGGACATGCGAAGCGGCGTAATGCGGGCGGCGGCTGGAGTTGCGGTCGTTGGGGTGGTGGCGTGCGCCGTTTGCGGGTGCGCAGCGGGACGTGCGGACAGCGATGATTCTCGCGCCAAAGTCAGAGCGAGCACGTTGAGCGGCACGTGGGAGATGGATCTGTCGCCCGCTCAAGACAAGTCGTACATGAAAGACCTGGTGATTGCGGCGGATGAGCCGCGTGTGACGGCGATGACGTTCACGGGAAGCGTGTACGGGGGGTCGGCGTTTGATAATGGGCTTTTGCATGTATCCAAACGCGGCGAGTGCGCGTTTGGGTTCGTGAGTGATGAGAAGGGGCAGATGGGCGGGCCATACTACTGGGTCGGCACGTGGGATGCGACGTCGGATGGCATGCATGGGCGCGTGCGATCGCTGACGCGGTCGTTTGAGATGACGTGGTCGGCGACGCGCAAGCGGTGAGCGCGTCACCGTGCTTCGCCCCACGCGGAGCGTGGGGGTACCCGGAGACAAAGTTGCCGATAACGCTGCACCGAAGCGGGGAGTTATCCGATAGCATTGGCGGATGGCGCAGGCATTGACAGATCCGGCGCGGATTGCGGCTTCGGCTGCGGATTTCGCCGCGCGCAGGCAGCCTGATGCACTGACGGCGAAGAGCTGGCTGGGGCATCGGGCTCGCGAGCTGAAGGTGCATTGGGAGCGGGTGCGCAAGCCTGGCGGGCTGCGGCGCGTGGTGTTTTTTCCGAACACGGCGGAGAGTTGCGGCAGTGCGAACTTGCGCGCGTATGAATTGGCGCAAGCGCTGGAGCGTTGTGGTTGGCGGGCGACGGTGGTGCCGGCACAACTTGAGAAGTCGCAGCGGCAGCGGATTCTGGATCTTGAGAAGCCGGATGTGGCCGTGATGCAGAAGGGTCGGAACCCGCTCAACTGGCCTGACTATTACGCGACGAACGCGAAGTGGGTGTTTGACCTGGACGACGCGGACTACAAGACGCCTGAGCAAGCCGTGCAGTGCGAAGTGAATTGCAAGCTCGCGCACATGGTGACGGCGGGCAGTCAGAATGTCGCGGCGTGGTGCCGGCAGTTCAACAGCAATGTGCATGTGGTGTGGACAGGGCACCCGATGCCGGCGGCGCGACCTGCGGTGCGGCCTTCGCAGCGCAAGGTAATTGTCGCGTGGGCGCAGAGCGATTCGATGAAGTATCGCGATGAGGCGGCGATCGTGCAGCGGGCGATGATCGACGCGGCGAAGCCGATGGCGTTCACGTTTCGGCTGTATGGCGTGACGCCAGCGACGCGCGAGGAGGCGAATGCGTACTTGCAGCCGATGCGCGAGGCGGGGCTGACGTGCGAGACGCGTGAGTTCATGCCCAACAGCGAGTTTGTGGCGTCGCTGAATGAAGTGGCGGTCGGACTGCACGTGCTGGCGCCGACGAGTCACTTTGCGGAAGGCAAGAGCTTTGGCAAGGTGCTGGCGTATCTGGCTGCGGATGTGCCCATCGTCGCGAGTGATCTGCACGAGAACCCCCACTTCTTCAAGCATCGCGTGAATGGCATGCTGGTGAAGACGCACGAGCAGTATGTGGAGGCGATTCGCGAACTTGTGCGTGATGGCGCGCTGCGCGACGCGATTGCGGACGGCGGGAATGCGAGCTTTCGCGATGAATTGTCGATTGATGCGATTGCGAAGCGCACGGACCGGCTGTTTCGCGAGTTGATTGGCGAGAGGAGCGGCGCGTGAAGGTGTTGCTGATTGGCGGATCGGGGATGCTGGGACGCGCATTTCGCGAGGAGCTTGCGCGGCGTGAAATCGTGTTTGTCGCGGCGGGACGTAATCGCGTGGATTTGAGTACGGGTGGCGGCGGACAGGTTGGCGCGGGAGTGGATGCGCTGCTTGCGGAACATGCGTGTGATGTGCTCATCAACTGTGCGGCGTGGACGGATGTTGATGGAGCCGAGACGCAGGAAGCAGCGGCGACGCGCGTGAATGGGGACAGCGTGCGCGAGATGGCGCAGGCGTGCGCGCGGCGCAAGGCGTTGTTTGTGAACTTCGGCACCGACTATGTGTTCAGCGGTGTGGCGAGCTCGCCGTATGGCGTGTCGCAGCGACGCGAGCCCTTGAATGCGTATGGGCGAAGCAAGGCGGCGGGCGAAGCGGCGCTGGAGCAGATCGCGAGCGAGCACTGGCTGCATGTACGCACGAGCTGGCTGTACGCGCCATGGGGCAAGAACTTTGTGCGGACGATTCGCGGGCTGCTGTTGAGCAAGCCGAGCATCAAGGTGGTGAATGATCAGCGCGGCCGACCAACGAGCAGCGAGCACTTGGCACGCACGACGCTTGCGTTGATTGGTGCGAAAGCACGCGGCGTGCAACATGCGACTGATGGCGGCGAATGCACGTGGTTTGAGTTCGCACAGGAAATTGGACGCTTGGCGGGCGCGAAGGGCGAGGTGTTGCCTTGCACGAGCGATGAATTTCCGAGGCCTGCGAAGCGGCCGGCGTATAGCGTGCTGGATGTGTCGCAGACGGAGAAGCTGGTAGGGTCGATGACGCCTTGGCGAACGGCGCTGGCGGATGTGATGGGACGGATTGAGGCGTGAACGCGCCCCGGTGACGCATCACTAGAATGACGAAATCAACGAAGGAACGATCATGCACATTCTTCTCACCGGCGGCGCCGGGTTCATTGGCAGCAACTTTGTTCACCTGGTTCTCAAGGACCGGCCCAACTATCGCATCACGAATCTCGACGTGCTGACGTACTCGGGCAATCTCGAGAATCTGCGCGGGCTGGAGAGCAATCCGCGTTATCGCTTTGTCAAAGGTGACATCGGCGACGAGAAGACGGTGATGCCGCTCATTGAGGAGTGCGATGCGATTGTGCACATGGCGGCGGAGAGCCACGTGGACCGGAGCATTCTGGATTCGCGGCCGTTCGTGATGACGAACGTCATCGGCACGCAGACATTGCTTGATGCGGCGCGGCGTGCCAAGGGCGGCGCGTGGATGAAGAGCAATCGATTCGTCTACGTCTCGACCGACGAGGTGTATGGCAGCCTGCCGCTTGAGAAGCCTGAACTGAAGTTCAAGGAGACGACGCCCATCGAGACGAACAGTCCGTACAGCGCGAGCAAAGCGGGCGGCGATCTGCTGGCGCGGGCGTATCACCACACGTTCCATATGGACATCGTGACGACGCGCTGCAGCAACAACTTCGGACGGTTTCAGTTTCCGGAGAAGGTGATTCCGCTGTTTGTCACGAATCTCATCGAAGGCAAGCAAGTGCCGCTGTATGGCGATGGGAAGAACGTGCGTGACTGGATTCATGTCGACGATCACTGCGAAGGCGTGCTGACTGCGCTTGAGAAGGGTCGCGCGGGCGAGGTGTACAACTTTGGCGGCAACAACGAGCGCAGCAACCTGGAACTGACGCATGAGATTTTGCGGCTGATGGGCAAGGGTCACGAGATGATCAAGCCCGTCGCGGATCGGCCGGGGCATGATCGCCGGTACGCGATTGATTGCTCGAAGGCGAAGGCGGAACTTGGGTGGACGCCGACGCGCAGCGCGTGGCCTGCGGCGCTTGCTGAAACGATCAACTGGTACAAGAGCAACGAAGCGTGGTGGAAGAACGTGAAGAGCGGGGCGTATCGCGAGTATTACGCGAAGCAGTATGGCGGGCGGTGAGGGGAGCAGTCCAGAAGAGACGAAGTACCGAAGGAATCGTGAATGCCCGGGCGCGTGCTCGGGCATTTTTCATGGGCGTACGCTGGGGCACTATGGGGCGACGAGTCGCGTTTATTGCGGAAGGTGTGCTGCAACTGGTGGGCGATGGCCCGCCGGTTGTTGTGAGCAGTGAGTACGTGCGGCAATTTCTGGAGCGCACCGAGCGGGAGCGCGAGCAGAACACGTGGAAGCAGCAATCGATGGGGTGGAATCTGGGCGCGGGATCGATGATGCCGATGAGCGGCGTCACGCCGGAAGTTGGCGTGCGGATGGTGCGATTTACGGCGGTGAGCGCGGGCACCACGGGCACGCTGCTCTACTCGCTGCAGACCGATCTGGCGGGCGGTCTGTTCTCGCTTGATGTCGCGAAGGACGAGGAGCGGCGGATTTTTCATCGCATGGAGACGCGCACCAGCGATGTGACGCAGCATCCGAGCACGGGGAAAATCGCGATGTCGCTGCAGCGGCCTGACGGCACGGCGCACATCGGCGTGACAGGGCCGACGGGCGGCGGGCTGCGACAAGTGACCGAGGGCGATGCGTTTGACGGTGCGCCGGCGTGGGTGATGAGTAAGCAAGCAGGCGAACAGGTTAGCGAACACGGGGTCATCGTGTATCACTCGGCGGGATGCTCGCGCGATGCGATGGGCATGTGCACGCATTACGGCCCCAGCGCGATCATGCGGCTTGATCTGGATCGCGATGTGCATGAGACGCTGGCCGAGCATGCACAGTTTGATTACTTGAGTCCGCGTGTGATGCGTGATGGATCGCTGCTGTGCATTCGCCGACCGTACAAGCCGTTTGCTGATCCGCCGGGCGTTTTCTCGCAGATTAAGAACTTCGTGCTCATGCCGTTTCACATCATCGAAGGCATCGCGACGTTCTTTCGCACGTACTCGGACATGATGCAGGGCAGGCCGATGCGCAGCGCGGGCGGCCCCGCGCGACGCGGTCCCAACGAGACGCAGTTGTGGATGTGGGGACGCGCGGTGGAGTTGGAACGCGAGCGCTCGAAGCAGGATGGACAGATTGCG
>DATGWV010000169.1:0-4184 GCA_035299305.1 Phycisphaerales bacterium | reverse complement strand
AGCGACTCATCGGCGCGGGGCAGCTTGTCGGCACCAGCGACGAGCATGCTCGCGCGTTGCAGCGATTCAATGCGCTGCCTGAGCGGCACAACGACATGGTTTTCTCGCCCATCGTCACGCGATTCGGGCTGTTGGGCGGCGCAGCGGTACTCGGGCTTTTTGCCGTGTGGATGCTGGGCGCGCTGTGGACCGCCGCGGCGTGCAATGAGCCGTTTGGGCGGCTGATGTGCGTCGGCGCGTGCGGCTTTCTGTTCGCGCAGGTCATGGTCAACATCGGCATGAACCTGGGGCTCTTGCCCATCATCGGCATTACGCTGCCGTATGTGAGCCATGGCGGCACAAGCATGGTGCTGCAGTGGCTCATCGTGGGGCTGGTGCTGAATGTCGGGCTGCGGCGCGAGAGCTTTGAGTACAGCCGTGGGTGGGATGAGGAGTGAGGGAGGAGTAGTGCCGGAGTGCGGAGTGCCGGAGTGCGGCGTGGGCGCTTGGGAAGTAGCGCAGTGCTGGTGGGACGGGGGACTGGAGGGAAGGCATTTGCTGCTTGATTGGTTGGTGGGGTGAGTGGCCGCGTGTTTGGCGGCGGCGAGTGCACTCGCGATGTGGGGCTGGCGCGACCACCACTCGAGTTGGTCGCGGCGGATGTAGCGATTGAACGCGACTTGGCCGAAGTCAAACTTGTGCGCGATGAGTTGGCGCAGCAGGTCGTGGTCGTACGTGGTCAGTTGCATGGTCCCCTCCCCGGTCGATTCGTGCATGATCCCGCCGCGGCGAACTGTGTCGCACGTGGCTGATGTGTTATACCAGCGCGGCGAGGAAAAGTGCGCGGGAAAATGGGGAGTGACGTGCATTGCGCGCACGGGGGCGGTGAGTAGGGTGCAGATTTTTTGTTGGTGTGCGTGATGGGGGCTGATCTGTGGGCGTGCGCTGGCTCTTGGGGTGAGACGACGCGATTGGTGGACCGACGCCGGGAAGGGCTGCCGCCCTTCCCCGGCACCCCATCCTGCCGATCGGCAAGATCAGAAAACTAGCCGCTCGCGATAGAACGCCCTACATTCCTAACGCGGTATGTTGACCGTCGAGCCGATGTTGGCGTGAGTCAGGGGAGCGAAGAATGAGAATCTACCTGTTGGTTGTACTTGCTGCTGTATGTCTCGGTGCATCTGGCTGCGCATCGCAATTCAGCGGTACGACGACATACTTCTACGCCAACGATCCACCGGCACCGCCGCTGAAGGTTGCGGTTGTTCCCTACGACCATCAGACCGAGGCACTGGATTGGGAAGTTTACAGCGAGCAACTCCAAACGCAGCTCACTAGGGTTGGCTTTCAGGCTGTCGACGCCAAAGCTGCCGACTACTTGGTGACTCTCAGTTACTCGATTGATGGACAGGGTGAGACACGGACGCAGGCGATCCCGCAATACGACGCGAGCGGCCAGATGACTGGTGTGGTCAACCGGTCGAGCGTTGTTCATCAGCGGGCTCTGACGGTCCGGTTTCTTCGCAAAGGTGATCGAGTCGACTTGAAGACCCGACCAGCTGTCGAGATCCGTGTGCTCAGTGCTGGTTCGAGCAACGAACTTGCTGAAGTTATGCCCGTGCTGGCAAAGGGCGCATTCCATAAATGGCCAGGCAAGGAAGGCCAGGCATACGAGTGGACGATCTCCCAGTAAGTCCAGTTGCTGATCGCGTCGCCAAGCTTTCTTTCGCCACGAGCCATCACGACTGTGCTAGGAGTCCGACGCGAGAAGAGATTTCGCTTCCGTCGTCTACCAGCACCTCGTGCATGCGGCGGGATGATCGCACAAGCGACCGCCAGTGCGCTGCCCGGCACAAGTGCGTCCATACGGCGCTATATCGAGGTTCAGCAAGTGCGTCAGATTTCGCTGCCTGCTCGGCTTGATACTGTGGAAGCGATCCGATTTGCCCAGTCTCTAGCAGCTATAGCGCCCGAAGAGAAGTGCACTCTCGACATACGGCACGAGCCGTGGGCGGACCCACTAGGAATGCTTCTAGTTGCATCGGCGATCCGGCGCTTTCGCACCGCTCGACTTGCCGCTGGAACGCACTGCGCGATTCTCGGCAAAGTTACGGAGAACTCCTATCTCTCCTGGATGGGCTTTTACGATGCAGCCGGCATTTCGGGCGGGAAGCCGACCGGTCATACGCATGGGAAACGCAAGTACCTACCAATTACGTGCATTCAATTTCGCGAGCTGAACAACGAGGCAGGCGCGTCGATCCACGAGCAGATTTACGAGCGATCAAAGCGACTCGCCGCAATCCTTCTCCAGACCGGAACCCGCGAAACCAAAGAGACTCTGGCGATTGGATACGCCCTCCGTGAAATTCTCCGGAATGTGTATGAGCACAGCGGTGCAGCCAAGGCGTATCTAGTAGCGCAAGCTTGGGACAGTGGCATTGTCGAAATCGCCATCCTTGACGAAGGAATTGGCATCCTCAAGAGCCTCGCGAGAAACGCGACCCACCGCGCTTACACAGACGCAAGTGCCATCATTTTGGCGACTGCCGAAGGCGTGACGGGTGCCACATCGAAGTCTCCGGACATCGCGGACATGGCGGCTTGGGAAAGCCAAAGCTACGGAGTTGATCCATCAAGATGGGAGAACACAGGCTACGGGCTTTACGTTCTCCGAAAAGTCTCAGAGAGTGCTGGCTCGCTTCATATTTGCAGCGGAGATGCCTGCGTCACGTTTACGGACGAGCCTCCGTCGGTCGCAATGTCATTTCATCGGGGGACAGCAATCGGGCTGCGGGTTTCCGCTGCCCGCGCTGCCGAAAGGCTCGAAGAGACGATGAAATCCCTGCCAGAATCCGTGAGACTACGTGGGTCGGGATCTACTCGACTCTAGCGGCGAATGAAAAGCGTACACGGTGGCTGGTGGCATTGGTTTCCGCGTGAATCATGCTCGGCTTTGCGAGCGTGATGTTCTTCGTCGTTGGTCGCTCGCATCAGGCTTGCAGAGCCAAGCCTGATGGCACGGGGAGCGGGGCACTGGAGCGAAAACAGGGGCCGTGCCGCGAGTGGTGGAAGGCGGTGGCGGTGATGGTCGCGGTGCGGCGGGGGAGGAATGTGGGCGGGGTGTGATTCGCTCACCCCTGCCGGGGTGAAGGTGTTTTGGGGTGGTTGACCAGACGTTGGCGCGTCTGGCAACAGGCGAGCGCGGCTTTGCCGCTGAAGAGGGTGATGCGGCGTCGATGGATGTGTTTGCATCAGGCTTGCAGAGCTAAGCCTGATGGCACGGGGAGCGGGGCATGGGCCGTGGAGGATTGAACTGAAGTTGTTCGGTCAGTGTCGAGCCAACTCAGCGGCGACGACGCGCGGCGGCCAGGGCGCCGATGGCGAGAAGCGCGGTCGCACCGGGGGTGGGGACCGTGATCCAGGCGTTGAAGTTCATGTGATCGAAGAGATACGACCCATTGTCACCGAAGGCGACCGAGAGCGAGTCGCCCGGATTGAGCGTCGTGACATTCGGGAGGTTAAAGGAGTCGAGCACGCTGGTGCTGATGCTGGCGAGGGTGGTCGTGCCGAGGGTGCTCGTGTTGCCGCCGATGGTGGCGTAGACGGTGATGGTGATGCCATTGCCGCTGAGGCCGTTGGCGATGAGTTCGGATCGGATGTCCATCCCGCCGACCGCGGTTGCGATGGTGGGCGCGAAGACGAGCACGGCAGGAACGCCGGAGCCCGGGTGCACCCAAGAGCCATCGAAGGTGGCGGGACCGGCGGCGCCGTTGTCGCTTCCGACGGTGGTACGAAGGCCCAGGAGTGGCGTCAGGGCGGGGTAGCCTGGGCTGTACCAGTAGCTGCCGTCGGTGGCCATCATGGGGCCGCCGAGCCCGATGGTGCCGTACCACTCATTGGCGGTGGAGTTGGGCGTGGTGGGGTTGGCGGTGAGCCAATCGCGGTAGTTCAGAATGTCAGCGTGTGCGGAGCCACAAGCCAAGACCGCCGCTGCGGCAACGCCGAGTGAAGTTCTCTTCTCCATGCGAGCCAGATTACAGCGACTCTCATTGGAGTCAAGAGAAACTCACGAGACGCTGATGCGGGCAAGCGATATCGGAACGAGCTTATACAGCTTTTGGGGCGACGTTCGCCGTTGGATGAGCATTCTGGCTGTCTGATAATCCGCGTTGGAGTCGGTGAGTCTCGGTTTGGTCAGACGC
>DATGWV010000168.1:0-12220 GCA_035299305.1 Phycisphaerales bacterium | reverse complement strand
GTGACGACCCAGCCGCGGAGCTCGCCGTTGTATTGCCCTTCGCCGACAATGGTCGTGCCGTCCGCAGAGATGTCACGCGTGTAGTCCAGCTCCCAGCCGGAAAGGTCGATTCCGAGCGTCGGGAGATAGGTGTTGAGATCGACCGTGCCCAGTTGCTGCGACCAGAGCGTGGCGGTTGCTTGGAAACCGAAGAAGCTGTAGCCGCCAACCAGTGACCCATCGTCGCTCACCGTGTAGGCAATCGCACTGGTCGCACCGGGAAGCATGCCAATGTTCTGCGCGATGCCGTTGGTCCAGATGACGGCGTTGCTGCCGCTGAAACCGGCGACAACAGTGCCGTCAGCGTTCACGCCCCACGCGCTCGAAGCGCCATCGCTCGGTGAGAGCAGGCCGAGATTCTGCATGCCGCCGGCCTGGGTCCACGCGAAAGCGCGGTCGCCGTCGGACGTGCCCGCGATGCCGATGATCGTGCCGCCGTCGCGGCTGACTTTGCGGCCCTCGGAATACGCGCCCCCGGGCAGTGTGCCGATCGACTGCATGCCGCCCGCGCTGGTCCAGCGGAACGCGGTGGTGTTGAAGTCCGCGTCGAACGAGTAACCCGTCACGATGTTGCCATCGCCGCTGACGCCGCTGGCGACGGACGCGACACCACCTTGCAACACGCCCAGGTCTTGAAAGCCGCCAGCCGCGGTCCAGCGATGGGCACGGGCCGTCTCTTCGGGAACGACGAAGAAGGCGCCGCCGACAATCACCGACCCGTCGGAACTGATGTCCTCCGCCGAGGTCGCCGCGGCACCGGAGAGCGATCCGATTCCGACAAGCCCGGACGATGTCCAGCGATAGGCGCGCTCCATGTCCACGTTGGCCGCGACCACAGAGCCGTTGGCACTCACCGCGGATGCGCCGGAGAAGGAACTCCCCGCCGGCAATCCGATGCTCGTGATGGATTGGGCGAAGCCGCCGGTCGCGGTCACCATCATTCCGGCAGCAGCCACAAGACGCACACCCACGGTCAAACGACTGAAACGGACAGGCGAAACACCAGTTCGATAACGCATGACACTGCTCCACTCTTGAGAACGCACCCAAGCCCGCTTTAGCCACCCAATGGCCGCGCGAACCCGATCTCCGGCCCTCAAGCGACGTCGCAGCGAGCAGACCTCACGATTTCGCTAGATTGCTGAAGCGCGGAGCAAGGCGACCGTCATCGCATGGCGTTCCGCAAATCAGAAGTCGTCGTGAAGAGGACTAAGCACAGACACCCGCGACATCTGTCGCGGCGTCTGTGCTTAAGTCGGGGTGCGAGTACACCAATAGAACTCTTTCTGAAGGGTGTTCTGTGCTGGAGCAGTCGAACCGGGATGGTCGCTGCCTCGTTGGGTCAGCGCCCGACCAAGCCGGCATAGAGCGTACTTGCGTCAAGTGAATCCGGCAATGCGGAGACCTGACCGTCACCGACTTCAATGACAATCCACTCGCCCGCGTCGGTCATCGCGACGTCGATAGTGAAGAACGGGCGCTCGATTAGCCGCGCGGCATCCCCGGCGACCTGAGGCAAAGGGTCGGAGGAGTCGTTTCTCCAATAGTCGGACACAGCGATGCATGTGGTGCCCATCCAGAAGCTGCGGAGCTCACGTGAAAGGGGCATCCCGCTCCGTTCATCCTCTCCGATTGGTTTCAATCGAACAAACTCGCGCAACACCAATCCTCCCTCGAAGTTTCGGTCGCGCAACTCGATGAAGCGATTGATGACGCCCAGGGCTTGATCTATGTCGCATGTGTCTGGGATAAAGCACGCCTGCGTCCATGCGTGCTTCTCCGATTTCACATAGTCCTTCACGATCACCGGGCCGTCAAAGCTCTGGAGGAGATCCCTCAGTTCCTGGTGCGTGAACGGCGGCTTGTGTGGAATCCACATGCTCCGTGGCGTCAGCGACGCGAGCTTGTCGGCCCATCCGACGAGATGATGGCACGCTTCGTAATCCTGCGGCGACGTGACGGCGTGCCAGTCGCGTTGTTTGAGCGTTTCGACAAGCCCGCGGTACATCTGGGCATCCAACATCCAACCGCGATACAGAAACCTACGGCCGCCCCCGCTCGCATCCACACTTCGAACGGCATTCGAAAAGTTGCCCGCGACCGCCGCGTCATGGTCAATGAGCATGACGTCGAGCCCCGCTTCGAGTGCCGCCGCCGCTTCCGCGGCGTATATCTCATCGACAGCCATTCCGCGGCCCGGTTGGCGGCACAAGAATACTGCGTCGATCTGGGTTCTCGCTCGTTCCATCTCGTCACTCTAAGGAGCGGAGCGATTGGGGCGTCGCTCGCGCATCTTTAACTCCGCCTCTTCCAAAAACGACAAAGCCCGCAAGTCTCTGACCTGCGGGCGTTTCAATCGTCAATCAGGGTGGCAGTATACCAATAGAACTTTTCTTGGAGGGCGTTAGGGATTGGCAAGCGGAGGTTCGATTACTCGCGTCCCTGCGCCTCGAATGGGCCTATTCCTCGCCCGTGTTGGAATAGATATCGAGCCCGAGGCGAATGCCGCGAGCGGCGAGCGCC
Organism: Phycisphaerales bacterium; assembly: GCA_035299305.1. Classification (GTDB taxonomy): domain Bacteria; phylum Planctomycetota; class Phycisphaerae; order Phycisphaerales; family UBA1924; genus BJHL01. The sequence goes on along the minus strand of DATGWV010000168.1, from coordinate 9,658 downwards.
TGCATGGTCGCTGGAGCAAGCGTGTCACCCTGGTTGAATGCGGAGAGAAAGAGACCACAGAAGACGTCTGGAGTGAATCGAGCCAGGTTTGTCCAGACCGAAAGATCGTTGGTGACTCGGCTGAGAACGTCCCCGACATGGGCATCAATACTGAATGACTCCTCGAGTCGTGACTCCAGCAGCCACATTCCGCGACGTCTCTGGCCACGTCCGTCCCGCGTAACTGGATCGCCTTTGCGATATGACCGCGAAGGCGAGCACTGAAGCGCCTCGGTGAGCACATGTGGCTCAAGTTCCTCTCCAGAAAAACGGAGCGAGACCTTGGTGCGGCCGATGTTGCCGCCAAAGGAAATGTACATGCCCTCTGGCCGCTCTCCTTCAGCAGGTAACCACTCTGCTCGTCCCACGAGCGATTCTGGAAGCCATGAAGAATCTTCTGGTGGCTCGATTGGGTCCATCTGGCAATCGTAGAGGTCAATGCCCATAAACGACAACGCCCGCAAGTCTTTGACCTGCGGGCGTTTCAATCGTCAATCGGGATGACAGGATTTGAACCTGCGACCTTTTGACCCCCAGTCAAACGCGCTACCAAGCTGCGCTACACCCCGGGATGGTGAGGGGAAGTATAGGCGGATCGTAGCGTGATTCCACGCGCGGGGATGGAGAAGTGTGTAGAGGCAGCGATTCGCCGGCTGTGCGAGCGAACGCGGTGGACACGGACACACCGGCGGTTACTGCGGGGGTTTGGCGAAGGTGGGGTCGCTCAAGTAGACGTTGTCGAGGTTGTAGTTGACCCAGACGCCGTCGCGCTGGCCCCAGCCGACCAGGCCGTCTTCGCCCGCGCTGTAGAAGTATGGTCGCGAGCCGGCGGCCTTGCCGCCATCGCCGTCGCCTGAACTGTCGGCGTTGTAATTGTTCCGGCGAGCGTCGGCGTAGAGGAACGGAGGGCGTGCATTCTGCGGGTCGAGCCAATCCTGCAGAGGACGCTTGTCGAGGTTGGACGTGACGGGACGGTTGACCTGTCCGAGAATCAGGCCGTCGCCCTTGGGGTGAACGAAACGGATGGGCCGGCCCCATGCGTCGAGCGCGGTGAGGAGCGTGGGCTGTTCGCCCGCGCCGTCGGTGTCGAGTTGCACGAGTTGCTTGGTGCTGAGTTTGTCGAGGATCGCCTTGGCCTCGCTGTTTTGCTGAGCGAGCGTGAGGAAGACACCCACGGAGTTGACAGCGATGGGTACATCGCCGTCCATGTAGTTGCCATCGAGGGCGATGAGCGTGTTGCGGTTGTTGGGGTTCGCGGCGTCAACGAACTCCACGAGGAACGGCGGATTCTCACCCGTGCCTTGGATGTACGCCTGGAGCGCGGCGTCGAGGACACGGATGGTGTCCTCGGTGGTGCGCTTCTTGGCGTCCCCCACCACGCTGCGACCGACGGCGAAGGTGATGCCGATGAGGATCAGGATGATGCCGATCACCACCAGCAGTTCGATGAGCGTGAAGCCGCGACGATGGCTGGGGTGTTGGGTGGCGGTGTGCATAGGTCGATTCTTGGAGGCATGATCCGGCCGCGTGCGGCGTCCAGACTCACAACGTGGGCATAAGGGCACGGCGAAAAAACCGCACCCCCAGCCTGTACGGGCTAGGGGTGCGGGGGGTTGCGAAAGGTTGGCTGAAGGGGCACCGATCAGAGCCCGGCCCGCGTGAGCTCACGCTTGCGCGGGGCCGCCCAGGCCCGGGCCTGAGATGCCGCCCATGCCGGGGCCGATGATGCCCAAGCCACCCATGCCGCCCGCGGGTGCCATGGGTCGGGGCGCGGGACGCGGAGCGAAGCCCGGGGCGGCCTGCGGCGGAGCAAGACGCGCCTTGAAGAGCAGTTCGGTCACGCGCAGCTTGACGGTCTCGAGCATGTCCTTGAACATCTGCGAGCCTTCGCGCTTGTACTCGATGCGAGGATCGTTCTGGCTGAAGGTGCGGAAACCAATCGTGTCGCGCAGCTGGTCCATCGCGTAGAGGTGATCCTTCCAGTGCGTGTCGAGCGTTTCGATGAGGATGGTGCGCTCGAAGCGGAGCAGTTCGAGTCGGCGAATGTTCTCGACACCCGCGCGAATCGCGTTGGTGCGTTCATCGCCGCTCAGGAAGCGCATGTTGTCCGGCAGCGGGCGCAGATACATCTTTTCCCAGTACGCGTTGAGCTCGTCGTCGGTCTTGGTCGCGATGGCGTCGGCCATTTCCTTTTCCATGCGACGTTCGTCGACGAACTTCTGGCTGGCCTGCATGAGCTGCTGACTGGCGGTCTGCAACGTGCTGGTCTTGAAGATGTCCTGCGTCCAACTGAGGCCGAAGCGCATGTTGGCCCATTGCAGGAAGGCCTTGGCGGCTTCCTGCGGGCCGATGCCCGGCTGACGCACCATGTTCTGGAACATGCCGATGCCGTACTCGACGGGATACTCGATCTCGCGGCGGTGGTACCACTGCTCGACGCGCTGCATGACCATCGTGGTGACGGGATCGGGGTTGTTGCGATCGGCGTCCTTCTGCGCGCTGAGGATGTCCTGCGTGCGGACGTCGAAGCCCAGCTTGTCCTTGAGCCACTTGGAAAGTTCGGCCGCACCGAAGTCCTTCTGCGTGTACTCGCGGATGCCTGAGAGATCGGCGTGCTCGACGACGTCTTCCGCTCGCTGCACGAGCTGATCGCGAACGTACTGACGCTCGGCGGCGCTGCCGCCTTGTAGACGCGTGGGATCGAGTTCGACGCCGAAACGGTTGCGAGCCCACTTAATGAGGCCTTCGGTGTCGTAATCGACCTTCACTTCCGACTCTTCGCTGGGGAGGTATTCGCCCAACGTGAGTTCGATCGCCTGGCGAGCGTCGTACTTGGCTTCGTCGCGGATGGCGACTTCCATCTCTTCGTAGCTCATGCCCTTGAGCTTTTCGGGCGCGATGGAACACTCGAGCTTGTTCTTCGCGAACTCCGCCGCGCACTCGCAGGGATACAGATCGTCGAGGTACTTGTCGACGCCGTCCTTGACGGTGGTGCGGACCATGTCGAAGAGCAGACCGCGCACGTCGCGGCCTTCGATGACGCGCTGGCGCTGGCCGTAGAAGTACTGGCGCTGGGCTTCCATCACCTCGTCGTACTCAAGCACCTGCTTGCGAATCTGGAAGTTGCGTTCTTCGACCTTGCGCTGCGCGCCTTCGATGCGCTTGCTCAGCATGGGGTGTTCGATCGCGTCGCCTTCCTTCATGCCCAGGCTGGCGAGAATCTTCATCGTGGTCTCGCCTGCGAACATCTTCATGAGGTCATCGTCGAGACTCACGAAGAAGCGGCTGGAGCCCTTGTCGCCTTGGCGACCTGAACGGCCGCGCAACTGGTTGTCGATGCGGCGGGCTTCGTGGCGCTCGGTGCCGATCACGTGCAGGCCGCCCATGTCTTCGATGGTTTCAAACCAGCGAATGCGGTGCAGCAGGAACCGGCCGTTCTCGTCGAGGGCTTCGCGCAGCGTCTCCGCGTTTGCCTTGGCAACTTTGTCGGGGCCCATCCACGTGTACTTGTTGGCCCACTTGCGCAGCAGTTGGAGTTCAAGTTCGGCAAACGGCATGGTTTCCGCCTGCTTCTTATCGATTTCGAGCTCCTTGCTGGCGATCTTGCGGTAGATCTGCTCGCGCACTTCGCTCTCGCTGGCGTCCACCGTCAGCGTGCGCGGCGCGATGCCGCGGCGGAGCCAGTGATCGAGCAACTGCTCGCGGCTGATCTTGCCGAGCTTGATGTCGGTGCCGCGGCCTGCCATGTTGGTGGCGATCATCACGGCGCCGAGCTGACCGGCGTTCTCGACGATGTGGGCTTCGCGATCGTGCTGCTTGGCGTTGAGCACTTCGTGCTGCACGGCGTACTTGTTGGTGAGCAGCTTGGAAAGGCTCTCGCTCTTTTCAACGCTCGTCGTGCCGACAAGCACGGGCCGGCCGCCATCGCAGAAGGCTTTGATCTCGTCGGTGATGGCGTTCCACTTGTCCTTGCCCGAGAGGAACACGACGTCATCAAAGTCATTGCGGCGGATGGCGCGGTTGGTGGGAATGGCGACGACGTCGAGCTTGTAGATGTCGTGGAATTCCTGCGCTTCGGTGTCGGCGGTGCCGGTCATGCCCGCGAGGCGCTTGTACATCTTGAAGAAGTTCTGAATCGTGATCGACGCGACCGTCTGCGTTTCCTGCTTGATCGGCACGCGCTCTTTGCATTCAACAGCCTGGTGCAGGCCGTCACTCCACTGGCGACCGACCATCGGGCGACCCGTGTTGGTATCGACGATGACGACGCTGGGCGTGGGCCGGCCCGTGTATTGATCGGGCAGCTCGCGCACGATGTAATCGCGATCGAGTTCGTACACGGTGTGAGCGCGCAGGCTCTGCTCGAGCAGGTGCGGCACGTCCATGTTCTCTTCGATGTAGAACGAACCGATCTGGGCGACGCGCTGGGCTTCGCTCACGCCTTCGTGCGTGAGGTGGCACTGCTTGCGTTCCATCTTCACTTCGTAATACTGCGGCTGCTGGTCGCGCTGGGCCTTGAGCGAGGGCAGTTCCTTCTTGGCTTCGGCCAGTTGCTGCTGCAACGCCGGGATGTTGGCCTTATCGCGGGCCTGACGAATGTCGCCCTCGATGCCCTTGATGCGCATCTCGCAGCGGTTGACCTTCTCCTCGAGTTCATTCCACGGACGCTGCTTGCTGACCAAGTGACGCGCGAGGCGGTCGGCGAGGTCGTAGCGCGGCGTGTCTTCGTGAGCCTGGCCGCTGATAATGAGCGGCGTGCGGGCTTCGTCGATGAGGATGCTGTCCACTTCGTCGACGATTGCGAAGTCACGCTTCTTCTGCACTTGCTGCTCGACCGAGCGCTTCATGTTGTCGCGCAGGAAGTCGAAGCCGAACTCGGCGGTGGTGCCGTAGACGACATCGCAACGGTACATGAAGCGCTTGAGCTCTTCAGGCTGCTGGTGCTGGGGGTGAATCGCGCCGGCAGTCATGCCCAGAGCGTGGAAGAACGGGAACGTCCAGTCACGGTCGCGCTGCACGAGATAGTCGTTGACGGTGACGACGTGGACCTTCATGCGCTCGATGCACGCCATGTACGTCGCGAGCGGGCCGACGATGGTCTTGCCTTCGCCCGTCTTCATTTCGCTGATTTTGCCTTGGCCCAGCACCATGCCGCCGATGAGCTGCACGTCGAAGGGACGGGCGCGGAAGGGCGGGCGGCTTTCCGGGTAGATCGCGCGGACGGCGTCGTAGAACTTGTTGGGCACTTCGACGCGGCGCCAGCCGGGCACCATCTCGCTGTGACCGAGGAACTCGTCCTTCTGGTCCGCCTCGGCATTCTGCGGAATGACGGTGTTCTGGTCTTCCATGTACGTGCGCGGCACGACCACGGGCATGGCATCCGCCTTGGCCTTGATCTCGGCGTACAGAGCCTGCATATCGGCGGGAAGGGCGGAGGGATCGAAGTTGAACGTGGGATTGAAGACGTTGCGAATGCCCACCGCGCGGTCCATCGCTTCGCGTGCAACGGCGAAGGCTTCGACCATCACGCGGTCCTTGTCTTCGCCCTTGTCCACGCGCGTGCGGAAGTCCGCGAGCTTGGTGCGAATCTCGGCGTCGGTCAGTTGGCGGACCTGGGCTTCGAGGCCGTTGATCTCGTTGACGCGCTGCGTGTACTTCTTGACGAAACGTTCGTTGCGGGTGCCGATGATCTTGTTGAGGATCGGCCCGATGATGGGAATGCCTTGCTCTGCCATGATGATGTCTCGGAAATGATGCGATGACACGAGGGGGCACGGGCGTCTCGCCCGCACCGAAGTGTCTGGGAATGGAATGATGCTGCATGCGGGCGCGTTGCCCGCGACGGAAGTGCTCGCACGCGCTCAACGCGCATGCACCGGTTCAGAAAACCCGCGCAGCAGGCGGCGGCAGGCTTACCAGCATTTCCAGGTGCAGGTGCATCGGCGTCGTCGCGTGATCCGCGAACGTGACGCCGGGCTGCACTGTCAAGACGCGCGCGGGCACAATGGGCAGCCGCGCGAAGACGGAGACTTTGTCAGGCTTCTCGCCTTGCCGGCGAGCGGGCACCCCCACCACCATGCGCATGGGCTCGGCGAGGCGGACCTGCTCGTGAATACGTGTGGCCTGCCCAGCTTGGGCGACCATCGGCGCGAGTTGCAGGGTCAAGGCGACAACCAGCAGCAGCGTGAGGCTGCCCATGGCCGCGCGGGTTGGTTGCGATCCCTGCACCGACATGACTATACGTTGTTCGCCGGTGAATTGAGTCTGCCACGCGAACTTTGCAGTGGCATCGAACGATACTGACCCCTACGCTAAGCAGTTGAGACTGATTCTCAATTGAGGAGTTCGGACTCCTCTGCGTCGGCTCAGTCAATGTCAACGAATTCATGCAGCCCGACGAGTTTTTCCGTCAGGCTTTAGTTCACGCCCAGTGTTTTCCCGTAAGGACCGCCCATGACCACCTCCCCTGCTCTGAAGATCGATGGCATTTATATGGATCACGCCGCGACCACCCCGTGTGACCCGCGGGTGGTGGAAGCGATGCTGCCGTACTTCACGCAGCACTTCGGCAATCCTGGCAGCCGCAACCACCGCTTCGGCTGGCGCGCTGAAGAAGGTGTGGACAAGGCGCGCGAGCAGGTGGCGAAGCTGATCGGCGCGGACGAGAAGGAAATCATCTTCACCAGCGGCGCGACCGAAGGCAACAACCTCGCCATCAAGGGCGCGGCGTACATGTACGAAAAGGCCCCCGCGGGCTCGCAGAAGCGCGGACACATCATCACGGGCACGATCGAACACAAGGCTGTGCTGGATCCGTGCAAGCGCCTGCAAAAGGAAGGGTTCGACGTCACGTTCCTCTCGCCTCCGAAGGATGGCGTGTACACGGCGGAAATGATCAAGGCGGCGATGCGCGAGGACACGATCCTTGTGAGCATCATGTGGGCCAACAACGAGATCGGCACGATCAACGAGATTCCCGAGATCGGAAAGCTGTGCCACGAGCGCGATGTGATCTTCCACGTCGACGGCACGCAGTGGGTTGGCAAGATGCCCACGAATGTCGAGCGCGACAACATCGATCTGCTCAGCTTCAGCGGGCACAAGCTGTACGGGCCCAAGGGCATCGGCGCGTTGTATGTGCGTCGTCGCAAGCCGCGCGTGCGCCTGAGCAGCCTGTTTGATGGCGGCGGCCAGGAACGCGGCTTCCGCAGCGGCACGCTGAATGTGACGGGCATTGTGGGGCTTGGCAAAGCGTGCGAAATCGCGATGCACGAGATGGACCACGACGGCCAGCGTCTTCTCGCGCTGCGGCAGTATCTCGAAAGCGAGATCACCAAGCATCTGGATAGCTGCGAAGTGAACGGCCATGCGACTAAGCGCCTGCCCCACATCGCCAACATCAGCTTCGGCTTCGTCGAAGGCGAAGGCCTCATGATGGCCATCAAGGACATCGCGTGCAGCAGCGGCAGCGCGTGCACCAGTGCGAGCCTGGAACCCAGCTACGTGCTCAAGGGCCTGGGCGTGGGCGACGAACTCGCGCACAGCAGCCTGCGCCTGAGCATGGGCCGCTGGACCACCAAGGACGAAGTCGACTTCGCGATCAAGAAGATCGTGGAAGCCGTGAAGAAGCTCCGCATGATGAGCCCGCTGTACGACATGCACAAGGAAGGCATTGATCTGAGCAAGGTGGAGTGGGCTCACCACTGAAAGAGGCACCTGGCACTGGGCATCGGGCACTAGTGCCAAGGCAAATGACGCGTTTGTCGCCCGATCAACGACTGCATTCCCCCAGAGCCTAGTGCCCAGTGCCTAGTGCCTACCTCGAAGGACCCCCGCCATGGCATATGGACCCAAAATCATCGACCACTACGAGAACCCCCGCAACGTTGGCAACTTTGGCACGTCCGCCGAGACCAAGAACCGCAAGGACATCGGCGTCGGCCTCGTCGGCGCGCCTGAGTGTGGCGACGTGATGCAGTTGCAGATCAAGGTCAACCAGCAAACCGGTGTGATCGAGGACGCCAAGTTCAAGACCTTCGGGTGCGGCAGCGCGATCGCGAGCAGCAGCCTCGCCACCGAATGGCTCAAGGGCAAGAACCTTGACGAAGCGGCGGCAATTAAGAACACGCAGATCGTGGAAGAGTTGAGCCTGCCGCCTGTGAAGATTCACTGCAGCGTGCTTGCTGAAGACGCGATTCGTGCGGCGTTGAAGGACTACAAGCTCAAGAACGGCATGGCTGTGCCGCAGGAAGAGCATGCGCACTGATGCGGACATGAACTGAGTGCTCGCCGACACGCGAGCACTGCACAACCCATCAAAGAAAGAAGCCCTGCGGTTGCAGGGCTTTTTTGTTGCTTGGTTGTTCGCGATGATTGCGTCAGCGACATCAATCTGACTCGTGGAATGCGAACGTTTCAGTGGCCGCCGTGCGCGTCAGCCGGCTTGCCTTCGGCGGGCTTGGCTTCGCCGTGCGTGTCGCCATGCTCGCCGCCGTGACTCGTGGCGGGCATCGTGAGGCCCACGCGCGGGCGGCTGCGGTTGGCGTTGCTGACGGTGGTATCTTCGCCGTGACCGTGGCCGTGCTTGGCGTGCGACAGCAGAGCCTTCACTTCGTCGTAGCGGCCGGGATGTTCGGCGTTGAGGCGGTCCTTCGCCTTCTGCCTGCTGAATTCAACGAGGGGTGTCGCAGCGGGCAGCCCATGCTGGCCGCCCATGCCGCCCGCGATGACGGGGGCCGACTTGAAGTCGTACACGCGGTCGCGCGTGAAGAGGTCGAGGCTGGTGAAGAAGAGGAAGAGCCCCACCGCGAAAAACGTGAAGAGCATGACAACCGTGTTCATCGGGTTGTCATAGCGAAGCTGCATGAAGTAGGCCATGACCAGCACCGCCTTGACGGTGGCGATCAGCATCGCGCCGGCGACGTTGATCCATGCGGGCAGAACGATGCCGAAGTAGTTCATCGCCCAGACTTCGGCCTGTGCGGTGGCGACGGTGAGGACGGTCAGGCCCAGCAGCACGCCCAGCACGAGTTTGAGCGTGATGGGCGGAACGATCACGTGAGCGTGGTGCTCGCCGTGATCGGCATGGCCTTGAGAGTCGTGAGCGTGAGCGGCGTGTGCCATGGGTCAGGGTCCTGAGAGCGGCTGGAACAGCCGCGGAAACGAGCGAGAAATAAAACTGCTGGATAGGGTGGTTGTCGCGAGTTGCTTAGTGGATGAGGTAGAGGAGCGGGAAGAGGAAGATCCACACCAAGTCGACCAAGTGCCAGTAGAGGCCGGTCATTTCGACGAAGGTGTAGTGTCCCGAGCCGTAGTGACCCTTGAAGCTGCGCAGGTATGCGCGGGCGATCATGGTCATGCCGATGATGACGTGCAGCGCGTGAATCGCGGTGCCCGAGTAGTAGACGCTCCACCACAGCGGGATGTTGACATCGCTCGCGAAGCCGTGGGTGAAGAACTTGCCGGGGGCCTTGCCGCCGTAGCCCTCTACGTATTGCAGCAGACCGCCCAGTTGAGCCTTGTTCTGCACGACGAGCTCGCTGTAGTGGCTGAGTGCCGGGTCGAAGGCGAGGAAGTAGCCCGTCATCTTGGGCATGTACTCCAGAGCGAGCTTGAGGAC